>JBEKTC010000124.1:0-11369 GCA_049516475.1 Candidatus Korobacteraceae bacterium | reverse complement strand
CCCCTCGCGAAGATCAGCAGCAGACAAACCTGCGCCACCAGGAATGCGTGGCGCATTCGCGAACTTGCAAAGCTGCCTTCCAGCCACAGCAATCCCAGGCAACACCAGAAGAGGAGAGCGACCGTCTGATACCGTGAAACACGGGCCTGCTCAATCCCGAAATTCGATCTCCCTGCTGCGGTGATCAGGGCAGTACCCGCACAGAACAACATAGTGAGGAGCAGTTGAATCGCGAAGGGGCGAGAAGTGCGAGCGTAGGACAGTGCGGGGATTAGCAACAGGGCCACGAGGGCTACAGCGGCCAGAGCGATGATTTCCCAGGTGCCAGTATTCCGATGCAGCCACGAACTGAAGAAATACAGCGCCCAATATTTCAGCAATGTAACCGGCGTACGCAGGGCAGTCATCGGATCCCCATGGTCTTGTGGCCGAACGTAGCGATACAAATAAAGCGCAGTGCTAACCGCTCCCGTGATGGCAAAACTCAGCACGGCCCGGATTCGCAAGCGTAGATAAAGCGCTGCCACCACCAGCAGCGGCCACAGGAGATTACCGCTGGACAAAGAATAGCTGGCCCCCAGCGCTGCCAGCACCGACACAATAAGAAACTTCAGAGGCTTCTGCTGGTCAGGCTTCTGCTGGGACTCCATCCAGTAGAGCAGCAGCGCCACAAAGGACGCAGTCGCCAGCAGTTGAGGCAACACAAAGCAAACTTGAAAGCCCCACGTCAAGTTCTGCCATTGCGAGGGACAAAACAGGCAGAAAGCCGCCAGTCCGGCGCCTGTGCGCCACAGTGCTCCGCGCCAGCCGCCCAGCACCCACATGCTCCAACTCAGCAACCCCCAATGCAGGAGTTGAATTACCAGAATGCTGGCCAGCAGAAATATTTGCCGGGCTTGAAACATCTCCAGGTCGGCGGCCAGAAACAGCTTTGGGATGACCAGACGGTGTTCGTTGTGCTGTTGCCAAAGCCAGGCGGGTGAGAGCGGGTTACCGCCGTTCGCAACAATTTTGATCTGTGTCCAACCGTCCAGGAAAGGGAGGTTCGAGTAGTTGACTACCACCGTGTAGATCGCAACCCCAAGGGTCAGGACCCCGCTGAGCAAGATTGCGTAGGAGAGCACAGAAGCCGTGCGCGATGTTGCAGCTTCCCCGTCTCCGGCTGCCCCAACACCGCAGCTAACCGCTGTGATAGAGGTTGGATTCAAGAGGTCATTATAATGGTGGGCCTTGCCGTCGCCGCACCGATGACTTGGGCACTGATCTAATTTTGAGTGCTGCAATCGGAGTAAGAACGTGAAGGAAATAGAATCTCAACTCCCAATCAGGGAGCGAATCAGAGACCTGAACACCAAAGCCTATTATCTCCTCGTGGCGCTCAGTTTCATTTACAGAGGGAGCCCTGGCGCGAATTCGTTGAAATGGGCCATCACTTTGACGGCCATAGCTGCCGTTCTGCCGATACAGGACTTTGTGAAAGCCAGATTTTGGTTGGAGTGTTTCCGAGCCCTAAAAGTGATCCTCTTGGCAGCTGCTTTGGTCTTCACGATTTTCTGGATTTGGACTGCTCCGGCAACACAGAATTAGATCAGCGCGGCTGACTTCGTTCACCTTGCTGAGATGGCCTTTTGTGCGACGGCTGAAGTGACCACGAGCCATCCGGTACCTCAACTCACTCAATGCCCGAACGGCGTAAGACCCTAGGAAGGTAGATACAGCAATTCGATGGCTTCTAGAGGCCATCTCATAAATGCTTTGTGTCAGGGCACGACTTCAGTCGTGCCGATAAGCCGTTCATTTTTTGTCATCCCTCGCGGCCTTCAGGCCGCGAGGGATCTGCTGTTCCAACTTTTCCCGCAGCCTGTTCAGCCGTGCCGTATGCGGATTCTGAATGATTTGGGCTTTAGCCCCTGAGAGCTCCCGATTTTACAGGGGCTAAGGCCCCTGATCCTCGGTATGCTTGTGTCGGCACGACTAAAGCTCGTACCCTGATACAACCCCGTAACGATTTATGAGATGACCGACGACCTCTAATTTCCATCGTCGGCTTCGTCGCCAGTTTCGGCTGTAACCCAGGTCTTGTCCGGGCTATAAGCTTTTATCTGATTGGCGATTTCGGCAGTGTTCGGTCCCAGGTCTTTCTGGTACACGATTCCGCTTTGATCCACCAGGAAGGTCATCACTCCAGAATTACGATACTCCGCCGGGTAAGCGACGAACGCGAAGCCGCCAGTCATCTTTCCGTCGACCAGGTAGCTCTTTGCTCCTCCAGGCCCGGTCGGTCCTTGCGCCGTCAGCAACCGGTAGTAATAGCCATAAAAAGGTTGTGGCGTGTCGTGCCCTCCGTAGCCTTTGGCGGTAGCAAATGCTACCAGCGGACCAATGGGACTCTCCGGCTGGCCCTCTCCGGTTTTCCAATACAGGCCGTTCTCTTTTCCGGAGTCGCTGATGACCTGCTGCGCATATTGGTGCACCGTGTCTCCATCGTGGGCCTGCTCGAAATACTCCTGCTGCGCCTGCACCAGGGCCTGACACACATGGATCGCCGCAAACTCATTCTTTCCGATACGGCGGAAGAGAATCTCCTGTAACCCGGCTTTGGTATCGAAATACCATTGTCCGGCCGCGTCTTTCTTCAGTGGAATGGGAAATGGCCAGTTGTCCGCGCCGATGTAGAGCGTCTGATTGCCGTTGGTTTCCGCTGCCCAGCGATTCATCTGTTCGAATCGACGCAGGAACGCCTCCGCATTGTTCTTATCTTGTACCTCATCGCCGGAAGCTATGACGCTGGAGGCTGATTGACCCAGAACTGCCAATATCCCCGGTTTGTCATCCGCCTTCACCGCTTCATGCAGCGCTTTCCCGGCTTCTTGCGGAGTAGCAAAGGTCTTCTCGCCGGGCTCCTGGGCAGAGATTGTCGCGCCAGAGAGTACAAACAAAAACATCAGGACGGTCGCGGCCATGAGCAACGTACGATATTTCATCGGGATTCCTCTCAGCATCTTTCCTCTGGTCATCATCTAACCCTCCAACTTCAGCCCACACCAATTTGAATCAGGTCCGCAGAACTTATCGTCCGCGGCCACCGCCGCGGCCGCCACCGCCGCCGCGATTCCCCCCGCCACGGTTGCCGCCGCCGCCCATGCTGGATTGTCCGCGATTGCTGTTGGCACGTGCATTTCCGCCTGAACTGTAGCCGCTGAATGCCCCGCTCTTCGTTCCTGCTGAGTTCGATTGGCCATACCCGCGATAGGACGAGTTCGACGGCCGTGCGGCGTTGTTCTGGGGCCGATTGTTCTGGGCAGTGCCACGGTTTACATTGTTGTTCCGATTCCCATTGTTTGCGTTGACGTTGTTATTCCGGTTTCCGTTGTTTGTGCGGTTGCCGTTGTTGGCATTGATGTTGTTCCGGTTGCCGCCATTGTTGATGTTGACGTTGTTGCCGCTGATGTTGGTGTTCCGATTGCCCGAACGGTTGCCATTCGCGGGGTAATTCGTGGGCCTTGTCCAGTTTCCGTTGTTATAACGGTTGCCGTTTGCATACACGTTGCTGCGGGAAACATATGTGTTGCGGTTATAGACCACCGTTCCGCCGCGCCAGCCGCAATTCCAATTGTTCCAACCCCATCCGCAGCAACCGCCGCTCATGGCCGCGCCTACGGCCATTCCCACGCCGAACGAAATCAGCCCAGTAGCCACCACGGCTCCCGTGCTGTAGCCCGGAGGGTAGTACGGTGTCCCGTAGACCACAGTTGGGTTGTATGTCGGAACATAAACCACTTGCGGATTAGCCGGCTGGATGATGATGGTTTGTGGGTTCTCCTGCGTCACCGTCATCTGCGAAGTGGACTTCAGATTTCCGGCAGCCTTGGCCTGCTGGCGCAGTCTCTGGACGGCGGCCATCACGTCAGCCTGCTGGTTGTAAAATGCATCGCCCAGCGCCGATGTCCACGACAGATTGTTCGCCATGTTGTCGAGCACGGAAGGGAATTGCGTCAGGGCTTGCACGCTGGGGTCCCAGGACTGCTGATTCACCGCTTCCGCCAGCGCGCTGCCTTGCAGATTACTGTGGTCCTTCAGCCACTGATCGGCTTCCACAACTTCGTTGGGATACGTCGATGCCGCCAGAACCTGCGCCACTAGCGCGTCGGGATACAGGGCGATCGGCGCGACCAGGGCGTCAATTTGGCTGGCAGGGAGATTTGCGGACGGGGCCTCCTGCATCGGCAAGTACAGGCCGGCTGTTGGCGCGGCATTGGCCGATGATGTCGTAAGAATGAGTCCCCATACAAGAACGAGGGCCAGAAACTGCTTCAGGCGAACCATGGTGGATTGCTCCAATCTATGGCCTCGGCCTCAGCCGGAGCCAATTCCAGACTGCATCCCATTCCTGCGGGTGACCGTCGTGACCAGTCAGCACAACCGCAAAAACGAGTGACAGTCTCCTGCAAGAGACACGGTTAGAAAACAAACCGAGAGGGTAACGCAACCCTACTCGGACCGGCGATACTAGTCTGGTCTAAGACGAATCTCCTATTGTAGTCAGCCGACCGCGATTTGTGGAAATTCTTTACGGCCGGCAGTCAGGCGCTAGTCGGTGAAAGTGAAATTCACGCAGCCAGTGCGGCAACATTTTTCGCGGCGCGCTAGTGCCTTGTATAATTAGACACGCTGGTTGGAGCCGCGGCCCATCACCAGCCTTCCCGTCTCCTTCTGTTGTGGGGCTATAGCTCAGCTGGGAGAGCGCATCGTTCGCAACGATGAGGTCGTCGGTTCGATCCCGACTAGCTCCACCATATTTTCAAGCACTTGTGAGTGCTCGTTATCCCTAGAAAACCCGCTTGTGGCACGATTTGTGGCATAACCCCCTGACCATGACTCGTTGACAACTGATCCAGCGCGGTGCGCTTGGCCGCCATCCGAATATGCGAGTGATGGTACAGCATCTTCTGCGAAACGCGACCGGCGATGGCCATGATGGTGGGCATCAATGGGGCAAGCAACAGAAACCGATCGATCAATCAGAACTTTCTGGGCTTCTAGACGCGTTCAAGATCTATCCCAAAATGCAGCGCAACGACGATGGCTCGAACCGTTGGGGTTACAACCGGGCATATCTCGAACCACTGTGGAAACGCTACCCAAGGCAAACCCCAAACAGCGATACCTGATGACATGAATAACAATAGTTCATCCGTGCACACGCCAGCCCGAATTTAGCCGCAACGCCACAACAACCCTTGTAAATACTGACATAAACCCCAATTTGACCCGCAACAAAAGGGTTATTTGTTGCGGGTCAAAAATTGCCTCTGAGCCGCATGACCAAAGGGTTGTTGCGACTGTTGCACCGAAGCCAGGTTGGCCGGGAACTGCGGCCACTGAAAGGGAGCGGTGGTGTTGATCTTGCAACTGAAAACGGACAGTGGCCTAACCCGGGCCCCGACAATATTCGATTGATTGTGGGAGGCGTTCACCTAGCTGAGCTGTCGTGAATCTGTAAAGCAGGGAGCGTCAAGGGCGCAATTCTTACCGGCGCGTTATTGGAGAGTCTGATAGGCGCCATAAGAAATATGAATTGGACTCAGTTTGATGGCCGCCGCTATTGTCAGTGGATTGCCGGGACCCGATTTCCAGGTTAGCAATAGCGATGAATAGGTTGATTTGTCTCCGGTCTTGGGCCGAACCCGCTGCTCATGTTCGGGGACAGGCTGCACCAAAGAGCCCGAAAGCACGGTTGTCCCTTTTGAAACAGGCGCTCTCGGGACCAGGCAAGCGGTCGTCGGCATGGTGCTGCCTTTGATTGCGTACGCAAAGCCTTTTTTGAACTAGCCACTGGCCCGAGTGAATGAAGTTCGGGTTCGAGGTCCAGGTCGGAATGGCCGCAACTTGGAAGGTGGGGTTTTATTTCGTTGCGTTTTTGAGTGCTTTCCTAGTGTTGCTTTTCGGTCTGTTTGCATTGTCGGATGACCAGATCGTGGGAGTGTTTTTCACGATTGCAGGAATGGCCTTGCTGCTATACGCCGTAGCAGGCTTGTGTGGAGCGCCAATATTCAAGAACTAGCCTTGCGAAAAAAATAATGGGAAAAGACTGCGATTGAACGAAATGGCGCTCCTTGGAGTCGGCTCACTTCCCCCAAGATATGCACAAGTGCTGTTGTGTCGGCAGTTGCTGGAGTTGTTCGCGCGCACGTTCGACCACCTGAGCATTTTCTATTCTTGAAGACAGGAGCAACCAAAAATGACAAGACGAGTCGACAGGCGCTCTTGCCCCCTCTCGTTTGTATCGGCGCGTACCGTCTTCCTCCTGGTAGTGGCCGGATTGTTCGCAGCCCTGTCATTGCCCCTTGTTGCTGACGATGGGCCTAAGCCGGATCCATCTGGCATAGCAACTGGAGACAAGACTAGCGCCGTGGACGCCGCAGGCAATCCTTTTGTAGTTCCCGAGCCAACCGACAAGGCGGCTCCGGACTACGCCAAGAACAAGAAAGATTTCGATGATTACCAGGCTCAGGCGGCCAAAGAACCTCTCGCTGTAAGACTGGCCGACGATGTGGGTCACATCCGCGTGGCGACGAACTTTGCCTGGACATTAAACACCGGTTACCTAGTCCTGTTCATGCAGGCTGGTTTCGCACTCCTAACCTGCGGGCTGGTTCGAAAGAAAAATGCCGCCCACTTGATGATGCTGAATTTCGCGGCCTACGTATTCGCCTTCCTGGCGTACTACGCAGTCGGATACGCCTTCCAGTTTGGAGCTGTCGCTATCAATGCCGCGCCCACTAATCTGGGCGGTATCCCCACCCTCAACAGGTTCTTTGTTGGGAGCGGCCAATGGGGGTTTGTGGGTGGGAAGGGGTTTTTCCTTGTCGGTCCTGCTTATGACAGCGCCAGCAACTGTCTAACGCTGTTCGAAGTCGTGTTTATGGAGACCGCCGGCTACATCATTGTCGGCGCTGTCTGCGAGCGGATAACCTTTTGGGCATTCCTGCTTTGTGAACTCTTCATCGGCGCGATACTCTACCCCATCTCCGGGTGCTGGACATGGGGTGGGGGGTGGTTGTCGCAAGTCGGTTCCACGCTGAACCTCGGTCATGGCTATGTCGACTTTGCGGGATCAACTGTTGTCCATGCAGTAGGTGGTTTCTGCGCCATGGCTCTCGCGATCATTTTGGGTCCGCGTCTGGGTAAGTATGGGCCCGGGGGAAAGATCCGCATCTTTCCCGCCCATAACATCGTGTACGTCGTGACCGGCACATTCATTCTGCTTTTTGGATGGATGGGATTCAACCCGGGTTCCACTCTCGGAGCAACGGACCTTCGCATCTCCGTAGTCGCAGTAAATACTAATCTGGCCGCCGTAGGGGGCTCTGCCGCTGCGATGCTTCTGTGGTATTTTCTGTTTGGCAAGCCCGACATAACCATGGCCTGTAACGGAATGCTGGCGGGTTTAGTAGCGATCACGGCACCGTGCGCTTTTGTGTCTCCGACGTCTGCTGTATTCATTGGCATACTTGCGGGATGCCTGGTTTGTGGCGGCGTCCTCTTCAATGATCGGTTCCTCAAGATCGATGATCCCTGCGGTGCGATTTCGGTGCACGGCTACTGTGGGTGGTTTGGTGCGGTCTGTGTGGGCATCTTTGCCGATGGCACCTACGGCAGCGGATGGAATGGCGTCGGTGCTACGTCCTACCTGGGACGAGCGGGACAGGGGGTGACGGGCTTGTTCCACGGTGATACGCGACAGTTCTGGTGCCAGCTCATGGGGGCAACTTTGTATGCTGCTTGGGCGTTCGGCGCAACCTACATGGTCTTCTGGTGTGTCAATAAAGTGAAGAGCATGCGAGTGGCACCAGAAGTGGAAGAAGAAGGTCTCGACGTTCCCGAGTTTGGGATGTCGGGTTATCCGGAAGACGCGGTCGCTGGGGCCCGGTAAGTACAGCTGCGGTCTTCGTCGTCGAAATCATCAAGACTGCTGAAAGTGCGCCGGAACCCGTTTCTTCCAATTCGGATCGTTGGAATAGCCGGCCTACTCACAACCAATCCTGGCGGCAGGGATTACCAGTGAGATGGGGATTTCCCATCAATCACCAAACGGCAGGCTGGCAAACCGACGGCTTGGCGCGAGATTGCTGAGAATGCATACTGCGCCGACGGCTGCCTCGCCTGCACCTCTTGCTGATTAGGCGCACTTCGCCAGATGACCCTGATCGCCCTGCACCAGATCAAAAGTCCGCGGCATGTCCTGCCCCTCGATGAAAACCTCGAGCCGCAAGCTCGACCCGCTGAGGGTCCCGGTATAGGTCGCCTTGACCCCTGAAGCAGTTAAGCCGCCATCAACCGCGGCAGGCGCCGGCGTCTCAGCCATATAGATACCCTGGACCTTGAAGCGCCCCTTATCGTCAAGCTCCAAACGTTGCGAAATACTTCCCCTGGCGCAGTCGAATTCAATGTCTGCGCCGCTATCGTTTACTTCCATGCGAATGTGGTCACCGCCCCACACGCCGTTCGGAACCGCTTTGGTCGGAGCAGAGGGGCCGGATTGCGCCGGGTGCGAAGCCTTCATCTGGCCGGCGCAGGATAGACCGACGCACGCGGTGATTAGTACTACGGCCACGAATCGCATTTCACCATCTCCTCGTAACACTGCCCGCGTCACAACCACGGAGCACCCTTCCGCTTCTCGTCGGACCGGTTGGCGATTGCCAGCTCAAAATCGAAGGCCTCGCCGACCGCGAGTGGGAGCGGGTCAGGTAAGCAGGAACTAGCAGGGATTACCAGGTTAAAAAAACTATGAAGGGCACGGACCGAAGTCCGTGCCCCGTATCGCCGCTTCGCGCCGGTTAGCGCTTGCTGAACTGCTTCGGAAGTTCCGGGTGACCGGCCTTCTTTCCTACGCTCGGGCCCGACTGCCACTGCCAGCTGTTGTAGTACCACTGGCCGCCGATCAACGTCCACAGCGTTCCGTAGACTTCCTGGCCGTTGTTCGGCATGTCATTCACCGTCGTGGTGGTGGAGTTACCCAGGTTGCCCGACTGGTAGATGTCGTTGCCACCGGGAGCGCTCCCGATATCCAGCCAGTAGTTGTCGGTATTGCTCGGGTTGGTCCAGGTAAACGTCACTGACGTGCCGTCGACCTCCGTGTTATTAGTGGGCGTCAGTATCTGAGCCAACTGGCTACCACCGCCGTACGCCGTGTAGGTGTACTCGTTGTAAGGCCACTGGCCATTCACGTCAGAGAACAACGTGACGTACAGCATCTGGCCGTTGGTCGGCAGATTGTTCACCGTGACCGTAGTCACATTGCCCAAGTTGCCCGAGTTGTAGACGTCGTTGCCACCCTGAACGCTGCCGATAGTTAACCAGTACGCGTTCGAGGACAAGCCCGCAGTCCAGGTGAACTGCTGACTGCTGCTGGTCAGGATCGAGCCCGGAGTCGGCGAGGTGATGACGCCGATCGAGCTGCCGTTGGTGAAGGCGGTGTAGGTGTACTGGTTGTACTGCCACTGGCCGTTGATCTCCGTCCACAGCGTGGCGTAGATGGTGCTGCCATTGGTGGGCAGGCCGTTGACCGTCTGTGACAGCGTGGTGGTTGGCAGGCTGCCGGACTGGTAATAGTTGTTACCACCCTGCGTGCTGCCTATGTCGAGCCAGTAGGCCTGGGCCGAGGCGCTGGGATACCAGGTGAAGCTCGTCGAGCTCCCGGTCAAGGTCGAATTCGCCGCCGGAGTGGACATCGTTGCCGGACCGGCCGGACCGCCCTCCGGCCCGGTGGGCAGCGGCCAAACATAAGCGCCGCGGCTGCGGGTCCATAATGCCAGGGTGGTTGAGCCGCGATCAACCGACATGTCCCAAATCATGACGTTGGGCAGGCCGTTGTTGAAGCGGTTCCACACCGGAGGATTGGCGGTGATGTCATCGGTGTAGTACAAGCCGAAGTCAGTGCCGATGTAGACCTGGCTGGGGTAGTTGGGGTTGACGATGATGGAATCGACCGGTATGTCGGGCAGGTTGCCGGTCTCGTCGTTCCATGTGAACCCGTCGCATGGGGTCAAGGTCATGGTGCAGACAATGCGGAACACGTGGCCGGGAGTGCTGGGACTATTGTTGTTGAAGCCACCGACCGCAGCGTATCCAATTGGAGTGCTTGCCGCCGCAGCACTTGGATCCAGGGCGATGCCCATGATCGGGCGGTTGGGCAGAACGGCGTTGCCGCCGGTCACGTTGACCCATGTAGCCTGAGCTTGCGTGCCACTACCCAGACCGAAGCCGAGCTGCACGTTGCCGTCGTTGGTTGCAACGATAGCTACGCTCTGGTACTTGGGCGAGTACTTTACCTCATTGATGTACGAGCGGTTGCCCAGAGTACCTTTCGTCAAGTTTGCCGTGATCGGGTTATCGGTGACATACCACTGGCTGCTGGAGAAGCTTGACGCCGTGCCGCTCACCGTTTCCCAAACGCGGGTGGTGCCGGCAAGCAGGTGTCCGCAGCCAGAGGTCTGGCCCGCAGGTTGGCAGTCATCGCCACCAGCTATGCCACCGTGGAAGAGGTTAACCGGCAGAACGAAAGACTGGGTGTCGCTGGTCCAGCTGCCTCTCCAGGATGACCAGGTCGCGCCCGGCTGGGTGCAGTTCACAATACAGCGGCTGAAGCCGCCGCTGTTATTGCCTTCCCAGTAGCGAAGATTCCCGGTATTGTTGCCCATCGTCGTGCCGCCGAGGAACCCGCCCCCGTTCATGGAGAAGTTGCTGACATTGAGGTTACTAAAAACAATCGAGTTGCCGCTGCTGCCGCCGGTGACGGCGGTTACCACCACCGTGGAACCGCTACGCGCGGCCGTCACCAGGGTCGGGAGGTCGTCGGTAATCGCGGTCACGATATTGGTGGCTTCCGCTGTGGTGCTTGTGCCTATCGTGACCTGGCCGGTGCCGCCTCTCGTGGTTTCGAAGGTGAAGACCTGGGTACCGATCTGGAATTGCTGACCGACAGTCGCAAGACCCGTCAATGTGATCGTTCCTTGAGCCTGGGTGGAACCCGTGCCCATCGGATCGATCAACCCGGAGAAGCCGTCGCCGCCCAGGCCCATCTGCCACTGCACCCCGCCGGTGGGCTGGCCGGAGAACATCGCCGAGCTGGGTCCGTTGTCCTGAGCTCCTCCCACCGCGGAGGGAGTCGTCGAGGTGGCGAAATTCCCGCTGATGTCGCCGGAGTAGAACTCGATGGCATTGATGCCGCCATCTTGATTCATCCACGTCGGGCGAGTGGTGTTAAGGACCGCGGTGCTGGCGTTGAGCGTGGCGTGAACGCCACCGTCGTTGCCCACCAGAAGAATGTCAGATGAGCCGTTAACGAAAGCGAGAGCGTGCTG
>JBEKTC010000123.1:0-33042 GCA_049516475.1 Candidatus Korobacteraceae bacterium | reverse complement strand
TTCTCCGTGGCATAGCAGATGTCCTGGGCGTGCGGCCCTTGAATGTTGGGGAAACGTTTCCGCAGCGCCTCGATTACGTGCCGGGTTTCATCCAGGCTCAAAGTCGTTTGGGTCAGATAGGCAACGCGGTCCGGATCGGGCACGTGAAGACCATCCACGTCCTCAGGTGCGTCCACTACCTGGGTCACCAGCGGAGCTTCGCCCAGCGTGCCGATGACCTCGTCATGATCGCGGTGTCCGATGAGGATCAGCGAGTACCCTTCGCGGGCGAACTTCACCGCCTCGACGTGGACCTTGGTCACCAATGGGCAGGTCGCGTCAATCACCCGCAACTCGCGCAGCTTGCTGGCTTGCCGAACCTCAGGCGCGACACCGTGGGCGCTGTAAATCACTCGCTCGCCCGCCGGAACTTCGTCAACACTGTCGACAAAAATGGCGCCCTTGGAGGTTAACTCGTCCACCACGTAGCGGTTATGGACGATCTCCTTACGCACGTAGATGGGCGCGCCGAAAGTTTCCAGGGCAATGCGGACAATATCGATCGCCCGAACTACTCCGGCGCAAAAGCCTCGCGGCTTCAGCAATAATAGGGTTTTCGCTTCAGTTTGAGTCATGCCGTCCTACACTCAGTATACGAATTGGAGCCTGAGTTTCCCCGTGATTACTTTATTGTAACAGCGAGGTAACCACCAAGCTAACGGGCCGGAGCGGCGTGCCGGCGCACTTCTATAGCGCAAATTCCGCAGCCAATGGCGAAGGTCCAATCACGCCAGGTGGCCGGTCCCTCTTCACTTGTCATCCCGACCGAGGGCTTCAGCCTGAGTGGAGGGACCTGCTTTCCGGCCTTTCCCGCAGCCTGTTCAGCCGTGCCGAAAGCCGCCACCAAAATCGTCTGGATAATGCCGCTTGTCTTTCCGGGCCGTATACAATCGACCCCAAAACAAACCCCAACGAAAGCGAGCGCAACTATGACGGGCAGCGACCTGGCCAAGATGTTCGAGTTCAGCTATGGAGCTGTAAACCGCAATGTGGAAGGCGTGACCGAAGAGGAGAGCTTGGTCAAGCCGCAACTGGCGGGCAACTGCCTCAACTGGGTACTGGGCCACATCGTCGTATATCGCGGCACCATCCTCACGCTGGTGGGCGAAGTCCCGGTTTGCAGCGAGGCGCAAGCAGTTCCGTATCGTCGGGGAAGTTCACCCAGCGAGAGCGATACGCTGCTGGATATGGCGACGTTGCGCGGGTACTTTGCCGATTCGCAACAACGGCTGATTCCAGCGCTGGCGGCGCTCTCAGACGAAGCCCTTGCCCAGCCCGTTCCCGAGCAGCATCGGCGTCCGCCGCTGACCGGCACGCTTGGCGAGGCCCTCATCCGCCTGCACTACCATGAGGGCTACCACAACGGCCAGATCGGATTGCTGCGGAGGATTGCGGGGAAAGATGGAGCGATAAAGTAAGGAGCAATCAGCTAATTAGCTACTAGCTACGAGCCACTAGCTTAAGCTCTGCGTCCAACCCGCAGATGGCAACTGGCTACCGACTGCTGGCTACTGATTCGCCTTCAGCATCTGCTCGGCGTGTTTGAGCGAGGTATCCGTCAGCTTGGCGCCACTTATCATGCGGGCGATCTCGCGGGTGCGCTCCTCGGCGTCGAGTGGTCGGACCGAGGTCTTCGTCCTGCCACCTGTTTCTTTTTTCTCGATCAGATAGTGCTGGTCGGCGAATGACGCAATCTGCGGCAGGTGCGTGATGCAGAGGACCTGCTTCGTCCGCGAGAGCTGCTTCAGCTTCTTTCCGACAGCTTCGGCTGCGCGACCACCGATGCCGGAGTCGATTTCGTCGAAGACCAGCGTTCGCTGTGAACCTAGATTAGCGCCGTTTCGCCCGCCGGGTGCCCCACCCTTCTCGCCCTTTGTTGGCGAGAGGGTGGGTTTCGTGCCGTTGCGGCCGCCGCGTTTGCTTTGACCCGCTTCCACACTCGTCTTCAGCGCCAGCATCACGCGGGACAACTCGCCGCCGGAGGCGATCTCATCAACCGGCCCCAGCGGTTCGCCAGGATTGGCCGAAATTAGATATTGCACGTGATCGAAGCCTCTGGCCGTCCAGTTCCCTTCCTCGTCGGTGCCGCTGACTTCAACCTTGAAGCGCGCCTTCATTGCCAGCTCGTTGACCTCGCCTTCGACCAGCTTTTCCAGCTTGCGTGCAGCTTCGTAACGATGCCGCGACAGCGTTCGAGCGGATTGAAGGTATTGTTCCGCCGCACTGGCCAGCTCGATGCGCAGCTGACGCAGCACCTCATCCTTGTTCTCCATCTCGTTCAGCTTGCGTTCAAGCTCGTCGCCCAGAGCGATCACGTCTTCCAGCTTGGGCCCATACTTGCGCTTCAGACGGTCGAGCACGGCCAGCCGGTCTTCAACTTCGGTAAGACGCTCAGGAGAAGCTTCTATGTCCTCCGCGTAATCCCTCAGCCGCGCACCAATGTCTTCGATGGAGATGCGCGCCGAGTCCAACTCGGGGACCGCATCACGGAACTGATCGTCGAAGCGTAGCAGCTCTTCGATCTGGCGCGTGGCCGCGCGAACCGAAGCCGCGGCGGATGCATTGCCCTCGTACAACGCATCATAGGCGGCCATTGCCGCCGTGCGCACGCGCTCGGAATTCGCCAGCACGCGCTTCTCGGCCTCGAGCTTCGCGTCTTCTTCCGGCTGAAGGCGCGCATCGGCGATTTCTTTCCGTTGATAAGTCCACAGGTCGAGCAGCCGCAGGCGATCGTGTTCGTCGCGCTCCAGATCGGCAATGCGATGCCGCACCTCAGTCCAATTCTCGAACGCGGCCGCTACGGTGGCACTGTCAGAACCAGCGAAGCTGTCCAGCAGCGCCAGGCGCGATCCGGCGTCGAAGGCCAGCACGGCTGCGTTCTGGGCATGAATCACGGCAAGATGCGGAGCAAGTTGCTTGAGGACCGTCACCGTCGCGGGCTGATTGTTGATGAAGACACGGCCCTTGCCGCCGGCCGTAATCTCCCGCCGGAGAATGATCTGGCCTTCTTCGCTGTCGATGCCGTTGGCTTCCAAAACAGCGTCGAGCGCGGGAGGACCGGATTCAAACACCGCCGAGACCGTCGCCTTCTCCGTGCCATGACGGACCGTGTCGCTGGAGGCCTTGTCGCCGAGCAGGAGCGCCAGCGCATCAATGAGAATGGATTTGCCGGCGCCGGTTTCGCCGGTCAGGAGGTTGAGGCCGGGGGCGAACTCCACGGCGACATTGTCGATGACCGCGTAGTTTTCGACCCGCAGTTCGAGGAGCACGGTGATTTTCCAGTCAGCCGAAGTCTAGCAGTAAAGCTGTCAGTAGTCAGCGGGGAATCGCTAGTCGCTCCGATTGTCGTCGCGTAATGCGGTACGCACAAACAGACCGGCGAGCAGAATACTAAGAATCCACTCTTTCGGTAATGGTGCAGTTTGATATTGCCTAGACTTTGTCCGTCGCCTCTTTGACGATTCGCGCAGCGTTTTGGGCGAAGTCTTGGCCCTCGCACTTGTGCACGTTGAACCGTTCCTGAATATCAGCCTTGGCTGCTTCGACCGGCATCAAGCCGGAGTCAAATTGCGCGTTGCAGTACTCGCAGACGCCTAGCAAGGGCGTTTCTCTCACGATCCGAAGGTTTCGCTTTTCCATGCTCCGAGTTTACGCCGTCCGCGATGGCATTCAAGCCCCTGTGGAAATCAAACTGCACCACTACCACCCTTTCTGAATGCTTCCGATAAATGATGCCGGGTGGAACAATAACCCAAAGCCTGTGCTCAGAATCGCAGTCCCGATCAACGCCGTCAGCAGGTGGCCGAGATACAAGCCGATATTACGAATCGGCTTCACGGCTGCATTCTTGCGAAAAGCGAAGAGCTAAGAACGAATAGCGATCCGGCACTGACGGCTGATGGCTGAAGGCTGAGAGTCCTCTTACTCCACAGGAACCTCATCGCGCAACATGCCCATGCCACATCCAATGCTTATAATGCAGGTAACGAAAGTAGAGCCTGTTTCGTCTCATGAATGTGTTCCCTTCTTTGCTCGCTGCGGCTATCGGTGGTGAAATCTCAGGTCTAATTGAAAACAGCGGTCCGGTCGCCAAGACCGTCCTCGTCATCCTCCTGCTGTTCAGCCTTGCCTCGTGGGCCATTATTTTCTCCAAGTGGGGACTGCTGCGGCGGGCGCGGGTACAGAGCAATCGCTTTATGCGGATGTTCCGCAAGTCGGAGCGGCTGAACGATGTCGCTGCCGTGGTAGAGCAGTTCAGGCCAAGCCCGCTGGTTGCCGTCTTCGAAGGCGCGTATAACGAGCTGCGCAAGCAGGCGTCGTATCCCCTGCGCATGGCAGCATTGCAACGCGCCACACAGATCGCGTCATCGGAAGAGCTAACGCGGCTGGAGAGCCGGTTGCCTTGGCTGGCCACGACGGGCGCGGTCACGCCGTTCATCGGATTGTTCGGGACCGTCTGGGGTATCATCGACGCCTTTCACGGACTGGGCACTGCCGGCTCGGCCACGCTGCGCGCCGTTGCGCCCGGCGTCTCCGAGGCGCTCATCACCACCGCTGCCGGACTGTTCGCCGCAATTCCCGCCGTCATCGCCTACAACATGTTTACCCAGCACATTCGCGAATTCGGGGCGCGGATGGATGACTTCAGCCTGGAGCTGATCAACGAAGTGGAGCGCGCGCAAGCAAGCACAGCCCGCACACCGGCCAGCGTGGAGCGGCGGTAATGGCGTTTACCAATCCGCAAGGCCGCACGCAAACGTCGCTCTCCGACATCAACGTCACCCCGCTGGTGGACGTGGTGCTGGTGCTGCTGATCATCTTCATGGTGACTGCGCCGGTATTGCAGTCGGGGATTGAGGTCGCAGTCCCACACACGAAAACCGTCAAAGAAATTACGGAAGAGCGGCTGGTGATCACCATTGACCGCGACCAGAATGTTTTTCTGAATAATCAGCCAATCAACATCAACCAGATCGGCGAACGGATCCACCAGAAAATCCGCGATCCCGAGGGCCAGTCGGTGTTCCTGCGCGCCGACGAGAATGTGCCCTTCGGCGCGTTCGCGACCGTGATGGACGCGGTGAAGCAATCCGGCATCAGCAACGTGAGCATCGTGACGCAACCGCTGGAGAAGAATGGCAGCCGACGTTGACATCTTCGCCGCCGAGGGCAACGTCGGCGGCCCACTGCTAGGCTCAGTGGCGCTGCATGTTGCATTGTTCGCCCTGGCTTTGTTCGGCTATCTGATTCCCAGTGGGCGCGGCGAGAGTTGGGGAGGAACGACCGGAGGCGGCGGTGCGATGAGCGCGACGCTGGTCAGGAGTATTCCATTGCCGGCTCCTCAAACGCAGACGCAAAACGTGCTGGCGAACCAGTCGAAGGGACTGGCACAATCACCGCCCAAAGAGAAGCCGAAAGAGGAACCAAAGGCCATTCCGATTCCCGCGCCTGAGGCCAAACGTGTGGGCCCGCGCGAAACCACGCAGAAGAAGCCGCCACCGAAGGAAGAGGCCAAAGTGGAGGACAACAAGATTCCTTTTGGCGAAGGTGGTCCGGTCAGCGGGCCGTATGGTTCGTTCGCTGCGGGCGGCGCCAAGGGCGGCTTAAGCTTCACCGGAGGCACGGGCGATTTTGGCAGCCGCTTTGGATGGTATGTGGACGCGGTGCGGCGCAAGGTTTCAGAGAACTGGCTGAAGTACGAAGTGGATCCCAACGTCGATACCGGGCGCCGGGTTTACATCTATTTCGAGATCACGCGCGCGGGTGAGCCGGAGAACATTCGCGTGGAACAGTCGAGTGGGATTCCGTCGCTTGATCAGTCGGCGCTGCGGGCGTTGCAGAGAATCGACACGTTCGGGCCGCTGCCGCCGGAGTACGCGGGGCGGTATGTGGCCGTGGAGTTTTGGTTTGATTACAAACGGTAGGGCGGCGAATTTAGCCGCGAGAACGGCGGCATTTGTTTTAGCACCACCACGCCTGAAGGCGTGCTCCATCCTGCGGGAATAGGGGTCCTTCGACTCCGGATCGCAAGAGACGCGATCCTCCGCTCAGGATGACACATCAGTAAGAAAGATCGGGATGACAGAAAAGAACAATGCGATGGCGTGATCCTCGCTCAGGATGACAGGTCAGGAAGATGGATCGGGGAGAATTTGAAGCGAACTTTGGGGAATCAGGAAGCATGAGACGATACTCGGCAATTCTGTTGGTGTTGTTCCTTTTCGTTCTCGTTGCCAGCGCCGGCCTGTCCGCACAGGACTGGATTCGCACCGGAACGGGACTTGGCGTCGAGAAGATTCGCCTGGCCTCGCCCGATTTCAAGCTGGTGACTACCGACACGGGTACGCAGAACCTGGCAACGACCTTCAACACTACGCTAGGGAACGATTTGCAAGCGGCGGGAATCTTCGACATGGTCTCGCGGAGTTTCTATCCACTGTCGATCCCCGGCGCGCCGCAGGAAGTGCACCTTGCGGACTGGGGCAGCCCGCCGCCGAACGCCAGTATGTTGGCCTTTGGCAACCTTGGTGTCCAGGGAGGATATCTCAACGTCCAAGGCTGGCTGTATGACACGAAGAACCCGGCATCGCCGCAGGTTTTGGGCAAGCAGTATCGCGAGGAGGCGAACGACGCCAATGCGCGGCTGATCGCGCATCGTTTCGCCGATGAGATCATCTTTCGTCTTGGGGGCGGCGTCCAGGGCATCGCCGAGACCAAGCTCTATTTCGTCAGCGCCCGCGGCGGCTCGAAGGAAATCTGGCAGATGGATTACGACGGCGCAGGCCAGAAGCAACTGACACATCTGGGATCGATCGCTCTGTCGCCGCACGTTTCGCCAGACGGGTCGCGGGTGGCGTTCTCCGGCGTGACCAAGGATGGCTGGCAAGTCCTGATGTACTCGCTCGAACTCGGCCGGCTGGTCAGCTTTCCCCATTTCGGAGGGGACAACTATTCGCCCGCGTGGTCGTCAGACGGACAGAACATTGCGTTTTCGTCTTCGCGCACGGGCAATACGGAAATCTATGCGGTCAATTCGTTGGGGGCCGGCGTCCGCCGTCTGACTGAGAGCAAAGGTCCCGACGTTTCGCCGACCTGGAATCCCAAGACCAACGCGCAGATTGCGTGGGTGAGCGGGCGCACCGGGCTGCCGCAGATTTACACCATGGCGTCGGACGGGACGAATGTGGGCCGCATGACGGACCAGGGATATGCGGTGTCGCCGTCGTGGTCGCCAAACGGGCAATTCCTGGCCTTCGCATGGGTTCGCCATTATGGCCCGGGCGCGCCAGGTGCGAGTGACATCTACATTATGGACGTCGCCAGCAAACAATGGGCGCAGCTGACACATGACGGCGGGCGCAACGATTTTCCCTCATGGTCGCCGGATGGGCGGCACATCGTGTTTCAGTCGAACCGCACGGGCAAGGTGCAGATTTGGACGATGCTGGCGGACGGCAGCCAACAGCGGCAACTGACTACGGCGGGGGAGAACTCGCAGCCGAACTGGAGCTTCAAGTAGGGTGGTTCGCGATGCGTTCTAACGAGCGTTCGTTATTTGTTCCACGTGGAACAATTTGTTAAGTAGCACTTAAGGGATTTATTAACAATGGGTTACATGGTTACTCTGGATACGACGGGCGGCGGAAGGAGCACACTTCGGCCCTGTCATGAACTGCTGCGAGTGCTCTCGCATTGAAACGGAGGAGAAGAGTTGAAGCGAACACCGAGTGAATGGAGCAAGATCACGATTGCGTTGGCCGTCGTTCTGATGGTGAGCGCCTGCGGTAAGAAGGCGCCACCACCGCCTCCGCCACCACCACCACCTGCTCCGGCGCCCACTGCTTCTTTGACCGCCAATCCCAACAGCATCACCGCTGGGCAGTCGACAACGTTGATCTGGAAGACCGACTACACCACGGACGTCAGCATCGATCAGCTAGGCAAGGTCGATCCCAGCGGTTCGCGGGCGGTGGCGCCCACCGAGTCGATAACCTATCGCTTGGTCGCGAAGAACGACAGCGGCAGCCAGGAAGCGACTGCGCGAGTCACGGTGACGCAAACTGCCGCGCCTCCGCCGCACACGTCTTCCGATCAGACGGCAGCGCAGTTGTTTGCGCAGAGCATGAAGGACGTGTTCTTCGACTACGACAGCTATGACGTCTCGCAGCAATATCAGCAGGTGCTGCAAGCCGACGCCCGCTTCCTGCAACAGCATCGCAGCATGAGGTTCCTCATCGAGGGACACTGCGACGAGCGTGGCTCGACCGAGTACAACCTGGCGCTAGGCGACAATCGCGCCAACTCCACCAAGCAGGCGCTGATCTCGCTGGGCATTTCGGCGGACCGCATTCGCACCATCAGCTACGGCAAGGAGAAGCCGTTCTGCACCGAGAGCACGGAAGCTTGCTGGGCGCAAAACCGGCGGGCACATTTTGTTTATCAGCAGTAGAGCGGTGACACGATGGGCGGCGAAATTGGTTGACGCCGCCCATGTCCTTCCCTCGCCGGTGGTGACATCCTCGGCGTACCATAGTCTCTTCGAAGAGACGCGACCGACATTTTCTTGGGGACATACCTTATGCGAATTCGTAACACCTTAGTTTGGCTGGCAATCGCTGCCATCATGCTGGTGGCAGGAGTTCCCTGCTTTGCTGCGAACAAAGAGATGGTGCAACTGCAGACCCAGGTTCAATCGCTGCAAGACCAGGTCGCGCGCCTGCAGCAGTCCGTCGACATGAACATGGGCGTGATGAAGAACCTCATCGAGCAGAGCGCCGACAGCGTCAACAAGATGAATGCGACGGTCAACGACCTGCAGAACAAGATGCAAGGTCTGACTGCCGACAACAGCGGCAAGATCGACCAGCTCTCCACGCAGATCCAGTCGCTGCATGACTCAGTCGATGAGTTGAAGTCGCGTCTGGCGAAGGTCGGCAAGCAGCTCGACAACATGCAACAGGGCGGACAGAACCTGCCAGCAGGTCAGCCCGGCATGACTCCGGCGCCGACTGGGGCTGCCAACGCGGCCCCGCCCGCAGGTGATGCCTCCGCCGCTCCTCCTGCGGATGTTCTCTACAACAACGCCCTGCGCGATTACAACTCCGGCAAGTACGATCTTTCCTCGCAGGAATTCGGCGACTACATCCGGTATTACTCAAATACCGATCTGGCGGCCAACGCGCAGTTCTACATTGCCGACATCGAATATCGCCAGGGTAACTTCGAGGCCGCGGTGAAGGATTACGACAAGGTGCTGGAGCAATATCCGGGTGGGAGCAAGGCTGCCGCGGCGCAACTTAAGAAGGGCTACGCGCTGCTGGAGTTGGGACAGCGCGACGCCGGCGTTCGTGAGTTGAACAGCCTGGTAGCGCGCTATCCGCGCTCCATCGAAGCTTCGCAAGCCCGCGACCGCCTGCGCCGCCTGGGCGTGACCAGCGGCAGCACCACCCACAAGCCGCCTGCAACTACGACTCACTAAAATCCTCGCCGGATCTTTCCCGCTACGACAGACCTCTACTCGTCATCTCTTCCGCCGGCGATCCGGCCGTCATTCCCTGAGCCAGCACCAATTCGCGGGTCTCGCTGCGGATCGTGGGCAGATGCATCCAGAACAGAATCGCTCCCGCCATGCAGGCCAGTCCGCCCACTGCCACCGTCCAGGGTGCGCCGAGATGATGCGCAACCGTTCCCGCCGATAGCGCGCCGAACGGCGCCATTCCCATGAACATCATGGAGTAGACCGACATTATCCTGCCGCGCAACCGATCCGGGACCATGGACTGCACCAGGGTGTTGGACGAGGCCATCTGCACCATCATGAAGAAGCCCACCGGCAACAGCAGCAACGTCGAGAGCCAGAAGATTCTGGAAAACGAAAACAGAATCAGGCTCAGTCCGAAGCCGCACGCACACATCGCAATTACCCTTCCCAGTCCTCGGACTCCCACGCGCGCCGCCAGGCTGGCTGCGCCCAGCAGCGCGCCGACACCAGTCGCGCCCATCAGGATTCCCAGTCCTTTCGCGCCCCCGTGCAAAATTTGATCTGCGAAGATCGGCATCAGCACTGTGTATGGCATCCCCACGAAACTCACCAGGCCAAGCATCAGCAAGATGGCGCGAATCGGCCCGGTGTTGCGCGCGTAGGCAAACCCCTCCAGCACATTCTCCAGCGGCGAGCCTTGTGTCGCCAGCTTCGCCCGATGTTCAATGCGCATCAGCAGTAACCCGGCGATCACCGCAAGGTAGCTGACCGAGTTCGCGAAGAAGCACCATCCTTCGCCGATCGACGCGACCAGGATTCCCGCAATCGCCGGCCCGATGATGCGCGCCCCATTGAACATGGAAGAGTTCAGCGCGATCGCGTTCATCAGGTCCTCGCGGCCCACCATGTCGATCAGGAACGCCTGCCGCGCGGGAATGTCGAACGCGTTCACCACGCCGAGGCCAGACGCCAGCAGCATGATCTGCCAGACGTGCACGCGATGAGTCAGCGTGAGCGCCGCCAGAATTCCCGCCAATATCATCGACGTAATCTGCGTTGCGATGACCACACGCTGGCGGTTATGACGGTCGGCGACGATGCCGCCGATCGGCGCCATGATGAACACCGGAATCTGGCTGGCGAAGCCGACCGCTCCCAACAGGAACGCCGAGCCGGTCATGCTATAGACCAGCCACGACTGCGCGACCGTCTGCATCCAGGTACCGATCAGCGAGATCAATTGGCCGGCAAAGAACAACTGGAAGTTGCGATGGCGCAGCGCCCGCACCGCCAGCGACAGCTTCGACTCGCGCGACGCCGGCCGCACAAACTCCTGCTTCTCCTCCTGGAGAACGGATCGCAGGGATTCGTGCTCAGTATGTTGGGATCCCTCGGCCATCGATTCTTGAATGCTTAGACGAAAGCCCGTTGCGCAAGCTTCGCGTGGCCCAAAGTAACGGCCACAATCCAGAATACTTCAACTGACGCCGACCATGTCAGGTACTACGATCTGGGCTACTTGCAATGCGATGTCATCTGGCTCGGTTGACATCTGACTTGAAGGGGCGCAGCTTCAGCCGCACCATATTGGGGCACAACTTCAGTCGTCAATAGCTCCGCTTTGTATCAGGGCACGACTTCACAGGCCGCTGAAAAAGTCGTTGAACGCGAGTTGTGCCGTCGGCTGAAGCCTCGCGACTTTTTCAGCGGCCTGTTCAGTCGTGCCGATAAGCCTTTTATTTTTTGTCATCACGAGCGCACTTCAGTGTCTGCGTGAGAACTGAGTTTTCCCTTGGGCAGTGGAGCAAAAAGCTCGAAAAACAAGCGCCGCTGGCGCGGCGTCATGATAGCCCAGCGCGAAGCGAAGCGGAGCGGCTGGGTTAGGTGGCAAAAATACATGAGCCCCTTGGGGACGACACGGTTCTCACGCACACACTCTAGCCCTGCCCGGGGACAAGGCAACTAGGGACCGCCCTAATCAGTGGCTGAACTCCAGCACAGTCAAGCCTTCGAACTTTTGCGAACGCGGCTCGCCAAAAATCGTGTGTAATTTTGATTCCATATCCGGCGTGTAGTCTCGCACCGTGCTTCCGTCGCGCAGCATGATCCAGACGTGAGGAAACGCCCTGGGATCGCGGTCGAGAGGCTGCTCGAACTCTCGATAATCTGTGCCGCTGTCATAGAAGCGCCCGAAGACGCGCACAGCCGGAGCCCGTGGCCGCTGGAGATCGTAGTAATAGTCGAATCCAGTACGAGCGTATTCAGGGTAGATAATGACCGCGTCTCCGGGCTGGGCCGATGCCAGCACCGCTGCCGTAGCGCTGCGCCAGTCTTCGCGCGGCTTGCGGTAGCCCATGAAGATGTTCACGATGGAGCTCATGCACAACGCCAGCACCAGCCACAGACCCAAGTGCCGCTTCGGCAACGCGATCATGCCGCGCCCTGCCAGCATGATTGTCGCTGGAAGACAGAAGATCATGTACCGCTGCACGAACAGTGGAGTGCGGATCGAAACCAGCGCCAGAATCGCAACCGGCAAGATTGCCCAGATGATCAGCAAGACCCCGCGCCAGAAAATCTCAGGCTCCGGCTTGCGGACGCGGTCGCGCCAGATTGCGCCGACCGCAGCCATCCACAAAATGGCGGAGATTACGACTTTCTCTCCGCTGCCACCCAGGAACAGCGCGAGATGAAGCATTTGCTTTGGGGTTGCTCTGGGCCATTCCTGAAGAGACGGCCCTTGGGGTGTGCCGCGCAGCACAAAGAACGAAAGACCAGGCGCGCTCAATGCCAGAATCAGCAGTCCATGAAAGATCATGCGTCGCCATGTCCTTGGTTCTCTCCAGACAAGAAGCGACGCCGCTTGTGCCAACAGCACCAGGCATGAAAGAAAGTGGCTATAGAACGCAATCGCGCTGAAAACCACCCAAAGAAGCCAGTCGCGCTCGTCGTTCTCTTCCACCGCGCGCACGAAAAACCAAGTGGAGGCCAGCACCAGCAGGATGGTCATGGTGTAGCCACGGGCCTCCTGCGAGTAGTACACATCCGTGGGACTCAGGGCGAACAGCACCGCCGCAGCCAGTGCCGCTTTCTCGCCAATCAGTCTTCGCGCCAGAGCATAAAGCAATGGGATGGACGCAATGGCAAACAAAACCGATGGCAGGCGTATCCACGCCTCTGTGTGCCCAAACCACAGCCAAGCGCGCATCCAGAGGAAATATGCTCCCTGGAAAGCAGCCTCGCCAGATAGCCAGTTCTGTTTGAATTGCGGCCACGGCAAGCGCGCAATGGCGACCGTAAGCGGCTCATCCAGCCACAGGCTTTTAGCGCCCAGATGCAGTAAACGCAACGCCGCGCCCGCAATGGTGAGCAGCAGCAGTAGAAGCTTGTGATCGCGAGGCAATACTCCGGATGCGGAGACAACGGATTGCTTCGATATAAACAAAGCGGCTGACCGCTCGCTGGCCGGCGGCATAGACACCGAGTTTATCAGCAGCGGAAGAGGCGGTTAGCTACCGTCGCTCTTCGCTCTTCGCTCTTGGTTCTCAGCTCGCGGCTCGCGGCTCGTAGCTTGCGGCTACTGCCCTCGCCTCAGCTCAACTGATATCCTCTTAGCGCGCATGCCCACATTCGCTGCGGTCGACATTGGTTCCAACTCGGTGAGGTTGAAGATCGCGAAGGCGGTGCGCGGCCGCCTCGAGGAGCTTCACGAAGAACGCGAGGTGACGCGCCTCGGCGAGAGCGTCTTCTCCGACGGTGCGCTTGACCCGCAGGCCATGGCGCACACGCTGCGCGTGCTGCGGCGCTTTCATCGCGCTGCGCAAACCTACGGTGCCGACCGCGTCCGTGTGGTTGCCACCAGCGCTCTGCGTGATGCCCGCAATAGCCGCGCCTTTCGCGATTGGGTGCTCACCGCCACCGGATGGAAGGTCGACGTGATCTCCGGTCTGGAAGAAGGCCGCCTCATCCATCTCGGGGTGCTCTCCGGTGCCCGCGTTTCGAAGAAGCGCGCCTTGCTGATCGACCTCGGCGGTGGCAGCTGCGAATTAACGCTCTCCATCTCCGGCCACATTGACGACATGGTGAGCCTGCCCATCGGAGCCGTCCGTCTCACCCAGACATTCCTGCACCACGATCCCCCGTGGCGAATCGAACTGGAGCAGATGCGCGGCGTGATTCAGCGAGAGGTGACGCGCATCCAAAAGCGCATCATCGGCGCCAAGCTCCAGATGGTTCTGGCGACCTCGGGAACGCCCGCCGCACTATCGGGACTCTACACCGCCAAGGTGCGCGGCTACGATGAAAGCAAGCCACACACGGTGCCACAGGCCGCCGTAGCTTCCCTGCTGAAGGAACTTAGTCACCGCAATCTTTCGCAACGGCGCGCCTTGCCCGGCATCGGCCCGCGCCGCGCCGAGATCATCGTCGCCGGCACCATGGTTTTTGCCGAACTGATGCAGCTTTGCCAGTTGCGCAGCTTCCGCTACCTGCCGCTGGGTTTGCGCGACGGTCTGCTGGCGCAAATGATGGCCGACTACAACGCCAGCGCTGCCATGCGCGAGCGCGTTGAGTCGGAACGGCACGATGCCTTGCTGACTGTAGCCAAACATTATGGCGCCGACTTGCAATTTGCCCAACGCATTCGTGACTTGGCGTTACAGCTCTTCCAGCGTCTGAAAAAAATGCATCAGCTACCTCCCGAATATGAAGATTGGCTGGAGGCCGCGGCCATGCTGCATGAGGTGGGCGCATACATCAATCGTTCCGGACGCCGCCGCCATACTTACTACGTCATTTCCAACTCCGAACTCTTTGGCTACACGCCGCTGCAGCGCCGCATCATCGCCGCTGTCGCCCGGTACGTCGGCAAATCTCTGCCTACACCCAGCGACCGCGTGATGAGCATCCTGCCCGGCGTCCATCAGATTCATGTCGCCAAGGCCGTATCATTATTGCGTCTGGCAAGAGCGCTTGATCAGGGCCGCCGCGCGGCCGTCAGCCAGTGGAGGGTCCGCCTCCACCAGGACGGCCAAGTGCGCCTGCTGCTGACTCCCCGACCGCCGGAAGGTATCGAGCTCGAGTTGTGGGCGGTGGAACAGGAGAAGGATTACTTCGAGACCGTCTTCGGCCGCGAGTTGCTGGCTGAGGCCTGCTGAATCGAGCGCACAATCTTCGGCGGCATGCACCACTTGAGCACGGCCGGCCGCCGTCCCACCTTCTCTACTTTCGCAATGGTGCCTTTCTTCATTTCGATCGCATGGGGAGCGGCCTCACTCGCCAGGAGCCGGTTCAGAAATTCTGCCATGCTTGGATTGTGGCCCACCACCAGGATCGCGTCCTTACGGCTGTAACGGCGGAGCAATTCCTGGAATTGCTCGTAGGTAGCCTCGGACCGCAGCGCGGCGTCGGTAACAACCTTCTCTTCGTACCCGATCTCATTCGCCACAACCGTCGCGGTTTGCGTGGCCCGCCGCAGCGGACTGGAGATGATGGCATCGACGGTCACATCCAGCGCCGCAAGAGCACGTCCCACATCGTGGGACTGCTCGATGCCAAGCTTGTCCAGCCGCCGTTTTTCATCTTTGGTGGGATTTAGTTTTGCTTCGCCGGCATTCGCATGGCGCAGGAAGTAGATATCCATGATGACTTTTCTAGCCGCGAGCTGCGAGCCTCAGGTTCCGAGCTGAGGACCAAGTTGTAACGTTCTTGTCTTCCTTGGCTATGGCCGGACTTTTGGATCGTCGCCGAAGCTCGTGGCTCATAGCTTCCCTGCCAGCGCGTGTTCGGCGACATGCGCAAACCGCAACACCGTCGCTTCATCGAAATGCTTTCCTAGGATCTGCATCCCGATCGGCAATCCATCTTTGCTCTTTCCGCAGGGAATCGAAATTCCGGGAATGCCCGCCAGATCGGCGGTCACGGTGAAAATGTCCGCCAGATACATGGCCAGCGGATCGTCCGCTTTCTCTCCAAGCCTGAATGCCGGGGTGGGCGTCGTCGGTGTAATAATGACATCGACTTTGGCGAATGCTTCATCGAAGTCGCGAGCTAGCAGGCTGCGCACGCGTTGCGCCTTCAGATAATAGGCATCGTAATATCCCGCGCTCAGCACGTACGTTCCCAGCATGATGCGGCGCTTCACTTCCGCGCCAAAGCCGGCGTCACGCGTTCGGCGATACATCTCGCTCAGAGTTTTCCCGTCGCCGGCGCGCAAGCCATAGGAACGTCGGCGGTGGTGGAGTCGAGCGGATCGCGTCCGGCGATGGCCTGCAACATCAGGGCGGCATCCTTCACGCTCTTGCCGAACGGACCAGGATGATCGAGCGACGAAGCGAACGCGATCAGGCCATAGCGCGAGACGCGGCCGTAGGTAGGCATCAGGCCGACAACCCCGCAGAACGCCGCCGGTTGGCGGATGGAGCCGCCGGTATCGGAGCCTAGCGAGGCTACAGCAGTTCCCGCGGCAATCGCGGCAGCAGAACCGCCCGAAGAGCCTCCGGGCACGCGCGAGTGATCGTGCGGATTGCGTACAGGATGGAAGGCTGAGTTTTCGTTGGACGAGCCCATGGCGAACTCATCGCAATTGGTCTTGCCCAGGATGATCGCGCCCGCGTCCTCAAGCCGAGACACCACCGTCGCATCATAAGGCGCAACGAAGTCCGCGAGGATCTTCGATCCCGCTGTGGTGCGCACGTCTTTGGTGGTGAAGACATCCTTAATCGCGACCGGCACTCCAGCCAGCGGCGGAAGGTCGTCACCCTTATCGGCAAGGGCGTCGATGCGCGCAGCCTGGCGATACGCCCGATCTTTGCTCAGCGTGAGGTATGCGCCGATCGCACCATCCTCAGCTTCGATCTTTTTATAGAAGCCGTCGACCAGCGCGGTGGCTGTCGTTTCTTTCTCCAGCACCGCGGTGCGCGCGGAATCGACGGTGAGCAAGTCGAGGTTCATGGCCTAGCGCTCAATCACTTTAGGTACTTTGAAGAATGTTCCGTCGGAAACAGGCGCGTTGCGCAGCGCCTCTTCGCGCGGAAGCGACGGACGCGGCTCATCGCTGCGCATGGCAAACGCAAAACCGCCGGCCTCGTCTTTATTCTTGCGCTCGCCGTAACGGTTGGCCACCTGCGCCACCGGCTCCACGTCGCTGGTGTCCAACTGGTTCAACCGGTCGATATACCCCAGAATCGAGTTCAGGTCTTTCAACATGCGACCGCGCTCGTCTTCCGTCAGTTCAAGGTGCGCCAGGTCTGCAACGTAGGAAACATCTTTTTCGGAAACCATAAGTGTGTTCGTGGGATCAGCGTTCGGGGCTGCTCACCGTGACGAAATCAATCCGGTTCACTGGCTCAGGTGTTATTTGGTTAAGCGCTGCCAGGTATCGCGAACTAAAGCTCTGCAGTTCACGCCGCCAAGCCTCGTCGGGAACGGAAACCGTAAGCACGCCCGCGGCAAAATTGATCGCATTCGTCCGCTCGGCTGTCTTAGCGCCGCAGGCGAGCGGCCACGCCAGCACCGGCGCACTGTCGCCTTCGCTGCGCATGGTCTCGCGAAAGATTTTTCTCAGAGTTGCGCTGGCATGCTGCATAGCATCCAAGTCTAATTGTAGACCAGCTTCGCCACTCGTCGCCGTTAGCTCTTCGCTTTTCGCTCTTCGCTCTTCGCCAGATGTGCTACTTAGGCAGCTTTCAGCTAGTGAGGGGAAACTCGCGACGCACAAACTCCAGCGCCTCTTCTTTGCTGCGCAGCGATCCTTCCAGTTGTGCGTCCTCGATCGCCGACAACATCTCACGAAACCCGGGACCGGGCTTGTAGCCAAGCTGAATCAGGTCCCGTCCATTCAACAGCAAAGCCGGTCTGATCTCCTCCTCCGAACTTTCTTGCAGATGCTGGCGCACAAAATCGTGCATAGCCAGATTGCCGTTGCTGCTCAGGCAATCGATGCGATGCAATTCCAAATGCTCTCCAAATTTCGGCAGGCGCATGAAGCGCTTCAGGGTCGACGCCTTCATCCGCTCGGCATCGGCAAAACGCATGTGATTGGCAACCAGCGCCGCAATCTGCTTGGTGTCGTCGTTTGAGAAGTGCAGACGGTGGCAGATTTCTTGCGCCATCCGTATGCCGACCTCAACGTGTCCGTCGAAGCGGATGCGGTCGGGCGCAACCCGAAACGTCGGCGGCTTGCCTACGTCATGCAATAGCGTTCCCCAGGCCAGCGTAGGCGAGCATTTCGGCTTCAGCTTCTCCAGCAGAAGCAGAGTGTGGACCCACACATCGCCCTCAGGATGAAACTGCGGCGGCTGCTCCACGCCATGCATGCGATCGATTTCCGGCAGCACCTCGCGCAACAGCCCGCTGGCGTCGAGCAACTCGAACGCACGTCGCGCGTGGCCTTCGGTGAGCATCTTGGTCAGCTCGTCACGGACCCGCTCGCTGCTGACTTGCCGAACAAGTGGGGCGAGCTGTCGAATAGCAGAGAACGTCCGTGGCTCGATCACATACTGAAACCGCGCCGCGAAACGCACTGCGCGCAGCATGCGCAGCTTGTCTTCGTTAAAGCGGCATTCCGCATCGCCGATGGCGCGAACCACACCGGCCTTCAAGTCGTCCCGGCCACCCACGAAATCCAGTACGCGATTGCCGTCGAGCGGGTCCATCAGCAGGCCGTT
The DNA here is from genome assembly GCA_049516475.1 of Candidatus Korobacteraceae bacterium. GTDB lineage: Bacteria > Acidobacteriota > Terriglobia > Terriglobales > Acidobacteriaceae > Bog-257. The sequence continues at coordinate 14,856 of JBEKTC010000123.1, read as the reverse complement.
AATCGTGAAGTCGCGGCGCTGCACGTCCTCCCGGGGATCTTTCGAATAGCGCACCTGGTCGGGATGACGCCCGTCGGAGTAAGCGCCATCATTGCGGAAGGTAGCGACTTCAACGTAGTTCGGATGCTCAGAAGGAGTTTCCGGAAGGGGAACATCTTCTGGCGCGGGCACCAGCACCACGCCGAACTGCGCCCCCACGGCGTACGTCTCGGGGAAGATGCGCATCACCTCGGGCGGCGTGGCGTCGGTGGCCACGTCGTAATCCGTGGGCACCAAGCCGAGCAGCGTGTCACGCACGCAGCCTCCGGCAAAGTAGGCCTGGAATCCGCGCTGCCGCAGCTCGCGAACGACGTTGGTGGCATGCTCTCGCATCGGAAGTTTGATGATAACGCGAACACCCAACACATGAGCCCTCCACGGCAATCCGCGGGTGGAGCACGCCTTCAGGCGTGCATATAAGGCCATCGGAATAGATTGCGCTTTAGCGCCTGAGGTAATGTTCTTCTCCTCAGCGGCCGATTCACTGCTGCAGGTCGGCCTGCACCGCTGAAGCAGTGCTCCACCACCGGCCTCGTACAATGGTCATGTGAACGATGTTTTCATTCTTGGCATCGAGAGTTCATGCGACGAGACTGCCGCGGCCGTGGTGCGCTCCGGCGAAGAAGTCGTCTCGAATGTTGTCTATTCGCAAATCGCCACTCATCAGCCCTACGGCGGAGTCGTGCCAGAACTGGCGTCGCGTGAACATCTCCGCGCCATCGTTCCGGTTGTCCGCAAAGCGCTGGAAGATGCCCACCAGACTTACGAGAGCCTCGACGCTCTTGCTGTGACGAAAGGGCCGGGTCTTGCCGGCGCACTGCTGGTCGGCCTCAGCTACGCCAAGGCGCTGGCGTTTGCCCTCGAAAAACCGCTCATTGGTGTGAATCATCTCGAAGGACACATTCACGCCGTACTTTTGGAAGAACGGCAGAACGACAAACACCCCAACTCGCGCAAAACCGGCGCGAGTTGGGGGCCCCGGTACAATCGCGAGCTGCAGTTTCCCGTGCTAGCCCTGGTGGTGAGCGGAGGCCATACCCATCTTTTTCTTGCCGAACGGCAAGCCGACGCGTGGACATACCACGATGTGGGACATACTCGAGATGATGCCGCCGGCGAGGCGTTCGACAAAGTCGCCAAGCTGCTGGAGCTGGGATACCCGGGCGGACCGCTCATCGACTTTCTTTCCACACATGGCGATCCGCGGGCGGTAAAATTTCCTTTCGCCCAGATCAAGCATCCCGACCGCAATCCTCAGAACCGTCACGCCGGGGATGAGCGACGCACGGATTTCTCTTATAGCGGGATCAAGACCGCGGTGCTGCGTTACGTCGAGACGCACGACCTGCGCGCCAGCATCGCACAGCGGCGTCGCGTCCTCGCGCACCTTGCGAGTCCTTCGCCCCATGATGTTCTCGCGGCATGCGATCCTGAGACCCTTGACCTGGTTGCGTCTTTTCAGCGAGCAATGGTGAATGATCTGGTGAGCAAGACCTTGACGGCTGCGCGGGAGCACAACGTGGCGACGGTCCTCGTCACCGGAGGCGTTGCCGCCAACTCGGAATTGCGCACTGCCTTCCAGAGCGCGGCCGCTGAGGAGGGTCTGCCTGTCCACTTCCCTTCCCGCAAGCTCTCGACCGACAATGCCGCCATGATCGCCGCCGCCGCCTATCCACGATTTCTCGCCGGGGAGTTTGCCGATTCCGAATTGTCGGCGGATGCAGGGCTGAAGTTGCGCTGACCGCGAGGCAAACGCACGAGCGCGACACTCTGCCGCAGTCGTTCGCTTCGACCTAAGCCGTTATTCTTCTTCGGTGGGAATTTTGGATTCGATGTCCATGTCACGGAACTCGCTGGATTCGAAGATCTCGCGGCACTCAACGCACTCGACGTACTCCGCATCTTCGTCTCGCGAGACGACCTGGACTCGGGAATGCCGACACTGGTTGTCCATTGCGTCGCTCTGAGGATAGTTGTAGGTTGTGCTTATCGAACGGCCAAGGTTCATAACGAATCGCCCAAAACTAGATAAGCAACCCCAATTGTCCGGTATTTTAGACCCGGTCTATCGGTTGTCAAGCATTTCCCGTGTTAATTTCCGTAGGCTGGCCAAAATCAAGCCAGATGGCACCCCTCGACTAAAGTGTGGAAAGGTACTTCCAGAGTCTCGGTTGCTGGCGAGTTACGCGTCGTTTCGCCTGCGCTAAGCAGGCGTCGTCACTGCACCCGCATACCTCTGAAGGTCATAGCGAGCGGCGTATAGCAAGTCGGAGAACGGTGAGACATACCTGCCGCTGACAAGGAAGGATTGGTATTTATAGAGGCTGGTAGTTAGCGTGTGCACGGGGAGAAATCCAAGCCAAGGTTCCTCCCGCTTCTGTCACTTTCCACTGGCCACTATCTCTGTCTTCGGATACGGCCCGCGATAGCCGAGCTGATGTGAAATCCGGCGGGCCGCTTCCTTCACCATGTCGGCAATGTGAGGAATCGCGTCACGCGGCACATCGTTGATGATTCCAGTGGAGGCGATGGCTGCTTCGGCCTGCCCGTCGCCGTTGAAAATAGGCGCGCCCACACAGCGCCCGCCCAGACTGTTCTCTTCGTCGTCCACCGCATATCCCAACTGGCGCACGCGCTCCAGTTCCTGTAACAGGCGCGGCAATGTCGTGATAGTGTGAGTCGTCAGTTTCTTCAGTCCACGCTGGCGCAGAATGGCGTCGCGCTCTTTCGAATCAAGGTAAGCCAGAAGCGATTTGCCCACAGCGGTGGAGTGCACCTCCATCCTTCGGCCAATCCAGGTATTCATCTTGATAAAACTGGGCGCTTCGACTTTTTCCACGTAAACCGCTTCTCCGTGGTCAAGGATCGCCAGGTGGGTAGTGATATGGATCCGGTCGACCAGGTGCCGCATGATCGGCAGCGCTAACTCACGAACGTCAATCCCCCCGAGTGCGGCCCGCGACAAGCTCAAAACCTTCATGCCCAGACGATATCGCCCGTCATCGCCGTCGCGGCGCAGATAGCCGTGCTGCTCCAGGGTACGCAGAATATAACTGGCGGAACTCTTTGGAATCTTTAACTTACGACTAAAGTCTGCGTTAGACATCCCGCCTTCGCGTTGCGCGGCGGCTTCCAGAATCAACAGCGTCCGTTCGACAGCGGTGGAGGAAGTATCGTTTGAAGAGGCCATAGCCAACCAGTCTACCAATATGGGAATCCGACTCCATGGTACATGATTATGAATTTCTGTTCAATATTATGAACATCAGGCTTGCGTTGGTTCCCGGCGGGCCGCTATGGTTTGTACACCATACGGAATGAATGTTCAACATATTGAACCGAACGTTCGTTCTGTTTAGTTTTATCAGGGCCCTGAACATTTGCCATCAAACCCGAGCGGTCCCCACGACCCTCCGGACATTCGAAATAGATGAGGAGACACGTAATGGCGGCGTTTCAATCTGCAACTCAGCTCGCAAAATCCTGGAAGACCGATCGTCGCTGGAAGGGAATCCAACGTCCTTATACCCCTGAAGACGTACTGCGCCTTCGCGGCACGCTTCCCATCGAATACACGCTCGCTCGTTTCGGCGCCGAACGCCTGTGGGAAATGCTGAACGGCGATGGTTACGTCAACGCTCTGGGCGCGATGAGCGGCAATCAGGCAGTGCAGATGGTGGAAGCCGGACTGAAAGCAATTTATGTCAGCGGCTGGCAGTGCGCCGCCGACGCCAATAACGCTGGCCAGATGTATCCCGACCAGAGCCTCTACCCTGCCGACTCGGTGCCCAACCTAGTGCGCCGTCTGAACAACGCGCTGACCCGCGCCGATCAGATCCATCATTCCGAAGGCAAAAACGGTATGAATTGGTTTGTTCCTCTGATTGCCGATGCGGAAGCTGGTTTTGGCGGCACCCTGAACGCCTTCGAGCTGATGAAGTCCATGATCGAGGCGGGCGCGGCTTGCGTGCACTTCGAAGATCAGTTGTCGTCAGCGAAGAAGTGCGGACATCTCGGCGGCAAGGTGCTGGTGCCCACGCAGGAAGCGATACAGAAACTGATTGCCGCACGTCTGGCAGCTGACGTTCTGGGTGTCCCGACGCTGGTGTTAGCACGCACCGATGCCGACAGCGCGCACCTCCTCACCAGCGACATCGATCCCTACGATCGCATATTCCTCAACGGCGAGCGCACGCCCGAGGGATTCTTTGGGATTCACGGCGGACTTGATTCGGCCATCGCCCGCGGCTTGGCTTATGCGCCGTACTGCGACCTGATCTGGTGCGAGACCTCGCAACCGAATCTGAAGGAAGCCGAGTTCTTCGCCGATGCGATTCACAAGAAGTTTCCCGGCAAGCTGCTGGCGTATAACTGCTCGCCGTCGTTCAACTGGAAGAAGAAGCTGGACGATGCCACCATTGCGCGCTTCCAGCCGGCGCTGGCGGAGATGGGCTACAAGTTCCAGTTCATCACCCTGGCCGGCTTCCACGTCCTCAACCTCAGCATGTTTGAGCTGGCACGGGCCTACAAGGACACCGGCATGACCGCTTATTCGCGCGTGCAGGAGAAGGAATTCGCTCGCGAGTACAGCCACGGCTACTCCGCGGTAAAGCACCAGCGATTTGTCGGCACCGGATATTTCGACGCCGTTACGCAAGTGATCGCCAGTGGCAAGTCGTCGGTCACCGCATTGGAGCATTCGACGGAAGCCGAGCAGTTCAGCGAAATGAAGGCGCCGTCGCAGATGATCGAGATCGGACAGGATCCGTCCTGCCGCCCGATCCTGGGCGAGTGCCCTCTGACTTGCGAACACGAGCACGAACATGTGCGGAGCAGCAACGCGGCCAACGACTAAGGTTTCCCCTCAGCAGGAGAACGCGCGCTAACCGGCGCGCATGGCACGGGGCTCTCCTTCCCCGTGCCTTTTTTCTTGCTCAGCCGACAAATATTCTCGAGTGAAAAACTCGTGGCTACGAAGCGGCTGAACTAATTCGCGGGCGAAGCTTCAATGTCGTAATCACGCAACGTCCTGCGTTCGGCCTTTCCACTCTCCTCCGCGGCCTGACCAATACATAACGGCCGAATGAATGGTGGCCACCACGTAGAACGCCGCGCTGAACGGCAGCGTCAAAGCCCAAAGCGGGCTGAGTCGGTAGAAGCGAACCATAGGCAGATAAGCGGCGCTCATCAACAAGTAAGCGGCGCCGCCAATCGTGACAAGCAAGGCTGATCGGCTTGCCAGCAGTACCAGCGGCAAGACGAACACCAGCAGCATCCCCAGCACGGTCCCTAGCAACAGCCACGCCGAATGCCGCAACTGGTTGAACGCGGTGCGAGCGATCATCCTCTCGATTTCGGCGAATGTGCTGTATTCCCGCACGCTGCGTGTGTCTGGTGTCAACCCAAGCCACACTTTGCTGCCCGTCCGCTTCACCGCACGGGCCAGCGCGCAGTCATCGATGATCTCCTGGCGGATGGCTGCGATGCCTCCGGCGCGCTTGAGAGCCGCCGGACGAATCATCATGCAGCCGCCCGCCGCGCCGGCGGTCTTGCGCCGCGGGCTGCGAATCCACCTCGGCGGGTACAGCATGAAAAAGAAAAATACGAAGGCTGGAATGAGAAACTTTTCCGCGACGCTGCGACAGTGCAGCTTCACCATAAAGGAAGCGAGATCGTAACCGCCGGTTTCCGCGATCCTAACCAGCGTAGCCACATTGTCCGGCGAATGCTCGATATCGGCATCGGTCAATAAGAAGAATTCAGGGTGGAGCAAAGCCGCTTGTTCGATCCCTTGATGCACGGCCCAGAGCTTACCCGACCATCCGGAAGACAGCGCACGTCCGTTAATAACACTCACGCGCTCGCCGTGCGAGCTTTGAGACGCGGCCTGCCGGGCAGCCTCGGCGGTTCCGTCGGAACTATTGTCGTCGACGACAAAGATGTGCAGCGCGTCGACACAACTCTGCCGCAGAAGCGACGCGACCGACCGGCCGATCACGTCTGCTTCATTGCGGGCTGGAATGATCACTGCAATCACGACGTCTCCCGTTCCGCTTGTCGAAAGGCATTCGACGTTGTCATGCAAACCATGCTAAACGAGCGGACAGTGCCCAAAGCGCGAAATGAACTACACTACTGCCGAAACGAGTTGCTGTCCGTCCAAGCTATGGTGATGACCGCAAGACGGGAACGTAATCTTCGACCACTTTTGCTAGCGCTGGCGCTGTTGTTTGCCACGGCGACAGTCGTGTACAGCGTCGCCTGGATGTATTACGTCCGGCTGTCGAACCTGCCGGTTGAAGTTGGCATGGACACGCAGCCTTCGTCTCCCGGCATGGTCGTAACCAAGGTCTGGAAGAACGCTCCGGCGGAGCGGGCTGGGTTGCGGCCGAAGGACATGATCATCGCTATCGATGGCCGCACCGTGGCCGCGCCCGCACTGTGCAACCAAATTCTGTTCAAGGTCTGGTACGCCTCTCATCCTGGAGAACCGGTGCAGCTGACGATTCTGCGACCCGGTGAGCCTCAGCCCCTGGTCATCACCGAGGAGCCGTCGAGGTCCTTGGCTTCTACCCACTGTTGTTTCTGGTGGTCGGTCTGACAGTCTTGTTTCTGCGCCTGGAAGACAGCAATGCGTGGCTGCTGGCGCTGATGTTTGCGGGGTTCATTACCGAAGCCGATGTGGCGGCCGGCTTCGCGCTGGCTCCGGATGCGCTGCTGCATTTCCTGTACGCGTACGCGGCACTCATGAAGAGCCTGCTTCCCGCACTCTTCTACTTCTTCTTCGCCGTTTTTCCCACCCGTTCGCCAATTGATCGCAAGCTCCCGTGGCTGAAATGGGTGCTACTGGTCTTCTCAGCCTGCGTGGGATGGGGTGGCGTGCGGCACGGCGACCCGGAAGCGCTGCCCTTCATCAGGGCGCTCGGTAGCAACGCAACCATTGGTTTGGGGAGGCTGGTGATCCTGTATGGGATGGTGCTGCTAGGCATAGCCTCGCTTTTATGGAATGTGGTTGGCGCCGCCAATGTTGAAGACCGGCGCAAGCTCAAGGTGATGCTCTGGGGTACGGTGATCGGAATCGCACCAGCCATCCTGGCCGGTATTCCGCATGATCTTTCTCACACCGAAATGCCGTTCTGGCTGGGTTTTGCGAGAGGGACATTCCTGTTCCTGATTCCGCTGTCCTTCGCTTACGCCGTGGTGAAGCACCGTGTGATGGACATCCCCGTGCTGCTGCGCCGTAGCGCGCGATACCTGCTGGTGGAGCGGGGATTCGCCATCCTGATGCTGCTGATCTCCGTGGGCCTCACCCTGTGGTTCGGACAGGCATACGCGCAGCGCTTCTCGGCGGGATCGAAAGCCGCCATACCAATCGGGGCTACGTTCGGGGTCCTACTGATCTCTGGAGCTACACAGGTGCATCGTCGAGTGCGGACCCGGCTAGACCGCGCTTTCTTCCGCAGCGCCTATGACGCGCAACAGATCCTGGAAAATCTGGCGGCAAGAACGCTGGCTGTGACTGACCGCGAGGGCTTGGCGCATCTGCTGCACCAGCACATACACGATGCTTTGCATCCCATGCCTCTCTTTGTGTATTTGCTGGCTGGCGATGGACTTCTCCACGCGTACGCCGGAAGCCCGCCGTCGGAGGCGCTGAGCCTCTCGACTTCTGCTGCTGGTCTGGAACAATTGGCCGGACGCAGCGAACCAATCGAAGTGGATCCCGCGACGTTGCGTGGAACCCAGATGCAACCGCTGCACGCCGAATGCCTGGTCCCGATCCGTGGTACCGCTGACAGCGGTCTCTCCGAAGAACCGTATTCGGCGGGCGATAGGCGCCTGCTCGCCTCGGTGGCGAGCCAGGCAGGGATTGCCATGCGGAGTATTTCCATGGCCGAGAAAATGGCCGAGAGCATGGAAGCCGAGCGGCGCAGCGAGCAGGAAATGCAGATCGCGCGTCAGGTGCAGAGCCGATTGTTGCCGCAGCAGGCTCCGTCCCTGCCAAGTCTGGAATGTGCCGGAAAGTGTATCCAAACCCGCGCCGTCGGCGGAGACTATTACGACTTCCTCGATTTCGGTGCAGGCAAGCTGGGACTGGTCTTGGCTGACATCTCGGGCAAGGGAATTTCTGCGGCGCTGCTCATGGCCAACCTGCAGGCTAATCTGCGCAGCCAATACGCGCTGGCCCTGGAAGATTTGCCCCGATTGCTGTGTTCTGTAAATCATCTTTTCTATAAGAATACGGAGAACAACCACTACGCTACGATGTTCTTCGCGGTATACGACGATCAGAGCCGCATGCTTCGTTACGTAAACTGCGGACACAATCCTCCACTCCTGTTGCGCAAGAATGGAGATGTCGAATGGTTGCAAGCTACCGCGACGGTGCTGGGGCTGTTCGAGGAATGGGACTGCTTAGTCGCTGAGCGGCAGCTAGGAGCAGGAGACGTACTGGTCATCTATACGGATGGTATCTCTGAAGCCGCCCCCAGTGAGGAAGCCGAGGAATTCGGGGACGAACGCCTGATACAAAGCGTCAGAACTCACCAGTCTAAGTCCGCGGATGAAATGCTTGAGGCAATCATCGCCGAAGTGCAAAGCTTTAGCCAGGGCCACCAGGCAGACGACATGACGTTGATCGTCGCCCGCTGCCGGTAGGGCGGCTCCGGAACCCACCCCGAGAATCGCTGTATACGGCGCAGCTTCTAGGCTTGCGAGGCTTGGCTTCGTGTCAGGGCATGACTTCAGTCGTGCCGAGCAACGCACGAGAAGATCGGGCTTTAGCCCCTGCAAAGTGTTCCCAGGGGCTAAAGCCCAATCTGTTTAAGCGACCTTGCGGCACGGCTGAAGCCATGCCCTGACACAAACCTGTTATGCCGCCAGGCCTCTGCTATCGATTTCTTCCTCACGGCGGTCTAATAGAAGGGGATTGCCGGGCCGCCCCAACCCCTGTTTCCTTTTCGGAACGGAACAAATTTTCATTCTTCAACGTACTAGAGATCAGAACGAAGTGCTGCGCGGTTGCGGAGGGTGCAGTGGCGAACGGTAAGAACCACAAAAATAAGCGCTGGATCATCATTACGGCTGTTTCGGTGGCGGTTGTGGCGCTAGTAATCGTGGCGGTGGCGGCGACTCGTGGCGGCACCAAGATCGACCCTATCAAACTGGCCAAGGTGGAAAAGGGCGACCTCGCCAAGAGCGTGGTGGCCACGGGAAAGATCACGCCAATCACTAAGGTCGAGATTAAATCCAAAGCCAGCGGCATTGTGGAGAAGCTGTATGTGGATACCGGCGACCATGTGAAGCAGGGACAGGTGCTGGCCGACCTGGACAGGGTCGAGATTCAGGCGCAGGTGAATTCATCGAAAGCGCAACTGCTCTCTTCGCAAGCCAATCTGAAGAGTGCCGAAGCCGACGAAATCAGGGCAAAGGTTGATGCTCAGGGCGTGGACATCCCAACCCTGCAGCGGGCCTACGAGCGCGCGCAGGAGATGTCCAAGGATGGAGTTGTCTCGCAAGCCACGCTGGACGACGCGCAGCGGGGCTACATCATGGCCGTAAACAAGCGCGATGTTGCCCGGGCGCAGTTGACTGTCAACAAGGCGAAGGTCTCTCAGGCCGAAGCTGAAGTGGAGAAAGACGAAGCCAGCCTGAAGCAATTCCAGGAGCAGCTCAGCTATACGACCATCACCGCCCCGATCGATGGCGTTGTGCTTTCGCGGGACGTGGAAGTTGGCGACGCGGTCAGCTCCATCCTGGTGCTGGGCTCGGGCGCAACGCTGGTGATGACCCTGGGCGATACCAGCGAAGTTTATGTAAAGGGCAAGGTCGACGAGAGCGACATCGGCAAGGTCTACCTGGGACAGCCCGCGCGCATTCGCGTGGAGACGTTTAAGGACAAGACCTTCACTGGACATGTCACCAAAATCTCGCCGATGGGCGTTGAAAAAGACAATGTCACCACCTTCGAAGTGCGCGTGTCGATCAACAATCCGGGCGGTGAGCTGAAGGCGGAGATGACCGCCAACGCCGAGATCATCCTTGACGAACACCACAACGTACTGATGATCCCCGAGGGCGCCATCATGTATGACAAGGACAAGAAGGCGTCGGTTGATATTCCGGTTCCCAGCGCCAAGGACGGAATGAAGAAGATCGCCGTCAACATTGGAATCTCTAACGGCGTGAAGACCGAAGTCCTCTCTGGACTCAAAGAAGGCGACCAGGTTGTATTGCAGCAGTAATCGCGAGATATCTTCGCCCGGGCTGCCTTTCGGGCAGCCTTTTTCGAATCCGATTTACTTCAGCATCAGGAGAGGCGTCATGAACAAACGCCGCACAGCTGTTCTACTTACCTTCCTATTGTTTCCGGTGCTGTCATTCGCCCGCACCGAAGGTCACTTTGATCGCACGTTACAGGTCTCCGGAGCCGTGAGCCTGGACGTGAGCACCGGCTCGGGCGACATCACGGTCAAGACCGGAAGCTCCAACCAGGTCGTGGTGCACGGAACCATTCATGACAATAACTGGTTCTTCAGCAACGAGAATGCGGTGCATCAGGTGGAATCCAATCCTCCCATTCAGCAGAGTGGCAACAGCGTCCGTATCGGCTACAACCTGGCAGACGACGTGAAGCGTCACGTCGCTATAGACTACGAGATAACGGTTCCCGCCAGCACTGCTGTCGAGGCGCACAGTGGATCAGGTAATGTCGCGGTCACAGGAGTCAGCTCCGGTGTGCAAGCGCAGGCCGGCTCCGGCGACATCCGCCTGCGCGATCTCGGCGGCCGGCAGCATGCGCATACCGGCAGCGGCAACATCCGGGCTGAAAATGTCTCGGCACCGTTCGACGCCGAGACCGGCAGCGGCGACATCGAGGCCAGCCTGACCGGTTCCGGTGACGTCGATGTCCACACGGGCTCGGGAACTATTCATCTGAAGGGCATTAAAGGTGGCGTGCGCGCCCAGACCGGCAGCGGCGATATCGAAGCCAATGGCAGCGTCACCGGACCCTGGCAGATGCATAGTGGCTCCGGAAACATCCGCCTGGCGGTTGGATCGAACAGCGGCTTCAATGTCGATCTGCATACCAGTTCGGGATCGATTCGTTCGGAGGTATCGGTTACGGTGCAAGGCTCCATGGGCAGCCATGAACTTAAAGGCACGGTACACGGTGGCGGCCCGACACTTGAGGCCTCCACCAGTTCAGGGGATGTGGAGATCAAGTAGTGGCCAGTGGTCAGTGGCAGTCAGTCGCCAGTTGTCGGTTGTCTGCAGAGGCGGCGCGGGGTCGCGGCCCCGGCCTTCCTGTGGCCGAGGCGAGGCAAAACCCTGCGGGGGCTTCCGTTGCCGCCTGCTCCGCTTGACTCCCTCCACGGCTGCGACTACTTTGCCAGTACATGGCTGAGAGCCGCATCGTCACCTTCACAACCGATTTTGGCCTGAACGATGCTTTCGTCGGCATTTTGCATGGCGTGGTGCTGAACATTCACCCCGATACCACGATCGTCGATGTCTGTCATGCAGTCGCTTCTTATGACGTCCTGGACGGCGCCTGGATCCTTGCCCAGGCGTATCGTTTTTTTCCACCGCGCACCGTACACGTCGTGGTGGTCGATCCCGGCGTGGGCAGCCAGCGCCGGCCAATCATCGTGGAAACCGATGATTACATCTTCGTTGCGCCCGACAACGGAGTGCTATCGCTGGTGGAGGCGCGCGAACCAAAGTTCATCGTGCGGCACATCACCGCGGAGCGATATTTTCTACAGCCGGTGAGCCAGACCTTCCATGGCCGTGACATCTTCGCGCCAGTCGCGGGATGGCTGAGCAAGGGAGTGGCGCCATCGGAATTTGGTCCTGAGATTTCCGATTACGTCCGCCTGCCGCTGCCGCCAGTGGAACGCATCGGCCAGAACAGCCTGCGGGGAATGGTGCTGAAGGTGGACAAGTTCGGCAATCTCATTACCAACGTTGGCGAACTGGATGCACCGGCGCTATTCGGCGGAGCATGTTTAGAGGTGAGCATATTAATTGCAGGCTTGACGATTACGCGGCTATGCCAGTCGTATGCGCAAGGCGAGGGTGACGAGATATTCGCGATCGTGGGAAGCTCGGGATATCTGGAGATTGCAGCGAAGCAGGCATCGGCGGCGGAGAAGCTAGCAGCGGGAGTGGGCACGCCAGTGGAAGTGGTTCTAAACCCCACCGGGATCGTGAATCAAAGGTAGTCTCGATGGCGATCAGCGAAAAGCGAAGAGCGTGCCTACGGGTTCTTCGGTTTCGCCCGGGCGTAGCGTTCCATCTCGCCGGTCCACTTCAAGAACCGCGCCAGTTCTTTCCGCTCCCGCCACATAAATCCGAAGAACTCAAGGACACCGATGCTTTGCATCTTAATTCCCGTGTAGGTTTCGATCCGCCAACGCAGATACGGGCTGCGCCATGGCGCCAGGCGGTGGCCGCGAGCGGAGTTCCATATAAAACGCAGGATGTTACGCATTCAGTGTAGTTAGTATATCGAGAGGAACACCGTCGCCAATGAAGTCCAGACGAACACTCAGTCCGGAAGCCATGGTTCGCAGCCTGTATCGCAAGCTGGCGCGCAGTTGGGGACAGCAACATTGGTGGCCGGCAGAAACGCCTTTCGAAGTCATCGTGGGCGCCATCCTGACTCAGAACACCTCATGGACGAACGTCGAACGCGCCCTCGCCAGCCTGCGCGTCGCAGGAGTGCTCAGTGTGACAGGAATTCGCGAGGTGCCGCTGGTCAGGTTGCAGGAGCTGGTGCACTCTTCTGGTTATTACCGGCAAAAGGGACAGCGGTTGAAGGACTTTGTCAGCTTCATGGACGAGAGGCACGCCGGTTCGCTGGAGATAATGTTTGCAACTCCAACCGACAAGTTGCGAGCCGAGTTGCTCTCACTCAAGGGAATTGGACCGGAGACGGCAGACGCAATCCTGCTCTACGCCGGAAATCACCAGATCTTCGTAGTTGACGCCTACACGCGCCGGGTCCTCGAGCGCCACGGCGCGGTGGACGGGCGCGCGAGCTATGACCAGGTTCGCACTCTTGTCCAGCGCGCCCTGCAAGGGGAGAGACCTCTGGTAGCGGTGAAGTCTACGGTGCCACAGAAGATGCCTGTCCATGAGCCATCGGCGATGAGTACTGCCAAACGCAGCCCAGTCACCCAGCTTTACAACGAGATGCACGGACTCTTTGTACAGGTAGGCAAGCACTACTGTTTGAAGCAGGGACCCAGATGCGAAGCCTGCCCGCTGCGGACGCTGTTGCCGACCGGTCCTCTACCGCTTTGAGGCGAGCATCTTAGGCCGACAGGAAGTCACGGGCGGCCACGGTTTGCATGACACAAAGGTTGCAGCCGTACACCTCCACTTGTGCTCTACGTCACAGCATCGCCCGCGACACACCTGTTATTGCTTGCCTATCGCGTTCACTCCCACGCGGAAAGAAAGCTTCATCAGTGCAGTACTTGTTTGGTTTTGCGTGATTGATTGCGTTGGCCGCTAGAAAGACACTTAACGCAAATTATCAGTCTTGAAAGTGCTAGACATGCGCTTTGAAGTATCCCGTGTTTTGCCATGAATACGGTTTACCAGTGAGCGCTTCAGCGAATGTCCTGGGAATTTTAAATCGTAGTTTCTTCCGCGCGGGGTCTGGCCGATGCTGTTCTTAGTCATTATTGCACTCATTGCCATCACGGCAACAATCATCGTCCTGCTACGAATCTTCGCCCATCACCGCCGAACCATCAGCCAGATGCATGTGCAGCTGGCAGAACAGACAAAAACTATCGCCGACTCCCGGCGTCGGCAGGGGCTGCTGTTCTCCTCCAATCCGTGCCCCATGTGGATTTATGACTGCCACACCCTTCGCTTTCTCGAGGTGAATGATGCTGCGGTGAAAGCCTACGGGTATTCACAAGAAGAGTTTCTGGCCATGACCCTGGTTGAGATCCGCCCCGAGGAGGATGTTCCCATACTTCTGGAATCTGTCCGTCAGCGGCATGACGGTTACAGCGCTGTGGGCGTCTGGCGGCATCGCCACAAGGACGGCAGCATTATTTTTGTGGAGATCATGGCCTTCAAGTTCGAGAACGCGGGCCACCAAGAAGAGCTGATCCTGTCAATGAATGTAACCGAACGATGCCGCGTTGAGGCAGCGTTGCGCGAGTCGGAAGCTTCCCTCAAGGCGCTGGTGGACAACGCCCCCTTTGGCATTTCGCAATCATTGATCGACGGGAACCGCATCAAGACTCTCAATCCTGCGCTGTGCAAGATGCTAGGCGGCTACAGCGCGGAAGAAGCTCTCCAGTTGAACGTAAGCGAACAAGTCTATGCTGATCCAAAGGATCGCGACCGTCTCGTAGAGGTGCTGCGCAGAAGCGGGAGGATTCAAGGCTGGGAAACCACCTTCCGCAGCCGGGACGGAAGCTTGGTTCCGGTGCGCATCACCGGCTCGCTGAGCGGTGGCGAGGACGGAACGCCGGAAGTCTTCTCCGCTTATGTGGAAGACATGACCCAGCAGAGCGCTCTGGAGCAGCAGGTCCGCCAAGTGCAGAAACTGGAAGCCGTGGGCCGGTTAGCCGGGGGCATGGCTCACGATTTCAACAACGTTCTTGTGGTCATCAAACTATCCACCGAACTCATGCTGGATCAGATCACACCGGAAAGCCCTTTCAGCAAACTGCTACTGCAGATTTCGAATGCAGCTGACCGGGCGGCGGCCCTCACTCGCCAGATGCTGGCTTTCGGCCGTCAGCAGATGATGCAGCCGCGCATCATCAATCTGAATACTGTGGT
>JBEKTC010000122.1:0-11420 GCA_049516475.1 Candidatus Korobacteraceae bacterium | reverse complement strand
CCTCAGCCTGCTATATAGCAAACAACACGGCCTTAGGATTCTGACCTTGTCACCTGCATACGAATCCGATGGTGACAATGACAGCCGCAGCAATTAAGCTTGCGCGATCGCGTAGCGCAAAAATGATCGGATCTGAGTGCATCCTGCCCCTGCCGGCAACTACCCAGATTCGGCCAAACCAGTACAGCAAGACCGGACAAATTAGCCGCAGCATTTCTGAGTGCCTATATAGAAGCGTAACTTCGGGACTTCGAAGGTATAAGACAAGAACCAGAACGGACATCACCATCGAACTTAAACCAAGGACTTGTATAGTACTTTTGTCGACTTGCTCATAACCGCGGCGGGTAGTTAATTCCCCTGTTTCCGGTGAGGCCTGCAGTTCAGCGTAGCGCTTGACTGCTGCTAGACCGAGGAAGCAAAACATCGCAAACGCAGCAGTCCATTCTGAAATGGGAATATCAGTCGCAGCTCCTCCAGCGAAGAGACGGATGGTGTAAAGTCCAGCGAGAGTGCATATGTCTAAGATGACTTTTGTCTTTAGATAGAGCGAATAGAGGGTAGTGGATAAGAAATATACCCCTAACATGATGCCAAAAGACAACGGAAGCTTAACCGCAAGGAAGATGGAAGCTACCAAGAGAGCGACGGCCAGCATCATGGCGGCTCTTGTGGTCACGGTCCCGGCTGCCAAGGGCCGCAATTTCTTGTGATCGTGTTCTCTGTCAGAATGTACGTCGAGGAAATCGTTAAAGATGTACGTCGCGGATGCTGTCAGGCAGAAGCAGACGGTCGCAAGCAGCGCCTTACTGCTAATGGCCCAATTGTTCCAGGTGTGCGACAGAAGTACCGGCAGCAATACCAGAATGTTCTTCAGCCATTGGTGCGGGCGAAGCAGGTAAAAAAGGGGCGCGATGGTTCGGTGACCTTTTTGGGAAGGCGGATGTCGAGTGGTCGATGTCGGGGCAGATGTCGTGCTCAGCATCACAATTATGATTCCGATGTACAGTGTTCCAGCTCGGGAGCGTGACTCAGGTTAAATCTTGGCACTTCCGAATGCAAGTTCGTGCGATGTCTTCTCGTGGGTTGTGTATGAGGCCAACCAGAGGCGCAGTGGGTATCCGTGAGCCGTCGGGAATGTCAAATCCAGCAGCGACTTTGCGGAAAACCACAAACTCGCATTGCGGTGGAGATCACCTGTTATGCTCCAAGGAGGTAACCAGTGTAGAGTTTCTCGGCGTAGCCGGGAGCAAGAGCAATTTTGGTCTGACTAGTTATGGAGCCTGTGAAATCTGAACGAATACCCAACCTCATTCTGGGGACGGGCCCTACGGCGATTGCCGCAGCCTACGCCTTTCGCCGCCTCGGAGTGCCCTTTGAAGTCATGGACGTCGCCTACGATCTGGAACCGGAAAGAGAAGCGATGGTGGAAACACTCTCGGCTACCGAGCCGGCAGATTGGCCACGCAAGTACGTCGAGGCTTTGTTCCCACCGCCAATAACGTCCGCACGAGGCGTTGAAAAGCGCCTGACCTTTGGATCCACCTTTCCTTATGAGCGGCCGCAATGCATCTCCTGCGCTACCACGCAATGCAAGATCGATCTATCCCACGGCCTTGGGGGATTTGGAAATGTCTGGGGCGCCGCCATGCTTCCTTATACTGACCAGGACTTGGGCGATTGGCCCATTTCTTCTGCCGACCTGGCCGATTCCTACCGGAGCCTATCGCAGTTTGTGCCGATGAGCGCTGACTTAGACCACTTGGAAGAGTCGTTTCCCTTATATCATGACAAAATAACCACACTCACCAGGTCGGAACAAACTGAGACCTTACTTAAGTTTCTAGCTAAGCGGGATCGGGCATTGCGAAGCCAGGGAATCACGTTTGGCCGCGCTCGCGTCGCAGTGGATTCGTCAGGAGGGCCTTCTACTTGCCGCTACTGCGGCTACTGCCTTGACGGCTGTTCTTATGGCTCCATATTTAATCCACGTCTCCTGTGGAAGAAACTGGAACTGGATGGGACCAAGATTCACAAAGGTTTCTACGCGATTGAATTTGAAGAAGAGCCGGACGGAGTAACCTTGTCCACGGTCAACGTATCGGATGGCTCACTAAGGAAATTGAGGACCGGACGGATCTTCGTGGGTATGGGAGCTATTGCCACAACCCGGCTTATTGCGAGATCCATAAAGATATTCGACAAGCCGGTTCGTATACTGGATAGTCAGTATTTTTTCTTTCCTCTCTTGTCTTACCATAAGACCAAGGAATTGGCGGTGCGTTTTACTTTAGCCGAAATATTTCTTGAGCTCCTTAGCCCGACGATCAGCGACAACTACATACACTTTCAAGTGTACGGGTTGAATGACATATTCCGGCAAACCATACGATCGACATTGCCTGCTCCATTGCGGAGCCGACTTGTTCTCGATAATGTCGAGAGCCGTTTCTATCTGCTTCAGGGATTCCTCCATTCCTCCGACTCAGGCCATTTGGAGCTGACCGTCAATTCATCCGAATTGACAAGGGACGAGATACAGGTCCGAGGCGTAACGAACCCGGCTTCACTGCGCGTGGCGAAGCGGTCTCAGGCAGTTTTGCGCCGAAACTTAGGTGGGTTCGGCGTCATTCCGCCGCTGAATCTTACTATGGTAGCGCTGGGGAGAAGCTTTCATGCCGGGGGCAGTTTTCCCATGGGGAAGAAAAACACGCTTTTTGGTTCAGACCTGCTGGGCCGTCCGGCCGGGCTCAGCCGAATTCATATTCTGGACGCGAGCAACTTTCCGAGCATTCCCGCGACAACCATTGCCTACACAGCCATGGCAAATTCGGACAGGGTGGTTACGGAGACATTCAGGAATGGATACCTGTGAAAGCCGCACGGGACAAGGCTCTAGAGGTGGTGCCGGGAGGGGGGGTCGAACCCCCATGAGGTTGCCCTCGGCGGATTTTGAGTCCGCTGCGTCTGCCAGTTCCGCCATCCCGGCGCGGGAGAGGCATTCACAGGTTAGCACAGGGTTTCTCGCCGTCCCAAACCAACAAATATGGCGCAAACAGAATTCGGCGTAAACGTACTTCCGACGCGCCAGTTCTGTATGAATATCCGGTGAAGAATCGAGGATATCCCGACGGCCTCAGCCTTGCCGGATGTTCAATCCCACACAAGCGCATTACAATGAACATTCATCTCCGTGGCTAACACCCTATGAGCCCATCGGCCAAACCCGTACCTATCAAAGGTCGACGTATATCTGCCCGGGCGGCGGCTTCCGACTCGCGTAATCATGACGGCCCTCAGAGAGCGCGAATGCTCGACGATCCCGCGCTCTACATCAACCGTGAGCTAGGCCTGGTGGACTTCCAGCGGCGTGTGTTGGAGGAAGCGCAGGACGGCCGTAATCCGCTACTCGAGCGATTGATGTTCCTGTCGTTCGTCGGCTCCAACATTGACGAGTTCTTCATGGTGCGCGTGGCCGGGCTGAAACAGCAGATTGAAAAGGGCGTCAGCGACACCGGTCCCGATGGCATGACGCCGGCGGAACAGTTGCGCGCCATCCGCGCCGCCGTCATACGCCTGTTCCGCAGCGCCCACGACTGCTGGACGAAAGAGCTTGTGCCTGCCCTGGACGGCGCGGGCATCCACATCAAGAACTATGCCGACCTGACGGAAGAGCAGCGCTCTACCGTGGATTCTTATTTCCAGCAGACAATTTTCCCCACGCTGACTCCGCTTGCCTTCGATCCTGGACGCCCGTTTCCGCACATCTCGAACCTCAGCTTGAATCTCGCGGTCATGTTGCGCGCCGGCGAAGGCGAAGAGCACTTTGCGCGAGTCAAGATTCCCGATACGCTGCCGCAACTGGTTCCGGTGAGTGGCGCGGGCAAGACCCGAAGCCGCACCAAGGCTGCGGTGAAGGAGCAAACCTTTGTCTGGCTTGAGCAACTGGTGACAGCCAATCTCGGATACCTCTTTCCCGGAATGACGATCGAGGAGGCGCATCCCTTCCACGTCACGCGAGACGCGGACTACGAGATCCAGGACCTGGAGGCGGGGGACCTGCTGGAATCGGTTGAAGAAGGAGTCTGGCAGCGCCGTTTCGCTGACGTGGTGCGGGTGGAAGTCGACGAAGCGATGCCTGCCCCGATTCTCGACATACTTATCAAGAACCTGGAGCTGGATCGCGAGGACGTTTACAAGATCAGCGGCGGCCCGCAGTCGCTGGTCCGGGTCCGCACTCTGACCAAACTCGACCGGCCGGACCTGAAGTTTCCCACCTTTGTTCCCGCTCTGCCGGCGGCGCTAATCAAAGAGGGCGAAGACGAGGACATTTTCGCCAGCATCCGGCGCGGCGACATTCTGCTGCATCATCCCTTCGATTCCTTTCAACCTGTGGTGGGACTGCTGCAACAGGCGGCGCGCGATCCCAATGTTCTGGCCATCAAGATCACGCTCTATCGTGTGGGGCGCAACGCTCCGGTGGTAGACGCGCTGCTGGAGGCGGTGGAGAACGGCAAGCAGGTCGCGGTGCTCCTGGAGCTGAAAGCCCGCTTCGACGAAGAGAGCAACATCGGTTGGGCGCGCAAGCTGGAAGAATATGGCGTCCACGTGGTGTATGGCCTGATGGGACTGAAGGTGCATTGCAAGGCGCTGCTGATTGTCCGCCAGGAAGGCGACATGATTCGCCGCTACGCGCACCTTTCCACCGGCAACTACAACAGCGTAACCGCGCAGCTCTATACCGACATCGGAATGATGACCTGCGATCCGGAGATCGGCGCCGATTGCACCGACCTGTTCAACTTCCTGACCGGATATTCGGCCAAGACCTCCTACCGCAAGCTGCTGGTTGCGCCGGTGACCATGCGCACCGGCCTGGAGCACCTGATCGAGCGCGAAATCGAGCATCAGAAGAATGGCCGCGGCGGTCACTTGATCTTCAAGATGAATGCCCTGGTCGACAAAAAGATGATCCGGCTTTTGTACCAGGCATCGCAGGCAGGAGTGAAGGTCGAACTTCTGGTCCGCGGAATTTGCTGTCTGATACCGGGAATTCCGGGTGTCAGCGACAACATTGCCGTGACCAGCATTGTTGGCCGCTTCCTGGAACACAGCCGCATCTTCTACTTCAACAACGGTGGGAAAGAGGAAGTCTATCTGGGCAGCGCCGACCTGATGCCGCGCAACCTGAATCACCGCGTGGAAGTGGACTTCCCGGTGCAGGACAAGGAATTGATTCGCGTGGTTCGGGATGAGATTCTGGCTACCAATCTTAAAGACCAAGCTAAAGCACGGCACATGACCTCCGACGGAAAATACGTTCGCGATCCGGGCTATGACAAGAAGGACGCTCTGAATAGTCAGGAAACTTTCCTGGCGAGGGCCGCGAAACGTCAGGCGGGCGCAGCCTTGCCACGCCGCAAGTCGTAAGTGCTTATCGCGTCTGGCTGTTGCCTGCAACGGTCGATGCGTATGCATCTTGCCTCCTCCCTCGACCACTACACCCCGGAAAAATTCGCAATGCGAGTTAACATAGAGACTCCTGGGTTTGAACGATCATCACTGCCTTGCGTAATTGGTCTTCTATGTTGATTCGGCCACGGACTATCGTTCGCGAACTTGATCATCGTTGGCTGGCGTTGACGAGGGGGTGTATTTTGTCGCGCGCTCTGAGGTCATGTATTTTCCTGGTACTCTGCAGCGTGGGACTGATTTTCTCCTCGGCATCGGCGGCCCAGTCTCCTTCCACGAACGGTGAGACCTTCATTCTGAGCGGCACGGTTGTGAACTCTGTAACTGGAGCGCCGATTGCCCGCGCTATGGTGCGGACGAATGGTGTGGTACAGCGCGCCGCCTTTAGCGACAGCGAGGGTCACTTCCAAATCGACGGGCTGCCGGCGGTACAAGTCACCCTGACCGCGCAAAAGCCCGGCTACTCCGCTCAGCACAACGGCCCTGGCGCCGCGGCAGGGTGGATCGCGATCGGCCCGAACACGGGCGCGCAAGTTGTGAAGCTCGTTCCCCAGAGTGCAATCTACGGCCGCGTCACCGACGCATCGGGCCAGGCAATCGAGCACGTGCCGGTTCGGCTCACCGCCAGGAGCGTGCGCGACGGCCGCAAAATCTGGGAGCAGCGGGGCATGACCGAGACCGACGAGGATGGCCACTTCCGCTTCCCCAACCTGATGCAAGGAACGTACTACGTGGCCGCGGGACCGCTGGTTGCGGAGCAACTCCTCGCGGCCGGCGAGAAATCCAAGACCGGCTTCGCCCATGTGTATTATCCGGGTGCTCCGGACTTGGTGTCGGCTCTGCCGATCCAGCTCACCGGAGGCCAGCAGACCGAGGCGGACTTCTCGCTTAGCGCCGTGCCGGTTTATCAAGTTTCCGGCAGCATCTCCGGACATCTTGCTGATCAAGGCGTCGGCTTTCAGCTTCTCACCGCATCCGGCGACGAACTCTCATTGCCAACGACCTTCAACATGGAGACCGGGACCTTCAAGCTGGAGGGCCTGCCCGCGGGTTCCTACATTGTGCGGGCCATTTCGCAGGCCGAGGGTCAGCCGATGCGCGCCGATCGGCTGGTGAATGTGGCAGCGAATATCGAAGACCTGCGACTTGCGTTGGCGCCAAGCGTCTCGATTCCCATCGTCGTTCGTATGGATTCGCGAAGTTCCAACGTCAGCACCTCCATACGGCTTCACGACAGGCCGCCGATCTCCGTGCGGTTGCTGCCGGGAGATGCGAACACTCCCGAATCGTCCTCCACGGTACAACGTGGAAGCTCTGCCATGGTGTTGCAGAATGTGGATCCCGGAACTTACACCGCCGAGCTGATGCCGCAAGTTCCCTGGTACGTGCAGTCCGCGACTTACGGACAGAGCAATCTGCTGTATGACGACATCATCGTCGCGGGGGGCCAGAGCTATCCCATGGAGATTGTGCTGCGCGACGATAGCGCCAGCCTGAGCGGGACGATAAAGAGCTCCGATGCTAACCAGCCTCCGGCGACAGTTGTCGTCGTTCCCCAGCCTGCCGGGAAGATGACTCCTCGCGTAGTGCGAGGCGCAGGCAATGACTTCAGCGTCTCCGGCTTGGCTCCCGGTGAGTATCTGGTGTTCGCCTTCGACAGCGTTGACGGAATGGAGTTCGGCAATCCCGACGCCTTTGGGCCGTACGCTTCGCAAGCTGCGCATATCACCTTGACCGGAAATCAACGGGGACAAGTCTCGCTTGACCTGATACAGGTCGGGAAGGGAGATTGATCCCATGCTGGCCCGCATTGCATGGGTGCTGCTCTTGATCGCGAGCCTTTCCGCGCAGCAATCGCCGCAGCAAGCTCCGCAACAATCGCAACCCAGGCAGTCGCCGGCGACGCCGGCGCAACCGCAACCAGCCGCTTCACTGGCGCCGGTCCAGCAGGGCTATCGCATCGCCGGGTTGGTGGTGAATTCCCTCACCGGACAACCCGTGCCATCGGCATCGGTTGCCATCGCCCCCATCACGCAGGGTGCGGACCGCGAGATATCCAAGTCGGTCACGACCGGAGCTGACGGACGCTTTTCCTTCGTCGCGCTCAGTCGCGGCAAGTATTCGCTGATGGCGACAGCGCGCGGCTCCTCGCTGCAATATTTCGACCATCACGATCCTTTCGCCACAGCCATCGCTGTCGGACTCGGGTTGGATACCGATCATCTGGTCTTCCGCATACAACCCGACGCTTCCATCGAAGGTGACATCACCGACGACAACAATGAGCCCATCCAGAACGCAATGGTGCGCCTCTTCCAGGCGAGTACCGAGGGCGGACAGCAGAAGACCGTTCCGATGAACCAGGATCAGACCGACGATCTGGGACACTATCGCATTGGACACCTCGCGCCGGGCACGTATTACCTGTCGGTCTCGGCGCGGCCCTGGTACGCGCAGAATAGCAATCCCCATCGAGGGCCAGGCAATCCCAATCCGAAGAGCGACGCTCAGGCCATGCAGGATGCGGCCACGCTCGACGTCACTTATCCGCTGACCTTCTATCCCGGCACAACCGATTCCGCCGGCGCCACTCCGCTGCAATTGACGCCCGGCGAGAAGGCAACGGCCGACGTCACTCTTCACGCCATACCTTCGTTGCACCTCCAGATCCACACCGCCTCAGCCGAGAACGCGGTGCTCGGCAGGATGGTTTTCCCGCGCATCTCGCAGCGCATCTTCGAGGGCTATCTGGACTCCGTCTTCAATGCCCCGGACTCGTGGGTCGCGCCGGGCGTGCTCGAGATTTCCGGATTGGCGCCCGGCCACTACATCGTCGAGATGCCGCTCTCAACGGGTCCGAACGACAAAGGCGGAAAGGCGTGGTACCGCGAGATCGACTTGGCGGGCGATGCCGAGATCAGCGCGTCGGACGGTCCCAGCTTCGCGTCGGTTAGCGGCTCCATTTTCTTCCAGGACGCGGCGCGCGTGCCAAGGCAAGCTTCCATTCAACTCACCAATCCGGAAACGGGGGAAACATTTCGCAGCGACATTGCGGACAGGGGCGAGTTCGATTTCAGGTCCGATGATGTCAGGCCCGGACGCTACATCATCGCGCTGGAAAATACCGGCGGGTTTTTCCTCCAAAAGATAACCGCCGCCGGAGCCAAGGTAATGGGCCGCACCATTGAGATCGGCAGCACGGGCAGCGTGCATATTAACGGCATCGCTTCGCGCGGCGCAGCTCAGGTGGACGGCACTGCCATGCGTGAGGACGAGCCCTTCGCCGGAGCGATGATCATCCTGGTCCCGCAGGACCCCGCGAACAATGCTCCGCTGTTTCGTCGCGACCAGAGCGACAGCGACGGAACCTTCACCCTGCCAGACGTTGTGCCCGGCCAATACACGGTGATCGCGATCGCCAATGGCTGGGACCTGGAGTGGGCCAATCCAGCGGTGCTGCAACCCTACCTGAAGAAGGGCGAGACCGTTCAGGTGCCGGTTGCTGGCAAGATGCAGGTCAAGGTTCAGGTGCAGTAGCGAACATCCTCAACTGCATCAAACGTCGCCCGCCGCGAGCCTTCTTATTCTTGTCATCACGAGGAGGCCTTCAGGCCGACGAGGGATCTGCTTTTCTAGTCTTTCCTTAGGGCCAAACCTCTCTAAATGCGCTCTGCCTCCGCAGCCAATTTCCCGGCCGGTTTGTAGCACCCCCTCCCCCCCACATTCTAAAATCTTTGTTTTGAATATTTTGCCCGTAAAATATTAAAAACACTAGACTTAAGCATGGGAGTAACCTCCATGTTATCAATAGCTTGCCGAGATATCCCGCAAAATATTGATAACAAAGAACGATGCTTAGTCTTTTAGAATCAATATCTTGCCGCTGCCATGGCCGGAAGGGCAGAGACTATGTGGCTCTGTTGACATCCTTGCGTCACGCTTGGAACAGGCCGCTGCAAGGCCGCCTTTGGGCGCTTTGTAACAGAGCACGACTTCACAGGCCGCCGAAAAACTCTGGGCTGGTGCCTTGCCCGGGTAGTGCGGCGCTTCAGCGCCGCGTTCAAGCCCTTTGTTATTGTCATCACGAGCGGGCTTCAGCCCGCGAGGGATCTGCTGTTCCGACTTTTTCAGCGACCTGTGAATGTGCGCGAGCAAGTTCGACATACCCGCAATCGAGTCCCGCAAAGCGGGACGGCGACAGGATAGCCCAGCACCCTTCGACTGCGCTCAGGGCAGGCTCCGCGAAACCGGGATCCCGGTTCGCCGCTCGAGCCTGCCACGAGCGAAGCCGAGGGGGGCGAACTGGCGAACTGGGGAGGCGGAGTGCTGGGTTGGCTCTACCTAAAAACTTTGAGCCCCTTCAGGGGCGGCACGCCGAGAATGTCAACATGCTCTGTTGTCTCCCTCGCGTCACGCCTGAATGCACGGTGCACGACCAACTTCGATATACCAGCAATCGAGTCCCGCAAAGCGGGACGGCGACAGGATAGCCCAGCACCCTTCGACTACGCTCAGGGCAGGCTCCGCGAAACCGGGTCCCCGGTTCGCCGTTTTTGGGCGAACTGGGGAGGCGGAGTGCTGGGTTGGCTCTACCTTAAAACTCGAGCCCCTTTAGGGGCGGCACATGGGGATGTCAAGAGAACCAGACTATCTTGTAGCTCCCGTCATCCACTGTCCCCATTTTTCAAAGAACATTTCCCGCCTCGTGTCCCCTGTCATCAGCGGTCATAACGAGACAGCTCGGGCGCTGGCACCCTGACACCAGCCTATAGGCCGAACCCCAACGCGGCATAGATGTCAAGCCATTTTCCGGAACGAAGGTAACCACCATTCCCACAATGGGATCATCGCCACAAATGGGTCAAGACGCGGGTGCCCCCGAATCACGAGATTCCGTGACGTCTCGTACGGATGGGGCCCGACCCATCTGAGTGTTACGAGCAGCTCCACGACCTTCCCCTTCACACACCCACTCATTCGGACCCCGCGGATGAGTGGGGCACCCGGCAAGACCATTCAGGTCCCGACGGGCGGCAAGATGCAGGTCAAGGTGCAGGTGCAGTAGGAACGTCATCAACTGGACTAAAAGTCGACAACGAAACTCGCCATGTGGCTTTAGGACTGGAGGAGAAACTCTAGCCCGCCAATGCCCCAGCCCCGAAGGGCGAAACAATCGTAGCCCAGCACGTGAGTGCTGGGACATGGTTCAAAAAAGATTCCGAGTCCCTTCAGGGACGCCACCTCAACCGCGTGCCGTCCCTACGGGACTTGGGTTCATTTTCCATCTGACCCAGGACTTACGTCCTGGGCTACGATTGTTTCGCCCTGCGGGCTGGGCCGGGTGCCGGGTGCCCCGCTCATCCGCGGTTTTCGGATGAGTGGGTTCCCCGAATCGCGAGATTCCATGAGGTCTCGCACGGATGGCCCAGCCCAGCTGAGCGTTACGAGCAGCTCCACGACCCTTCCCCTTCACACACTCACCCATTCGGACCCCGCGGATGAGTGGGGCACCCGGGAATAAACGAATCCCGATTACTTGAGAAGAGCGCGAATCCTCGTCTGACAATCGTTCGCTCGCCCCCCGCTCCCTAAGTGCTCCGGGATCGCCCGTGAGAGTGCCACAATTTCCGCCATATCCAATGAGTCGGCCGTGATGACACCATGTTGTCGCGCGCGTGTCTCCGCGCCGGACTGAAACCCGCTGTGCGCGATTACCAGGCCGACGATCGGCCCGTATGCAGCGCGAAACCATGGTGGAACGATCTTCTCGGTCTTAGACTGCCCCCCGTGTTTGACTTCTTCAATTGTCGTGAGAAACTCCTTAAACTCGCCCGCCTCCACAGCGCTCGCATATTTCTTCGACTGTCCAATGATACGTAACGGGTAATGCCCGCCTGCAAAGAGGTGGCAACGGACCAGTGATGGTAGCAGCGCAAAAAAGTCGACGC
>JBEKTC010000121.1:0-11499 GCA_049516475.1 Candidatus Korobacteraceae bacterium | reverse complement strand
GCCTCAATGGTGCAGCCGGAGGTCATGTCCTTGGGATAGAAATACAGCACCACCCACTTGCCACGAAACTGCGACAGCGTGACCGGCTTGCCTTCCTGCGAGTTGAGTGTGAAGTCCGGCGCCGTGCTGCCGACCGCGGGGACAGAGTCAGCTCGCATGAGCCGAGGTGCGATCAAGGCAACGGCCGCGATAAGAAGTACGATTCCAAGAACTTTGCGCATCGAGAGTTCCTCCCATTATTGCGACCACAATTGGATGCTACACGAGGCCGAAGGCATCAAGATTTAATGAAGGGCCCTCCCATAGGGGTCCTTCGACTCCGGCGGCCAAAAGTGGGCGGCCTGCGCTCAGGATGACAAGGCGAAAAGCGAATGGCGAAGAGCGAAAAGCGTCCGTTCTGGCTGACGGCTGATACCTGAGAGCTGACAGCTCCCGAAGTGACAACCTGCACGCTTCCCGCTAGCATTAAATATTCGGAGTTTATTGCAGGAGGCAATCTTTCATGGCGACGATGGAACAGAAGGCGCCGAGCGTCCTTACCGGCGCTCAGCCACGAATTTATAAAAACTTCATTGGCGGCGAGTGGGTGGAGAGCCACACTGGCCACACCTTCGAGAACCTGAATCCGGCCGATACGCGCGAGGTGGTTGGCATCTTCCAGAAATCCGATCGTGAAGATGTGAACACAGCCATCGAAGCGGCCAAACAGGCGTTCAAGAAGTGGCGGCTGGTGCCCGCGCCCCGCCGCGCCGAGATGCTGTACAAGGCGTCGGAGATCCTGATCGCGCGCAAGGAAGAGTACGCGCAACAGATGACGCGAGAGATGGGCAAAGTCATTAAAGAGACGCGCGGCGACGTGCAGGAAGCCATCGATTGCGGCTACTACACCGCCGGCGAAGGCCGCCGCCTGTTCGGCCCGACCGTGCCGTCGGAGCTGCCTAACAAGTTCGCCATGGCCATTCGCCAGCCGCTGGGCGTCTGCGCCATGATCACGCCGTGGAATTTCCCCATGGCGATTCCGTCGTGGAAGCTCTTCCCTGCCCTGGTCGCCGGCAACACCGCGGTGATCAAGCCCGCGCAGGACACGCCGCTGTCGACGCTGAACTTTGTGCAGGCGCTGACCGACGGTGGCATTCCGGCGGGCGTGGTAAACATCGTGACCGGCTTCGGCGGCGAGGTAGGCACGCCGATGGTTGAACATCCCGAAGTGCGCGCGGTTTCGCTAACGGGCTCGACGGCCGTGGGCCGCGTGGTTGGAACCGAAGCGGCCAAGACCTTCAAGCATTGCTCGCTGGAATTAGGCGGCAAGAACCCGATGATCGTGCTCGACGATGCCAACCTCGACCTCGCGCTGGAAGGCGCGTTGTGGGGCGCGTTCGGCACCACCGGACAGCGCTGCACCGCGACCAGCCGCATCATCGTACAGAAGGGCGTGTACAGGAAGTTCGTCGATGAACTGGTAGCGCGGGCGCAGAAGCTGAAGGTCGGCAACGGCCTGGACGAGAGCGTTGACATGGGCCCGGCAGTCAACTCGGTGCAGATGGAGACCGATCTGAAGTACATCAAGATCGGCCAGGAGGAAGGCGCGAAGATGTTGTGCGGCGGACATCGCCTGGAGGGCGAGCAGTATAACCACGGCTGGTTCGTCGCGCCGACGGTGTTTGCGGATGTTGATCCCAAGATGCGTATCG
Source organism: Candidatus Korobacteraceae bacterium (assembly GCA_049516475.1). GTDB lineage: Bacteria > Acidobacteriota > Terriglobia > Terriglobales > Acidobacteriaceae > Bog-257. The sequence goes on along the minus strand of JBEKTC010000121.1, from coordinate 9,808 downwards.
CGCAGGAGGAAATCTTCGGGCCGGTGGTGTCGATCATTCCGTGCGACGGGCTGGAGAATGCGATCGAGATCGCCAACGACATCGAGTATGGGCTGTCGTCGTCCATCTACACCAAAGATGTGAACAAGGCGTTCACGGCGATGCGCGACCTCTATGCCGGCATCACGTATATCAACGCGCCGACGATTGGCGCTGAGGTGCATCTGCCGTTTGGCGGCGTGAAAGCCACGGGTAACGGCCATCGCGAGGGCGGGATCGGCGCCATTGACTTTTATACCGAGTGGAAGTCGGTGTACGTGGATTATTCCGATACATTGCAGCGGGCCCAGATCGACAGACCGGAATAAGTGACATGGGGCGCACTTGAAGGCGCGCCCTTTCAACTTTGGAGCGCCCTATGGTTACTAGAGCCGTAGCTGAAGTCATGGCCGCGAGCCGCATGATCAATGTGCGGTACGCCATTCGCGATCTGGCCGTCGCCGCCGAAGAAGTCGCGCGCGAAGGCCACGAAATTCTCTACCTCAACATCGGCGATCCCTGCAAGTTCGATTTCCACACCCCACCGCACATGATTGAAGCTGTGCTGAAGGCGATGGTCGATGGCCACAACGGATATGCCGATTCGCTGGGCATCAGGCCCGCGATCGACGCCATTCGCAACCAGGCTGAGCGCCACGGTTTTCGCGACATCCAGAGCATCTTCATCGGCTATGGCAGCGGCGAGGTCATCGACAGTTGCCTCACCGCGCTGCTCAACCCCGGCGACAACGTGCTGACGCCAAGTCCGGAGTATCCCCTGTACGGCGCGATTTTGGCCAAGCTCGATTGTCCGGTGAACGCGTACGAGCTTGACGAGGACAACGGATGGCAGCCGGACGTCGAAGATATCGCGCGCAAGATCAACTCGCGCACGCGCGCCATTTTGTTGATCACGCCCAACAATCCGACGGGCGCAGTGTACTCCAAGCGGACACTGGAAAAGATTCTGGAGTTGGCGCGAGAGCACGGGCTGATGATTTTCGCCGACGAAATCTACGACAAGCTGATCTTCGATCCCGAGGAGAAGCACGTCTCCATCGCGACGCTGGCGACGGACGTCCCGATTGTCACCTTCAATGGATTGTCAAAGGCTTACCTCGTCCCCGGCTGGCGCATCGGATGGGCGATCGCCACCGGCCCGCGCGCGGTGTTGCATCCTTATATGGAAGCCGTGCACCGCCTGCTGCGGGCGCGATTGTCGGCGCCGCATCCCTTCCAGCACGCCATCAAGCCCGCGCTGGAAGGACCGCAAGATCACCTTGACGTAATGCTGCGCAAGCTGAAGCGTCGTGCGGATCTCACCGTCCAATGGGCGAAGCGTACGCCGCATGTGAAACTGATAGCGCCGAAGGGCGCATTCTACGCGTTTCCCACCCTGCACATTCCCGAAGATGATCTGACGTTCGTCACTGACCTGTTGAAGCAGAAGTACGTGTTGGTTGTGCATGGATCGGGATTCGGCGAGAAGCCGGGCACGCGGCACATCCGCATCGTGTTCCTGCCGCCCGAGCCGGTGCTGAGCGCGGCGTACGAGGCGATGACCGAGTTTATCAAGGAGCGGTATTAAGGTCAGTTTCGAGTTTCGAGTTTCAAGTTTCTAGTTGAATAGATCCGGATTGCGCTCCGTTTCGCTCAGAGGCTGCGGCCCGCGGCTGCGAACTCGAACTCGAAACTTGAAACTTGAAACTAATTCATGGTCGATCAGTTTCGAGTTTCGAGTTTCAAGTTTCTAGTTGAATGGATCCGGATTGCGCTCCGTTTCGCTCAGAGGCTGCGGCCCGCGGCTGCCAACTCGAGTTCGAAACTTGAAACTTGAAACTTGAAACTAATTCATGGTCGATATTCACTGCCACATCTTGCCGGGAATCGATGACGGCTCCAAGTCGTGGGAGATGACCGCCGAAATGTGCCGCCTGGCCGTCGAAGACGGCATCACTCACATCGTGGCCACGCCGCATAGCAACGATGAGTACGAGTACAATCGCGAGCGCTTCACGGAGATGCTGGGACAGCTTCACGATGCCGCCAACGGTGAGCTCACCTTCAGTCTGGGCTGCGATTTCCATTTCTCCTACGACAACATTCAGGACGCGCTGGCGAATCCTCGGCGCTATACCATTGGCGATTCGGAGTACCTGCTGATCGAATTCAGCGACTACGGCATTCCGCCCAGCGTGATGCAGGACGTCTTTACGATCACCAGCAGAGGCATGGTTCCCATCATCACTCATCCCGAACGCAACCAGCCGCTGCTGAAGAACCCGGATCTGGTGCTCAAGCTGGTGGAGCAAGGCTGCCTGGTGCAGGTGACTGCCAATGCGGTGACGGGCGCGTGGGGCAGCCGTTCCAGGAAAATGGTCGAGTGGCTGCTGCAACGCGAGGCAGTTCACGCTATCGCCAGCGACGCGCACGATCCGGTTCGTCGCAAGCCAGTCATGTCCCAGGCGCGCAATGCCGTGGCCGAGCTGGCGGGACATGAAGTTGCCGAAGCCCTCGTCACCTACAATCCGGAGGCGATTGTCGAAGGCAAACGTCTGCCCTATCAGCCGCTGCTGTACCGGTAATTTTCCGAGGAAATGTCGGGATGAAGTCTGCCCGTTCCATTCGCGTTCGCGGTGTCGTCCAGGGAGTAGGCTTTCGTCCCTTTGTCTATCGCCTGGCGCAGGAGCACGGACTCGCCGGCTGGGTGCTCAATGGCGAAGAGGGAGTCGCGATTTATGCCGAGGGTCCGGATCAGAAATTGCGGACCTTCATTGAAGCGATACGAACACAAGCTCCTCCTGCAGCTGCCATCTCTGAAATCGAAGTCCAGCCTGTCGAGCCCAGCGGCTTTACCGGATTCACGATTCGCGAGAGCGAGCGCCACGAGCGGCTTACGGTTCGCATCTCGCCTGACCTGCCGGTATGCGATCTGTGTCTGCAAGAGCTGTCTGACCCCGCCAATCCGCGCTATCGATACCCTTACATCAACTGCACCAACTGCGGACCGCGTTACACCGTCATTCTTGCTCTTCCTTACGACCGCCCCAACACGACGATGAAACCGTGGCCGCTGGACGCCTATTGCGATGCGGAGTATCACGACCCTGCGAACCGGAGATTTCATGCTCAGCCGGTCGCCTGCCCACATTGCGGTCCGCACTATTTCTTGAAGGACGCAGAGGGTACGACACAGGGCGATGATCAGGCGATTCAGCTCAGCGTGGAGCTTCTGCGGCAAGGAAAGATCATCGCCGTAAAGGGGTTGGGCGGATATCACCTGGCGTGCGACGCTCGCAATCCAGAGGCGGTAGGCGCGATGCGTGAGCGGAAGTATCGCAAGGAGAAACCGTTCGCTGTAATGGTGAAGGATCTAGACGCGGCGCGAACCGTGATCGAGGTCTCGCCGGAGGTTGAGATGCTGCTTACTTCCGCCGCGCGCCCAATCGTTCTCGCCGCTGCGAAGTCAGAGCTGACGGGCGTAGCGCCGGACAATGACGATCTCGGCGTCATGCTTCCCTACACTCCGCTGCACCACCTCTTGTTCGCCGCGGGAGCCCCCGATGTTCTGGTGATGACCAGCGCCAACCGCTCCAGCGAACCGATTGCATACGATGAGCAGGATGCCTTCGACCGGCTGGCCGGCGTGGCCGACGCATTCATGGTCGGCGAGCGTCCCATCGCCCGGCGTGTCGACGATTCTGTCGCGCGCGTTGGCACATTCGGTCCCGCGATCTTGCGGCGGTCGCGTGGCTACGCTCCCGGCGCAGTGGCGAATCTTCCGATCGAGCGGCCGCTTCTGGCTGTCGGCGCCGATCTGAAGAATTCAGTGACGCTGGTCGTCGATGGGCAGGCATTCGTCAGCCAGCACATTGGCGATCTCGACCACTACCAGGCATTTCAGGCGTTTCAGGAGACGATTCGCGATCTGGTCTCCATGTACGACGTGAGTTGGAATGATCTGCTGGCGGTGCATGACGCCCATCCGCAGTACCTCTCGACTACATACTGTCAAAGCCTTCCTGCCGTTGAAAAGCGCGCGGTGCAACATCATCGCGCTCACGTGGGCTCGGTGCTTGCCGAACGCGCAGCATGGGACAAACGCGTGTTGGGAGTGAGCTTCGATGGCACGGGATACGGCGACGACGGCGGCATCTGGGGCGGCGAGTTCTTCGTCGGCAGCGTGTGCGAGGGATTCCAGCGCGTGGCCCATCTGCGGCGCGCCAGTCTTCCCGGTGGCGATGCGGCGGCGCAGCATCCTGTGCAGGCCGCGGCTGGATTCCTGGCGCAGATCGAAGATTTGCCCGACCTGAGTGCGGGACCGTTCGATTTCCCCTCGCGCTACCAGCAGGCGCTTGAGCTGGTGCACAAAGAAGTGCGCAGCTTTACCACCACTTCCGTCGGACGCCTGTTCGATTCGGCCGCAGCCTTGCTGGGCTTCACCCGCGCGATAACCTTCGAAGGACAAGCTGCGATGTGGCTGGAGGCTTTGGCTCTCAAGGCCGATGGCTCAGAGGCGTATCCCTTTCCGTTCGCGAACGGCGAGCTGGACTTTCGTCCGCTACTGCAAGCCGTGGCCGAGGACCGGAAGCGTGGCCGCAACCAGCCAGAAATAGCGCGGGCATTTCAACGGGGAGTCGCAGAGGGACTGGGTTCGGCGATAACAGCACTCTGCCGGGAGAGGCAATTAGATGCAGTCGTCCTCTCCGGTGGGGTTTTCCAAAACGAGCTGCTGTTGTCTGACGTGCGCGACCTGCTGATCGGCGAGCCGCTGGCGATTTGGACAAACCACGCCGTTCCGCCTAACGATGGCGGCATCAGCCTGGGACAAGCGGCCCTGGCAGCATTCGACGGAAGCCCCGCCAGGATTGGCGCACGAGATGCTTGACACATAGATTTCACTCTTGAGCAGGTACAATACCAATTCCTATGTTTGTAACATCCCTGACTGTGGCAGGCGCCGGATTTCTGGAACATTCCGCTCGACACCTCTTGTGGTATCTGGCGGTATTCGGCTCCTTTACCTCCACAGTTTATTTCGGCATGGTGACGGTGGCGGCCTTCCGCTACGGGCGGTTGTCGCGACGGCTCGGGGCTCGGGCACAGGCCATTCCCGTGCAGAGTTTGCCGCCGGTGACCGTGCTGAAGCCCGTCCACGGCATGGAGCCGAAGCTGGAAGCAACCCTGGAGAGCTTCTTTCGACAGGATTACCCGGATTTCGAAATCATCTTTGGCGCACGCAGCCGGGACAACGAAGCTCTGGTGGTGGTGGACAGGCTTCGCGCCAAATATCCGCACGTGCGGACCCAGGTTGTGATTTCCGGCGACCCATCCTGGCCGAGTGCCAAGGTTTTTTCGCTGGCCAAAATGATCGCATCGTCGGACAACGACTACCTGGTCATCAGCGATAGCGACGTCCTGGTCGGGCCGGACTTTCTGCGCAACGTCGTGCCGCCGCTTTTGGATCCCAAGGTCGGCCTGGTTACTTGCCTGTACCAGGGAATTCCGGCGAGCGGATTCTGGTCGCAACTGGAAGCGCTGGGCATGTCGGTGGAGATGCCATCGGGCGTGATGGTGGCCGACATGGTTGAGGGCATGAAGTTCGCGCTGGGAGCGGCGATGGCCGTGCGTCGCGACGCCATTGAGGCGATTGGCGGGATACGTGAAACCGCCGACTTCTACTCCGACGATTTTGTGCTCGGCAACCTCATTGCCGGGGCCGGCTACCAGGTCGAGCTGTCGCACTACAAGGTGGGTCACGTTCTCGCCGTGCGTTCTTTTCAGCGAACCTTCGGCGACCAAACGCGCTGGATGAAGAGTACGCGCTTCTCGCGGCCCTTGGGACATGTTGGCTCCGGTCTGACATACGCAGTCCCGTTTGGCTTGCTGGCGCTGTTGCTTGGGTTGGGTCACGAACACAGGATTCATGCCGGTGAGGCGCTCTTTGCGATCGCCTGGCTCAACCGGATGCTGCTGGCAGTCGTAGTGGGTTGGGGAATTCTGCGCGACCCGCGCTCCTTGTGGCTCTGCTGGCTGTATCCGTTGCGCGATCTGCTGGGCTTCTGCACCTGGGTCGCCAGTTTCACCGGCAACAAGTTCCTCTGGCGCGGCGAACCCTACCAGTTCGGCCAGGAGGGACGAATCACGCCCGTACAGAGGTCTCTGGATTTCCTCAGCGACCGCGTCCCCCAAGCCCACGACTAAAGCCTTGCGATAGCCCCTTCCCCTAGCCGACCAAAACCGCGCCTCCATTCACGTTCAACACTTCTCCGGTGATGAAGCCCGCATGCCTTGTGCAGAGGAACAGGATGGGAGCGGCGATCTCTTCAGGCGTGCCCACGCGTCCGGCCGGAATGGCAGCGAAGACCTTCTTGCAGCGTTCCGGATCGCTGAGCGTGCCGGCGGTCATGTCGGTCTCGACCCAGCCGGGAGCGACGCAGTTGACCCGGATACCGAAGGGCGCGAGCTCGGTGGAAAGTCCCTTGGTCATGCTGATCACAGCGCCTTTGGTGGCAGCATAATCGCAGTGGCCGGCTTCGCCGCGCTGTCCGGCCGTCGAGCTTACCAGCACAATGTTCCCGCCGTTTCCCTGCAACTTCATCTGTGCCACGGAGTGTTTGATGAGAGCGAAGGTGCTGTCCAGGTTGGTGGCGACCGTGGTATGCCACTGCTGGTCGCTCATCTCATCGATGGCGGTGTCGTCGGCCGGCCAGATGCCGTGATTGACAACTAACGCATCCAGCGCGCCGAAGCGCTCGACTGCCGCTCGCACCAGGGCCTCGGCTCCAGTTGTGCCGGTGAGATCAGCCTGCACCGCGTGGCAGCGATCGGCACCGCACTCCTGCACCAGCCGCTCAGCTTCCGTTTTCGCGCGCAGATAATTGAATGCTACGCGGGCGCCGGCGCCGGCGAACATCCGCACGGCGGCCGCGCCGATTCCGCGCGAGCCTCCAGTGATGAGGGCGGTCTTGCCGTCGAGCGACAACTTGGGCTCAGCTAGAGTCATGTCAAAAAGCTAACACAGGTCTTCCCATTGGGCGGAAGCGTCAGCTACACTAGTCGGCGAGCTGCCTGTGACCATCGCCGTCCGCTAACCCGCTCCCGCAATCCGCCGATGGCGGCGTAGTGTCTCCATTCTGTTCACACGGTGTTCACACTAAGACACAGGAGTTTCGAATGCCCGAAATCACAGCTATTGCTGCGCAGCAGCTTCCCGATTTTGTTGACTTGGATTTCGCCCGTCGCCTGGAGATGGCGGAAACGATTCTGCCCGATTGCGTCGAGGCCCTGCAACGCCATTGTCCTGCAGACCCGATCGCAGCCGTGGAGGTCGCCGGGGGAATGGCGTTCTTCGGCGGCGTAACCTATCCCGCAAACCAGATCGTCGGCATGGGGCTTTACGGCGAAGTTACCGTCGGCGACATGGATCGAGTGGAGCAATTCTTTCGCAGCCGCGAGGTGCCGTCGACGGTGGTGCTATCGCCGCTGGCCGATGAATCGTTGCGCACTCTGCTTGGCGAACGCGGATACCGCATCGCGGAGTTTAATTCCGTTCTCATTCGGCGGATATCCCAATCGGAGCCTTTCATGCCGCCTACGGGCGCGGTGATCGAACGGGTGACTCCGGAAACCGCAAAGCCCTGGATGCGCGCCATCGCACAGGGCTTCGCGCAGGACATTACGGTAGGCGAAGAGGTATTTGGCGGATTCGCCGCGCTGCCGGGGGCACTGGCATTCCTGGCTCGCATCGACGGCAAAGTTGCGGGAGGCGGCGGTGGCCGCGTCATTGCGGAAGCTCGCATCGCCGCGTTGTTCGGCGCCGCAACGCTGCCGGAGTTTCGCCGGCGCGGCGTGCAGAGCGGGCTGATCGCGCAACGCCTGCATGAGGCGGCGCTGGCCGGTTGCGAGTATGCTGTGGTGAGCACGAACCCCGGCAGCGGCTCGCAGCGCAACATGGAGCGGCGTGGATTTCGCCTGGCTTACACCAAGACTGTCATGATGCGCGAGTGGCCCGACCCTCCGGCGGCGAAGGAGAATGACGCCCATGGACATTGACGCGCTTCGGCGCTATTGCCTCCAGTTTCCTCATGCCACCGAGAATGTGCAGTGGGGATGCGACCTGTGCTTCAAGGTGGACGGCAAACTGTTTCTGGTGACGCCGCTGGAGCCTGCGCCGGTCCGCCTGTCGTTCAAGTGCAGCGCCCAGAACTTTGCCGAGTTGTGCGAGCGGCCCGGAGTGCGGCCCGCGCCCTACATGGCGCGCGCCCAGTGGATCAGCCTGGAACAGCTCAACACCATGCCCGATCCGGAGCTGCGCGATCTGATCGCCGAGTCGTACCAACTGGTGTGGGAGCGGCTCCCCAAGAAGCGGCAGCAGGAATTGCAGAGCGGCGGTAAGGCGGCGGCGAAAAAAGCAAGTCCTGCCAGCAAGACTAAGAAGGCGAAGCCTGCCGGTAAGGCGCGCGCTAAGAAGGCGGCCCAGCGCGGATGAACGCCGTCTGGATCCATCGCATTCTGTTCCGGTGTGCGTTGGGAACTGGCATTCTCTTTGGCGGTTGCGTAGCGATTTCGGCGCAGTCTACGCCGGCTTCGGGGAAGTCAGATAGGCTGGTAACGCCGAGCGCGCTGGAGCGGGACTTCTTCGCGGCGATTCGTGAAGGCAACAGCAAGAAAGTCTTGTCTTACGTCCCGGAACGCGGCGTGGATTTGGGACCGCAGACGCAACATGCCACTCGCGCGGAAGTGGAACAGCAATTCCTCGCTCATCGCGGACTGTATTGCAGGCTCTTCGATTCCGCCTGCATCGATGCGCCCATCCATCTGGACAACAGCGCCCGCGCCTGCTCCTATCGCGAGTTGCTGACGCATTCCCAGAAAGTGCGCACGGCCGCCAGCGGTATGAGCCGCAACGGAGTGCAACAGGCGGTGCTGGTCGCTCAGATCACGAACGATCGCTGCCCGAACGGCAAGCTGATCGACTTCATCTTCAATCTCGAAGCCGATGGCTGGAAGCTGTTCTCGATCCCGTAACGGCTGGCGCCTACCATCTCAGTAATCGGCTTGTGGGATGGGTCGGATGGCTTCTAGTAGGCCTGGTCCAGCAGCTCGATCACGTGCTTCACCTCGGCGTGCAGGCCCTTGCGTCTGGTTCCGGCCGAGAGCTGTAGCATGCACCCGACATTCGCGGTCACCACAATCTCCGGGTTCACCATGGCAACGAAGTCCATCTTCTCGTCGAGGATCTTCATCGAGATTTCATTCTGCACCACGTTGTAGACGCCGGCGCTGCCACAGCAGGAATCGGCGCGGGGCATCTCGACCACCTCGGCGCCAATGGCTTTCAGCAGCGCCCGCGGCTGCGTGCGAATGCCTTGCGCGTGCGCCAGGTGGCACGGATCGGAGTAGGTGACGCGGCTTTTCAGTTTGCGCTTTGGCTCTCGCAATCCTATTTCGGCGAGATACTCCGTCACATCGCGGACCTTGGCGACGAACTCGCGCGCCCGGGGGGCGTACTTCGCATCGTGCTCCAGCAGCACGGCGTACTCTTTCATGGTCGCACCGCAACCGGCGGCGTTGCTTACAATCGCATCGAACTCGGGGCCGAGCATGGCATCGATGTTCTTGCGAGCTTGAGTTCGCGCCAGATCGAGAAACCCTGCGTGGGCATGCAGCGCGCCGCAGCAGCTCTGTTCCTGGGGAATGCAAACCTCAATGCCGTTCTTGGTGAGCACACGGATGGTCGCGCGATTCAATTCTGCAAAGGCCACGCTGCTGACGCAGCCGATGAGCA
>JBEKTC010000120.1:0-11579 GCA_049516475.1 Candidatus Korobacteraceae bacterium | reverse complement strand
GGCATCGTCGCTAACCAGAAGACGCATGTGCAGCAGGTGGACCATGCCGGCAACCGGCGCATGGAATTCGGCGGCGTCATCTATACCGAGTCGGCGGAGAAGGCGGCGCGCTTCATCATGGATTGCAATCAGAACCTGGTGCCGCTGGTGTTCTTGCATGACGTGAACGGATTCATGGTGGGCCGCGATGCGGAGTGGAGCGGCATTATCCGCGCGGGCGCGAAGATGGTGAACGCGGTGTCGAACTCGGTGGTGCCGAAGATCGCGGTGATCATCGGCGGCTCGTTCGGCGCGGGACATTACGCGATGTGCGGCAAGGCCTACGATCCTCGCTTCCTGTTCGCGTGGCCGACCGCGAAATACGCCGTGATGGCTGGTGCTTCGGCGGCGGGCACGCTGGTGGAGATCAAGATCAAGCAACTGGAGCGCGGTGGCAAGAAGCTGAGCGACGAAGACCGGAAGAAGCTGTACGACGAGGTGAAAGCCACCTACGACGAGCAGACAGACCCGCGCTATGGCGCAGCGCGGCTGTGGATCGACAAGATCATCGATCCGGCGGACACGCGCGAGGCGATCATCACCGCGCTGGAGGCGGCTTCGTTGAATCCCGATGTGCCGAAGTTCAGCGTGGGAGTGTTGCAGACGTGAAGCAGTTGTCAGTTGCCAGTTGTCAGTTTATGCTGTGCAGCATCCGGGCGGCGTGCCGCTTCGGAATACTTATGAATGCCTGTTCCCAACAGTGACGCAAATCTAAGCTGGCACAAAAAAGATGCGAGGGCTCCTTCTTTTCGCAGTTGTGCTTCTACTCATGGCGATGCAGTCCGCGTTTGCCGCCCACCCCATGTGGGCCAAGAAGGCTACTGCGTTTCCCGAGTTGTGCCACCCGGGTAAGACGCGAGAATGCAAGCCGGTTCGCATTCCAGCGCCTGACGGGAAGAGCAACGTGGAAGTTCGTTATCGTAAGGATTTCGGAAACTCCGCCTATGATTGGGTCTTGCAGGCATATCTCCTTGTGACCACGCCCGGCGCGAGCGCCCGCGAGGCGGCCCTAACAGAGGACTTCCCGGCGTCGGGCTACTATAACGTCGAGCTTCTTTGGTCGCCGGACTCTCACGCCTTTTTTGTGAACGGCAGCAACGCGGGAGTCTGGGATTCCATGTATGTGTATCTCGCAGATGATCCTACGGAACCAAGGAACATCACCGAAGAAGCCCAGCATGACATGTTGAAGGATTTTCCGCCTTGTAAAGCTGCTTACCCTAATGCAGTCGATGCAGGGGGCTGCGAAAAGAGTAGTCGGACTGCGGACGAAGAAATATGCGCGAAAGGGCAACTCGACCCGAAATACAACCCGGACTACAACATGGTTGGAATCGACTGGGTGAATGCATCTACCATTCTGGTGATGGCGGAGGTTCCGTGCGACACCTCGCAAGGCGGCATCATGTGTCAAGTGATGGGATACGAGTTACAGGTCCCCACGGGCCGGATCATCGAGCGCATCGATGCCAAACACCTGAAACTCGAATGGCAGAAGAGCATGGCGTGGAAATTCCGAATCCCCGACCCTCCACGATATTGCGAGTGAAACCTGCTACGCTGCCGTCCGCTGCCTCGGGCAACAGCCACCGGGGGCAGTTGTCGTAAATCGCGTTATCATAAGTGAGGCGGTCTTCGCGAGTGGCTTAGGGAGCCCGAAGGGCGGCATTTGTTTTAGCCGTGGGCGTAAGCCCGCGGCAGGCGGGGGGTACGAGACCAAAGCCGCAGAGCGGCGGCATCGAGGATGTGCGGGCGGAAGAATCGGCAGACCCGCCTCAATAGAGTGGGGTGTGCGCCATGAGCACAGGGTCTAATTTCGACGATTGGTGGAGGCCCCGATCTAGACCCCTTGGTTTTGTACTAGCGGCCTTCTAAGGCCGATCTCTTGGATGCCCCAGGTCTGGCGAATTTCCAGACCTGGGTGGTGCTGGACGCGGGAGCAGTTACCCAGGTCTCGAACACCGCGAGACCTGGGGCACCCGGCATTTTTCCGCGGGCTTACGCCCACGGCTAACACAAATGTCGCCCGTTCCGGGCTTTGGCTGATTGCTGACTGCTAATTGCTAATGTCTTCTTCCATCAAACTCATCGAATGTCCGCGGGATTCGTGGCAAGGATTGCCAGGACAAATCCCGACTGCGGTGAAGGTCGAGTACCTGAAGGCGCTGGTTGCCGCGGGATTCAAGAACATCGATGCGGTGTCGTTTGTCTCGCCGAAAGCCGTGCCGCAAATGGCCGACTCCGAAGATGTTCTGAGCGAGCTCGATCCGCCCGACGATGTCGAGATCATCGGCATCGTGGTCAACGAGCGCGGAGCGGAGCGGGCCATCGCGACCGACGCGGTCAGGACTTTGGGCTTTCCGTATTCGCTGTCGCCGACGTTTCTCAAGAACAATCAGAACCAGACGCTGGAAGAAAACCTGGAGATCCTGGAAAAGGTGAAGCAGAAGGCAGACGAGGCCGGGCTCGACACGGTGGCTTACATTTCGATGGCGTTTGGCAATCCCTATGGCGATTTGTGGAATGTGGAGGAGTTGATCGAGGGCGTCAGCCTGCTCGCCGACATGTATCCGCAGGCGATTTCGCTGGCCGACACGGTGGGGCTCGCGACTCCGCAGCAGATTGCCGACGTGCTGGGCCCGCTGCTGGAGAGATTCGACGGTGTCGAGGTCGGCGTCCATCTGCACAGCCGGCCCGACGATGCGGCGGCGAAAGTTCTGGCAGCCTACGATGCGGGATGCCGGCGCTTTGACTCGGCCATCGGCGGGCTGGGCGGATGTCCCTTCGCGCAGGATGTGCTGGTAGGCAACATCCCGACGGAAACGCTGCTGGAAACCTTGCAAGGCCGCGGCGCGGAGTTGCCGATCAAGAAGCCGATCAGCGAGCCGTTACGTCTGGCGCGCGAGATTGGCGATAGATTCAGCGGACCGAAGATGTGAGAACAGTTGTCAGTGGCCAGTTGTCGGTTGTCGGTGCCTGGAGCCGCCTCTCATGGATCCGAAAAGCTGTGTATCAGGGCACGACTTCAGAGTCTACGTGAGAACTTACTTCTCTTTTGGGCAATGGAGTGAGAAGCTCGAAAATCGAGCGCCGGAGGCGCGAAACAGCTTAGCCCAGCGCTTCAGCGCTGGGTGCGGACGAAAAATGAATCCGAGTCCCGTAGGGACGACAGGGTTTCTGTCGTGCCTACGGCAGTCGGTTGTAATCGGTAGGCTACCCAGCGCTAAAGCGCCGGGCTAACCTATGTCGCACCTACGGTGCTGTAGTGCATTGACACTGATACGACTGGTTCTTGCCCGCACAGACTTATGCCTGAACATTCTCATTCTTACGCAACTCTCACTTTGAGTTACGACGGGCCGCTGGCGACGATCACGCTGAACCGGCCGGACAAGCGCAACGCGATCAGCTTCCAACTGGTTGACGAATTGTTGCACGCGCTGGCTGCGGTCGAAAGATCGCACGCCCGGGTACTGGTTCTCACCGGTGCGGGTAAGGCCTTCTGCTCCGGCATGGACCTGGACGACCTCCGCGCGATGGCCGGCCTGTCGCTGGAAGAAAGCCAGGACGATGCGATCAGGCAGGCGCGGCTGATGCGGACGCTGTTCCGCACGTTATATGACTTCCCCATGGTGACCATCGCTGCGGTCAACGGTCCCGCTATTGCCGGCGGCTGTGGATTGGCGACCCTGTGCGACTTCACCCTGGCGTCAACCGCGGCAAAGTTCGGCTACACCGAGGTTCGCATCGGGTTCATCCCGGCGATCGTCTCGACGTTTCTAGTGCGCCAGGTCGGAGAGAAGCAGGCGCGCGATTTGCTGCTGACGGGACGCATCATCAGCGCCGACGAGGCTTATCGTCTTGGACTGGCCAATGAGGTGGTGGCGGCGGACAAGCTTCTGGAACGAGCGCACGAACTCGCAGCCACTCTGCTCCAGAACTGTCCCACGTCGCTAATGACTACCAAGCGGCTACTGAAGAATTTCTCCGCCAAAGAGCTGGATCGCGAGCTCGAGGCTGCGGTGGAAGAGAATGCGCGAATTCGCCTGACCGACGATTTTCGCGAAGGCCTAAGCTCGTTTCTGGAGAAGCGAAACCCGCGCTGGACAGGGCGATAGAGCTTCTGCGCGTGCAGCCCCGTTCTGGGAACCAAGCTGGGGAAAAACCAAATCGGGCAAGGTGCATGACTTCACATAGCTTCCGACCAGCAGAAGCCCCCCATCTCTTGTTACAATTCCTCTCTTCGAGCATTTTGCGAGAAACGTGCCTGAAGGCGAATTGGCCGACAGCAAAAGCTGTGGCTGCCGAGGAAGATGCCCGGCTTGGGTAAGGGACACTTTACGAACGCGGGAGGCTCTGTCAAAGAAGCAAACCGCGGCGAACACAGGGAGAAAATGATGCGATTTCGTCTGCATTCCATGGTTGCGGTATTAGCTGCAACATTGCTGTTACCTGCGCTGGCTGGCTCGCAACAGACACCCGCCGCGGCGCCGGCGCAGCAAAAGCTGCCTGCCGCGTCCCATGAGGGTAAACAGCAACAACCGGTTCCGCAGGAGAAGACCCCGGAAACGCCCATTGAGCCGGTATTGTCAGGGCCATATCCGGTAATGAGCCAAGCGGCCTTACAACGCGGGCGTCAGCTTTTCGAAATGTTTAGTCATGTGCAGACAAGCGAAATGTGGGCGGCTCTTTCGCCGAGCCTGAGGGACCAGGGCGACAAACAGGCTGCTCGTGCCAAGAAGGGAGTTTCCGGTAAAGAGACATTTGCGGCGATCAACAAAAAGCTGCGCGACGAGATGGGCCCGGAGACCCAGATGCTCGAAGAGAACATGGTTCCGTATCTGTTCGCTCCGGACACGGTGTACTCACGGCTGTCGACTTTCGGCAAGACTCGGTTTCCCGTCGTGACTACGATCATTTTCAACCAGCGGGGCGAAATCGATGACTTCCCGCCGCCCAGGCCGGTGCACACCATCGCCGAAGGCCGCTATGCCGGCTACGAGGATACGGCCAAGCTGAATTTACCCTTCCAGGGCGAGTGGCTGGTGTATCAGGGAGGACGCAACACCTTCGAAAATGCCTATGCTGTTTCCGACGACCAGCGCTACAACATGGATTTTGTCTTCCTGAAAAACGGCCGGCTGTTCTCCGGGCCGGGAATAATGAGCGGTAAGCTCGAGGATTATTACTGCTTCGGCCAACCCATCCTGGCTCCCGCCGATGGCACCGTCGTCAAGGCGATAGGGACCTTCAACGATAATCCGCCAGCCCGGCCCGTGGGCGATCCACCGGACGGGAACGTCGTAGTCATCGCGCATGGCAACGGCGAGGCCTCCGTGTTCAATCACCTGAAGCAACACAGCCTCAAAGTGAAACTGGACGACAAGGTGAAGCAGGGCGATGTGATTGCCGAGTGCGGCAACAGCGGCGCCGGCCCCATCCCGCATGTTCATTATCGATTCCAGCGCAGCGCGGGGGTGCCGTTGCCGGCGCAGTTTGTGAACTACATTGCCGATGGCAAGGCGGTTGCATCCGGTGAACCCAAGCGGGGGCAGTTTGTGAAGAATGCGGCCGCCCCGCCGGCAGCCGCTCCCAGCACCTCAGCACCGAGCACACCCGCTCCAACCAAAACACCTGCGCCGGCGAGCAAGTGAAGTCGCTGCCTCACGCAGAAGTTCTACAGCGGGCGCAGAGAAGGTTGCTGCGCCCGCTGTTTTTCGTTGGTGAGGATCGCGCTTGGAGCGTCGCTTGACGAGTGAAGACAGGCCGGCGCGACCGATTTCTCGTGCCCAGGTTTACCAGACCAGCCTTCGCGTACGCTATGCCGAGACTGACCAGATGGGCGTCGTCTATCACTCGAACTATGTCATCTGGTTTGAAGTTGGCCGGGTCGAGATGTTCCGGCAACTGGGGTTCACCTATCGCGAGATGGAAGAACAGGATGGAATCCATGTCGCAGTGGTGGAGGCACGCTGCCGGTTCAAGGCTCCCGCGCGCTACGACGATCTGATCAGCGTTCGCACGCGGTTGCTGAACGTTCGCGATTCGCTGCTGCATTTCGGCTACGAGATTGTGCGTGCAACCGGCGAAATCTTGCTGGCCGAAGGCGAGACGGTGCACCTGGTGGTGGATCGGGAGTTCAAGCGGATCCCGTTGCCGGCGAAATATCTGGAGCCTTTTCTGCAAGCGGCGGGGAAAGCCGTGTGAGATCTCGCCGGAAGACAAATTCCCTCGCCATGGGCCCGGTTGTGGCACACTGAAAAGACCATGCAGGCGCTTCATATCAGCGGCAACGACCTAACCCTTGAAGACGTGCGCCAGGTAGTTTATGAGCGCCGTCCCATCTTGCTCCAACCCCAGGCACGACTGGCCGTGGAACGCTCGCGCGCGGTAGTCGACGACTTGCTCGCCAACGAGGGCGTGGCCTACGCGGTGAATACCGGCGTGGGACATCTGGCCGATCTCCGCATTCCCCCGCACGACGTCCGCAAGCTGCAGGTGAATCTGGTGCGCTCCCACTGCGTGGGAGTCGGCGACCCGTTGGCGGAGGACGTTGTCCGCGCCATGATGTTGCTGCGCGCCAACTCGCTGGCCAAAGGCTTTTCCGGAGTGCGTCCGGTAGTCATCGACACGCTCTGCGAGATGCTGAATCGTGGCGTGCATCCGGTGATTCCCTCGCAAGGCAGCGTGGGCGCCAGCGGCGATCTGGCTCCCCTGGCCCACCTGGCCCTGGCCATCATCGGCGAGGGCGACGTCGTGCACGAGGGCAAGCGCTCGCCCGCCGCCGAAGCTCTGAAACGCTCCGATATCAAACCGCTATTGCTCGAGGCCAAAGAAGCGATCTCCCTGATCAACGGCACACAGGCGATGCTGGCGGTAGGACTTCTCGCCATGCTGCAGGCGGAAATTCTTGCCGACACCGCCGATGTCATAGGATCGCTCACGCTCGACGCGTTGAAGGGCACCGACGTCGCTTTCGACGAGCGCATTCAGAAGGCGCGGCCTCATTCCGGGCAGCTGCAGGTAGCGCAGAACCTTCGCCGCATGCTGGAAGGCAGCCTGATTCGAGAATCGCACCTCCATTGTCAAAAGGTGCAGGACGCTTACTCGCTGCGTTGCATGCCGCAGGTCCACGGCGCTGTTCGGGACACTCTGACGCACTGCCGCCAAGTGTTCGAAGTGGAGATGAACTCGGCGGTGGACAACCCGCTGGTCTTTCTCGAAGAAAAGAAAGTGGGCGCGCCGAAACGCACCATTGGTGGCGCAAGCGTCCCCGGCGTGGTCCTTTCCGGCGGCAACTTCCACGGCGAGCCGCTGGCCTTCGCGCTCGATTTTATGGCGATCGCACTCAGCGCCCTGGCGGGCATCTCCGAGCGGCGGCTGGAGCGCCTGGTAAATCCTGCCCTCAACGAAGGACTGCCGGCATTTCTGGCGCCCGGCGCCGGCCTCAACTCCGGCTTCATGATGCCGCAGGTCACAGCGGCAGCATTGGTGAGCGAGAACAAAGTGCTCTCGCACCCCGCATCTGTCGATTCCATCACCACCTCAGGAAATAAAGAAGACTTCGTTTCCATGGGAATGACCTCGGCCAATAAGCTGCTGCGGGTGGTGACGAATACCCGGAACGTTCTGGCTATCGAGGCGCTGGCGGCTGCCCAGGCGCTGAACTTCCGCGCTCCCCTGGAGACCGGCAAGCGCGCACAGGCGGCGCAGGCCGCCATTCGGTCCGTGTCGCCTCCCATCACGGAAGACCGCGTTCTCACTGCCGATTTCGCCAAGGTCGCAGCGATTATCGCCAAGGGGGAACTGGCTGCGGCGTTGAGATAGATGACCTGCAGCGCTAGCTCAGGCCCTTCGGCATACCGCTGGTGAATTTGCCCGGCAACGAAGCTGTCGACCAGTAGCAATAGACGTAATCCGTAATGACGGGCGAGCCAGTCATGGGGATTTCGATCGCCAGCGCATACGTTCAACCTCACACCCACCTGTGATGGCAATCACGGAAGCAAGTTCATTCCCGCCGCACAATGCCCTCAGAGGTGCAGTATGCCAGTGCTCGTGATTGCGGTGGTTTTCTTCGCAATTTTCCTGGTGATGGGTGTAATGGCGATAACGGCGATGGTAGCCGAGCACCGCGGTCATCTCTTCAGCGGGAAATGGAGCGATGAACCCAAGCCCAGTAAACAATAACGTCCAGCTACGAGCAGCGGGCTACGAGCTAAGAGCCTCGAGCTGCGAGCCGCACAGGAGTGTCATGGCTTCCGAACGGGCCGTCGGTCACAGTTGGTCCTCGGTCGGGACAACAACCTCAGCCTCATAACGCGATTGCTGTTGCTATCCGGGCATTAGCTCGCGGCTCGAAGCTCGCGGCTAACTCACACGGCTTCGAGCGTCCGCGCTATGCAATCCTCGCAGAAGCCGCTGTCCTTGATGTCGATCCACTCCACCGCGTGAGAAGGCGCCATGGCGCACTGATAGTCATGGCAATGGGTCAGGCGCAGAGTGTGTCCCAACTCGTGCACCGACTCCACCAGAAGACGATTCGCCAGCAGGTTGGTATCCTGTGGCAGCCCGTAGAATCCCTGTTGCAAGCGATGATAGGAAACAACCGCAGACGTTCCGCCTAACTGCGCTTCGCCAAAGACAAAGGTCAAAATCGGAATATACAAGTCCAGTTGCGTGATCCCGAGCAGCCGCCAGGTGTTGCTATTGATGTAGCGCTGCATGGCGGCCAGGATCTCGGAAGAGTGATACTGCTGGCGCTCAGTGTGCAGCGCAAAGGCGGGATCGAGCGGCGGCGACTGTATCTCTGTCCGCACCCGAAACTTCTCGGCGAGCGCCTGGGCGAGCCACTCCAGCAGTGGTGCATCAACCAGTCCCACCGGTAACAGCTGGAGCTTCTTCATAGCAACTAGCGACTAGCAACTAGCGACTAGCTGGTTGCTTTTTCCTCCGGCCCCATCGACCGTCCGCAGTAATGACGCCAGCATACGCTGCACTTCCAAAATCCCGCCCTCCAACTGCTCGTGCGTGCCTGTCGACAGAAGACCCAGATCACGTGCCAATAGAAGAAAATACTCCAGCTCAACTGCAGAGCCGGCAGCGGTGTTGATAAATCGGTGGAAGTCGCCATCGCCCGTACGACCGCAGCCCTCCGCTAAATTCGCGGCAATTGAGGAGCTAGCTCGGCGCATCTGGCTCGTGATTCCGAACATCTCCTCGCGCGGGAAGCCAGCGGTAGCGCGATAAATTCCCAATGTCAATTCATGCGCCTTGTCCCAAACTTTCAGTTGACGGAAGTCCTTCATAGGTTTTCTCTTTTGCTAGTTGCTAGTTGCTAGTTGCTAGTTGCTAGTTGCTAGTTGCTAGTTGCTCTTTTTCCTTCCGATTCCACCCGTACTTCTTCAACTTGTGATGGAGCGTCACCCGGTCGATGCCTAGAATTTCAGCTGTTCGCGTCTGATTGCCACTGCACTCGTCCAGCACGCGCAGGATGTGCGTACGTTCCACATCTTCCAAATTGCGAACATCGCCGATGCCCAGGCCGGCGCCGTTCTTTGCTTTCAAGGTGAAGTCCTGGTCACGCAGCTCCGGCTCCTGGGCCACCACCATCGCCCGCTCCACCGCATTCTCCAGCTCGCGCACATTGCCCGGCCAGTTGTACTGCTGCAATCCGTTCATGGCTGCGGGCGAGACGCTGGTGATCCTTTTGCTCATCTCACTGGAAAACTTTCGCACAAAGTGATCGACCAGCGCAGGAATATCTTCCCGGCGCTCGCGCAGCGGCGGAATCTCGATGTGGAAAACATTCAGCCGGTAGTAAAGATCAGGGCGGAATTTCCCTTCCTCAATCAGTTGCTCCAGATTCTTGTTGGTGGCCGCGACGATGCGAAAATCAACCTTGATGGTCTGATTGCCGCCCACGCGCACAATCTCGCGCTCCTGCAAAACACGCAGCAGGTCGGTCTGGGTCTTCAAGCTGATGTCGCCGATTTCATCCAGAAAAACGGTGCCGCCCTCGGCGATTTCGAACTTGCCCTTCTTGCGATACTGCGCGCCGGTGAACGCGCCCTTCTCATGCCCGAAGAGTTCGCTCTCCAGCAGCGACTCGGTCAGCGCGCCGCAGTGAATAACCACCAGAGGATGGAAGCGTCGCGGACTGCCGGAATGGACCGCCCGTGCCACCAGCTCTTTGCCGGTGCCGCTCTCGCCCGTCACCAAAACCGTCGCGTCGGTAGGCGCCACGGTTTCAATCGCGTCGAAGACATGCTTCATGGCCGCGCTCTGCCCGATGATGTCTGAAGGACGGCCAATCTCGGCGACCGTTTCTTTCAAGCGCACATTCTCCTGCTGGGTGCGGCGATGCGACATTGCCTTGGCGATGATGTGAGCGATCTCGTCCGGGTCGAGCGGCTTGTTGACGTAGTCATACGCGCCGTTCTTCAGCGCGGCGACGGCCGTCTCCACCGAGGCGTAGCCGGTCATGATGATGACCAGCATGTCGGGATAGATTTCGTGCAGGCGCCGCTGCAACTCGATGCCATCGGTACCGCGCATCTTGATATCGACCAGTGCGACATCGAACGTCTGCTCGGCGACCCGCGTGAGCGCCTCGTTCGCATTCTCCGCCGTGGCCACTTCGTAACCCTCTTCCACAAACCACTTGGCCAGCGAATCCCGAACACTGAGTTCGTCGTCAACGATTAACAATTTGCCTTGCGTCATAGTTCTACCTCGGTGGAAGCGCCGGACTTTAGTCCGGCGACTTCGTGGCCTATTTTTTTCTCCTGTGGCTTTAGCCACGGTGGCGTAGGGTCGAGTTTCATGCTGACTGCTTCGGAACCATAGGGATATTCCTCTGGGTTTTCCGCCAGATGCGCTCGCACAGGATTTTCCTGGATGTAAATTGTGTGGCGTTCGAAATCGTCGGCGCCCTGTACGCGATGCTCGGTGAATCCTTCCTGCCAGATCTCAAGGTTTAAGCCCAGTTCACGTTTCACTCGAAACGAGAAGCCTCCCTTGACCAGTTGCACAGCTTTCTCCAGTGATACGTCCGGAGCGGGCGTAATGAGCGCGTGGAAATGGTCGGGCATGAGAACGAATTCATGAAGCTGAAAGCGACCCTGCTCGCGATAGCGGGCGAGTGTACCGAGAAACAAGCGAGCCAACGGGTCAGTCTTGAAGAGGGCCCGTCGTTGCCATGTAACCGCAGTTATGAAAAACGTTCGGACTTCTTGCGGAGCATGTCGCATCTGAACTCTCCGGGGCTAAAGCCCTGATCTACTTGTCCTCGCTCTTCACCGGCCTAAAGGCCGGTGCTTCCACCCGCGGAGCTAAGGCTCCGCGCTGCCGCCCGTTCAGACCGACATCTTCTCTGCCGTGCGATCATCATCTCGAACCGCCGGTCTCTGGCTGTCTATGGGCAGCACAATCCTGAACGTTGTTCCTTCTCCCACAACCGACTTCACCTGGATGTCCCCACCGTGGCGCTCCACAATGTTTTGGCTGATAGCCAGCCCCAACCCGGATCCGCCCGCTTC
>JBEKTC010000119.1:0-11579 GCA_049516475.1 Candidatus Korobacteraceae bacterium | reverse complement strand
GACACCATTCACAGGATCGAAGGTCGTACCGACGGTAGCCGAAACGCTAGTCGGAACAACCTCGCCATGATAAACCGTGGCGGACAACGGCATCGCGATCAGAACCCATAAGCTCAGACCTACCAGCGGGAGCGTCAGCTTGCGCCGACGGGACACTACGGCCCATAGCCTGGGGAGGATGGCGGCTATCATCTTAAAGTCTCCTTCTACTACGCCAGGATTCCATCTTGCCCCAGCATCTTGGTGGTGCAGCCATGCAGCAATACGGACGCACCGTCCCACACAGGTTACGGCTCATGAGGCTCGATCCACATCTAGTTCCCGAGAATGGGAATTAGATGGGCCTTGCCGGCCAGTTGCACATCTAAGTACATGGGATCGGACGCTGGCGGTGATTGAATATTAATGGGTCAAGCCGGGATTTCCATTTGTTATCCCAGGCTCCAACCAATATACATCCAATCCCCGACGCTCGTGGCTTCTTTCATTATTTTACCCGGGATTTCCATTCTGCCCTAATCGTGAGCGATCATGCTCCAAACGCTGGCAAGTGAGTCGACTCGGATATCCACACTTTGGTGACATAACGGCGAGGGCATCCCTGCTTCTACAATCTCCTGAGATGACGCAGATTCCTCGCGCCAAGAGTGGGCGCCCAGAGTGTCCCAGGAGGGGGCGGAAGTGTGGATGGTCTTTATTCCGTTTGCAGCGTTTGGCACAGCGTTTCTCGTGGGCGCGATCGGGTTGTGGTGGGTGAGCAAGCGCACCAAGATTTCTGAGACGACCACTAGTTCCGGCAAGGGCACGCACGTGGATAGTCCCCTGGGTACGCTGGATGTGCGGCCGGAGGCGAAACTCGATCCCCGGCTGGCGCAGATCCCCACGTATCCCGGCGCGATGCCTGAGAGCGCTGGGAGTGCCGAGTCGGTGAGCGAACTTCAGCTCGGGCACAGGACGCTTCAGGAAATTTCCGCGAGCTATTGGACACCGGACAGCGTGCAACAAGTGTGGGAGTTCTATCGGCAGCAACTGCCGGATTGGCCGCGGAATTTGGTCAATGCGCAGGGTAAGGAACTGATCCATCACCAGACAGACTGCGTGCGGCTGGTGCGAGTGTCCAGGCAGGGCGACCGCACGGTGATTGACATCTGCATCAAGCCGCCGGGATACCCGCTCCTGTTTGGATCGGGGTCGTAAGCGCTTCGCCTATTTAGTCGATTTAATCAGGGGCGGACAACTCCGGGCCCGGCAAATTGCAGCGTCTTCGATCTTCTCGATGGAGATCAGTGCGATCCACTCATTGTTGCGGTCCAGGTGACTTGCTGTTCTGCCGCCCAGAATGTCCGCGGCTCGCCGCGGTGACAAATCCTCATGGTAGTCGAAGAAGCGCTCCTGGAGCGGCTTTCCGAAGGCCAGGCCTTCGAGGAGCGGGTACGGGGGCTCCCACTTGGTGCTGAACAGATAAGCAACGTCGAACTGATCTGTCGCCTGGGACGCACGCTCAATCTCCAGCCGCGAAAAGTTCTTGAGGCGCACTACATTGAGCGGCTGCTTCACATATCCCAGGAACGGGCGAGTGAGTTCGTCGGAAGCGGGCCAGGCGGTGAGAATGCGAGCGTGCGGATACCTGGCTGACAGTTCATCGGCGGCAAGCTCGTGAAGGACAACATAGTCGCGATACAGCAGGGTGTCTTCAGGAGCGATGCGATAAGGCGGAGGCACGAAGAGCTGGACCACGAAGGCAGCGCAAGTAACGGCAATCCACCAGGTCCATCGCCGGATGCGCCGTCGCATGGTGGAGACGCACACCAGAATGACGAGCGGCACAACCGGCAGCATGTAACGAGCCAGAACCGCGCCCCCTAACGCAGATTCGACCAGGATGTTCGAGGCCAGAACGGCGGCAAAGACAAGCTGCACGCTGATCGCAATGCGCGGACGGAGCGTGCCGTCCGGCTCGCGCAGTGGGGACTGCGTCATGGCAAACAATGCGCCCAAGGTGAGCAAGAACAGATTCAGATAACCCGAGACGTGCCACAGCCGGATCAGAAGCGCGAGCAGAATGCGCAGAGGAGTGAGTGTCGCCTGGAGATTGTAGCGGAGATAGTACGGATTTCCGAGATAGAAGCCGGTGTGGTGGTGATGATAGCCAAACCAGAGCAGCAATGGAGCCAGACAAAGAAGAAACGCTAGCGCATGACGCTTGCTGCGATAAAGGCACTGAGGTCCTGACTGGAGTTCCCTGCTGATCGTAGGACAAAGCAACTCCCACGCAAGCAGCGCCATGGGAGTGACAATTGCCGTCTCCTTGGCCAGGGGCGCGAGGGTGAAAAACACAATGGTCGCGACTGGTCTTCGCTCCACGTACATCGCCAGCCCCCAAAGAGTGAAGGCGGCTGCCATCATGTCGAGGTGGGCCATGGAGCTTTGGGTGAAGAACACCGGATAGAGCGCGGTGCAGAGCACGGTCGCTACGGCGACTGCTTCGTTGGCGACAGCGCGCGACAAGCGCCACAAGCCGAGCAACGCGAAGGCCGCCACCATCAGCATTGCGGTGCGCGTGACCGCCGGCGTGAAGGCGCTGACCTTCCACCAGAACGCCAGCCACAACATCACCAGCGGAGGGTGGGCGTTGGAGAGCGTGGTATGCGGAATGAGCGATCCCGTCAGCAGCAGATCGCGTGCAGCGGGGATGTAATATCCGGCCTCATCCCAGAAATAGGGCAGGCGAAGCAGCGGAGCGTGGGTGACCAAGAGGAAGGTAAACAGGAGGGCGTAGGCAGAGAGATACTCGCGGGCTGTAGCCAGAGAACGAACTGTTTTGGTCATGGGTTATGAATGACGATTTCACACTCGGTATCGCCAATCTTGGTATTGGCCGCACACGCCAAGTGTGTGATCGCAATCCAGTACTAGTTCAGCCATCCCCGTCCGTGTGTCAAATCCATAATCCTGACATCACTCGTGCCGCAGGCACTCTACCGGATCGAGCCGGGCGGCGTTGTTTGCCGGTGTTATACCGAAGCCGATCCCGACGGCGCAGGAAACCAGCAGCGCAATGACTGCCGAGAGGACAGAGACCGGAACATGGTGATTGGTGAAAATCTGGATCGAGATAGGAATGCCGATTCCTACGGCTGTCCCTACTGTGCCGCCCAGCAGCGCAATCAGCACCGCCTCGAAAAGGAATTGCAGCAGGATCGCCCTGCGGGTTGCGCCCACGGCCTTGCGCACTCCGATCTCGTGGATTCGCGCATGCACGGTGGCCATCATGATATTCATAATCCCGATGCCGGCCGCGACCAAGGTTACCGCCGCAAACAGCAGCAGCACCGAAGTAAAGGCGGTCGCTGTTTTGTTGGCCAACCGCAGCACTTCAGTCATATTGCTGACGTTGTACACCGACTCAGCCCGGTGCCGGGAAGCGAGCACTTTCTGTATGGTCTCGGTAGCAGCGGGAATGCCGGCGGCGTCGAACACCGAAAAATAAATCTGATTGACCGCCGCAGTGCCGATCATGGAGCGGGCAACACTGTAGGGAATCAAGACGGTATCGTCTTCAATCTCTGAGCGGCCCATAGTATCGACGCTCTCGCGGAAGGTGCCGATGATAACGAACGGTACTTCCTGAATCCTGACGGTTTGTCCCAGCGCCAGATCAAGGGAGCCGAATCGGCTGCGCGCCAGACTCTCGGTGATGAGCGCTACTTTGCTGGTGGATTGCGAATCCGTCTGGTCGAAAAACCTGCCTGCACTCACGATAATCCGCCGCACCGGCTGATACTGGGGATCGACGCCGAGCACCAGAATCTCCTGCTCCTTGCCGGAGCCGATCACCATACGCTGGAGCATGTTGACCACAGGTGATGCCTCCTTGACGCCAGGCACCTGTTGCTCGACCGCGGTCATGTCGTTGACGGTGAGGTAGTCGGCGGCAGCCACATTAGCGGAGGCGCTGGATATTCCGGAATATTCCGCCCAAATGACGTTGGTGCCGACGTTTTCGATCTGCGCCAGCACATAGCGCTTTCCCGTTAGCGCCACCGTAACCACCAGAATCAGCGCCGCTGTGCCCACCGCCATGCCCAGCGCGGTCATGGCCGCACGCAACTTATCGGCCCGCAGCGAGTCGATCCCCATGGCCAGAATTTCACGGAACACCAGCGTTCCGGAAAGGTCGAACCGTGAACGAGTTAGCGGCGTCTCAGCAGTTTGCGCCATAAGGTTACGACTACGGAGTAGGACGCGTTATGCCCACCGAGAGTGCGTCGCGCTGGGCCGCTTTCGTCGCCAGGTGTCTCCGCCACTCCAGCACGCAATAAGAACTCATAATGACGATGATGGGATCCAGTGGGTGACGATAATCCATGCTGGAATGCGTGACGTAATAAACCAGCGGATACGTGACCAGAATCAGAACCAGCGGAAAGACATCTTGCCCCTTTTCTTCCGACCACGCAAACCGCAAACCTCCGAGCAGGAGTAGGGTAATGGCGGTGGTCAAGAAAATGTTGGGTATGTGGAACGGCTCCTTGGCGAGGAAGTTGGGTTCCAAGGACCAGAAACCCGTCCACGTATTAACGAAGTGGCGCGCCGTCATCCAAACCGCAAACCTGGGATGCTGAGTGATGAATGCCAGGGCTTCCGCTTTCTTCGCATCCATGTAACCAATTTCGCCGAGTCGTTGCCATAGCGCGTATTCCGATGGGCTCGTCGTGGGGTGTGCTGAATCCGGTGTCACATCAGAGGTGTCGCCGTTGTAGCCGACATGAACTTCCATCCAGAAACCGTCGCGCAAAGGAATGACGCGATGGAAAGTCCGATAATTTCGAACTGTCCACGGCGCGGTCACCGCCAGGAATGCGCAGACCGCGAGCAGCCCCGGCAACAGCCAGGCGAGTTTGGCCTTTCGGCGCTGCACACAGAGCCATATCGCAAGAAAAGGCAAAGGTCCAAGCAGCGCCGGACTCACCAGGCCGGCCAATCCCCAGAGAGCTCCCCAGAGCAGCCAGTCTCCGGTTGCCCGGCTGTCCCTTAGCCGTAAAGTTTGAAGCCAAAGCAAGCTCGCAAGCAGGCAGGTCAATGCGTCGGAGTAAATGCGCCCGCCGGATAGATAAATTGAATACGGGAAAAATACCCACGTCCATCCGGCAATCACAGCTACCCGCTCATCGAAAATGCGCCTGGCCAGGAAATAGATCGGAAGCACAGTGACTGACGCGAAAATGCTGTTGAGGCTGAGGATGGCCATCGCACTGGCCACCGTGTAACCGCCGAAGAGCTTCATGCATCCGGCAATCAGATATGGGTAGGCCGGTGGCAACATTGCCGTAGCGCCGCTGGGATCGAAGAAGGGCGAAGAGAACCCGTGTCCCTGGCAGATCGAATGGGCGATTTGGCCCATCTCCCAACCGAAGTGCCAGTGGTCACGAAAGCTATCGAGAAACTCGGGCACCATAGCGGCCGACACCGCAATCCGGATGGTAAGGGCAACAAAGACCATACGGAAAGGGCGTGCAAGTGTGCTGGGCACGAACTGGCTCGTTTCGCGCGCATTTGCCGACATGACCGGGTACGGGATGAGCTTGTCCCTCCCTGTGTCTGTCGCCGGACATCTGACTGCGCTGCCGGTCGATAATGCGGCCGCTCTGGTGGTGATGTGATGGCCAGGATCCATACTGTTGCCGCCAAGTCGCCAACCGGGAGGCTGCGAGGACGCACATCGCTCGCACGACTAACGTCGAAACGGAAAAAATCGGCAGTCCGGGATCGATGCCGCCTTTTCTACCACCACGCCGCGATCGCTCCGCGGCGCGCCGCTCCCTCCAGTTGTTTCCCAGCTGGTCATACGCCGGGATTATTACCTGCAAAACTAACTTCACAACGCGACAACGCTCTTCACATCGTTAGTGGATGGGACCGGAGCCGGGCCCGACCCGCGGATCAAGCTTGATCTCGCCGAAAGTGTTTTCGTAGTTGACCAGATTCTGCTGCAGGATGGTATGCAGCGCTTTGGCCTGCTGCGGGCTGAGATAGATTCCCTGAAAGTTGCGCACGTCCACTCGGGTCTCATCCTGCTGCTGGAGTGTGCCAAAGACCAGGAAAAAATCCCATACATTGACCCGCACCTGAACGCTGTTGGCATAGTTCTCGCGATAGTCGGGAGTATTGGTCAGCTGAATTGCCGGTTGCGTAGGATTCGTCATGATTCGCTTTTCGCCCTTCGCCTTTCGCTCTTCGTCTTGAATTGCTGGATAGCCTTTCAGCGAGCGGACAAAGAGCTAAGTCTTGAAGTGTACCAAAAGTGGCGAAGAGTTGGCCTGATTGCCGGCGCGGGCGCACTTGCCAGTTACACCGAAGGGACGACAAAAAAAGGCGGCCCCGAAGGGCCGCCGAGGTGAAGCAAGATTGGATCGACTAGAACACGATCTTGCCCTGGAGTTGGATAATACGGCCTGCCGGAGAACCCGAGAAGAACGCTCCAAAAGGACCGGTCGGCGGGGCCGTCTGCGTCAGTATCTGACCGAAAAGCGGGGAGCCAAATTGGACGTTCGGCTCGGCGAAGTTCGGGTGATTGAGCACGTTATAGAAGTTCGCGCCGACACCGAGCGCAAACCGCTCGGACAGCTTGAAGTTCTTGTTGATGCTGAGGTCCGTGTCGAAGAACCCGGGCCCGCGGTAGCTGTTACGCGGCTGGTTCGGGAAACCCGTCACGGTGCTAGCTGACGCAAATCCCGAGGAGTTCAGGCAGCCGGTGAGGTAAATGCTGCAGTTGCCCTGGCCGGCACCAATCACTTCCGCAGGAAGATACGGGTTGCCAGTGCCAGTTGCCGGTACGGAGCCGTTATAGCTGTAGTTCGTCGCTCCCGCTGTCGAGTCAAAGACGGTGAAGGGGAGTCCGCTGCGGGCAAAGAAGTTCTGCGACAGAGTCCATCCGCCGAAAGCACCGTTGGCGAACTTGTTGCTGAACTTCCACGGAGTGTTCCAAACATACTGAGCGTTGAAGGAACTACGGATATCGTAGTCCGCATTCCCGTAGTTGGAGCGAAGGTTGTAGGGATTCAAGGCCCACTCGGCGCTTGTCGAGCTGTAGCCATTAACTCCACCGTTGGAAATCTCGTCCATCGCATGCGCCCAAGTATAGCTAGCATTGATGGTAAAGCCATAGGTCAGGCGACGCGAATAGCTGGTCGTCAGCTGGTTGTCGTTGGAAACGGCCCCCGAATAAACTTCGCCGATGCCAGAGAAGTTAGGATTCGGTGAATTGGCCGGAAGTCCACCAAAGCCTGCAGAAGCATTGGGGAAGTTCGTGACCGGCTCGTTGAGACCGTGGTTGCCGATATAAGCCAAGGTCATTGAGCTCTTGCTGTCCAGCTGCTGCTCAATTTGCAAGCTCCACTCCTGGTAACGCGGGACGTGGAAGTTGTTGGGCATGCTTTGGAAGTTGGGTGCCACGAAGAGCGGATTGGCCGCCGACAGCGAAGCAAAAGAGGCGCCGCTGGCGTAGCCACTGCGGATCTGCGACGCCGAATTAGCGCCGATCACCCAAGGACTGGCTGGACTGCTCTGGTCAGCCCAAGGCAGGAAGTTGGCCGGATTGATGGCGCCACCAACCTGGGTGACACCGAGGTAATTGGGGAAGTTCTGGATAAACGCGTCGCCCAGGAAGGCCGGGAAGGCGTCGTAGAAGAGGCCAATGCCGCCGCGAACAACGGTCCTGTCGGAGCCGCCCGGTGACCAGGCAAAGCCGAAGCGGGGAGCCCAATTGATCGAATCAACCGATTTGAAGATCTGGTGCCGGCCGGCATCGATCATCTGGTTGTAGGGGGTAGTCGGATCGGTGCTTGTAGCGTTGAACGGCGCAGCAAGCAATGACGCGCAGTCGGTCTGGCAGACCGGGTTGGAGTCGTGCTCTGCGCGCAAGCCAAAGGTCAGCTTCAGGTTCTTGGTGACTCGCCACTCGTCCTGAGCGTAAATACCAATACCCCACAGGGCAACAGGTTCGCTCAAGCGGGTCGGGAAGTTCTGCGTGAACTCATCGGCCGTACCGCTGTAAAACGAGCCGTCCGATATAAAGATGGCAGCGGGATTACTGCCAGCACTGACGGCGTAATCGGTGATGTCATAGCGCCGGTAGTTAGCTCCGAACTTCAGGTTGTGGGCACCCTTCGTAACTGAGAAGTCGTCCACGAACTGATACTGAGTCGCATTGCGGCCCTGCGGAAAAGCGGTCGCGATAGGATTCAGGTTAGTGAAGCCCAGGGGACTGTCAATTACGCCTAGTGGGAAGACTCCCGTCCCATTGATCTGGTCGAAAATCGCCCGGTAGTAGCTGCCGGCGTAGACGAACTGATTGGTAGCGTTGCTGCCAAAAGTGTGCGTCCACTGTCCCTGACCGTTGTACTGGGGCTGATAGCTGGCCGCGCTGAAGGCTTCGTTAATGGGGTCGGCATAGGTGGCCTGGGTGCCGTGGTCAAAGCTGACACTCCAGAACAGGTGGTTCCTGTCGTTCAGGTTGTAGTCCACGCGGCCTGTGAGGAGCCATTCCTTAGCAGGGAGCGATGGGCTGCCCGTCCAGGACTGGGAGCAGGCACCGGCGAAAGTGGATCCGGTACCGGCCAGGCATCCTATACTGTTACTGTTAGGCGTTCCTGAACCGTATCCATTTGCACCCTGATAGAGGCTGAACATCTTCTGGTAGAGCGGGAGTGAGAGCGGTTGGGTGGTCGCTATGTTTGACGTGACCGAGTTGATAAAACCCTGGGTCGGCGCGGTGATCACCTGCGTCGAAGGAACGATGTAGCGGATTCCTTCCCAGTCGGCGAAGAAGAACAGCTTGTCCTTCTTGATCGGGCCGCCGACGGAGGCTGCCCACTGATTGTTGTTGGTGAACGGCGTCGGGTTAACTGCAGTGCCTGCAGGCACGATGCCGGCGAGGTAGCTATTGGCCTGAATGCTGCTGCCAGTCCACCAGTAGCTGGCGTTGCCGTGGTAGGCATTGGTGCCGGACTTGCTGACGTAACTCACCTGCGCACCGGCCTGCTGTCCATACT
Source organism: Candidatus Korobacteraceae bacterium (assembly GCA_049516475.1). Lineage (GTDB taxonomy): Bacteria > Acidobacteriota > Terriglobia > Terriglobales > Acidobacteriaceae > Bog-257. Next base: position 2,526 of record JBEKTC010000119.1, on the reverse strand, counting down.
GGCCGCCGTAGGCATTGGTGGTGACGGTGGCTTCCTGCACAGCGTTCTTGCCGAGCATCAGGTTGGTCGCACCCGAGTTGTTCAGGTTCAGGTACGGATCCATCTGGTTCTCGCCATTCATCGTGAATACGTTGGAGGTGGCGGGCAGACCAGCGGTCTGGAAGTTGCCGTAACCCATGCCGGTATTCATGTTGATGCCGGGAGCGGTCTGAGCAATGTACGTGAGGTCATTACCGCCGTTGGGTGCGTTGGCAACCAGGTTTTGATCGAAGTTGGTGGAGAGGTCGGCGTTATCCGCCTGCACCAGAGGCGCGGCGGAGGTGACTTCCACGGTTTGCGAGCTGCTGCCGACCGCCAGTTTTACATTGGCGACGGAGGCTTGGCCGACATTGACCGAGGTCGTTTCTTCGGCTTTGCTGAAGCCCTGCGCGGTTGCGCTTACCGTATAGTTACCGGGCGGCAGAAGCGAGAAGCGGTAGGCACCGCTGGAGGTAGTGGTGGTGGTGCGGGACGCGCCGTTGGCACTGTTTTTCAATGTGACCGAGGCATTAGGCACAACCGCACCGCTAGGATCGGTGACTGTACCGGTGACATCGCCCGAAACCAGCGATTGCGCCATGAGCGACGGCGCGATCAGCAGGGCGATCACCAATAGAGCCAACATTCCGGTGATCAATTTCTTCAGTTTCATATCTCTCCCCTCGAGATGTACATCTTAAAAATCTTTTGCTTCATCGCCAGACCGGGGGTCTGGACAATAACCGGAGTGTGCAACGTAACCAGGCATTAAGGACGGGTCCCACACAAAAACCCGGCCTTCGGGATTACTTATGGCACGGGAATGGCCAAATCCGGCCATGAAAAAGGCGGTTTCAATAGCCTACGATATGCGCGCATCACATTGATTCTTAAGCATATATCGTGGGACGGTGGCGGCCCCTCAAGTGCCGGGTCTCCCAGTTTTCACATATCCCCAAAGGTAATATTCCAAGTTTGGAAGGTAATCGGTCTGAAAGGCCACCAGAAGCCCCTCGAAAAAAATGGCCAAAGACGCTCGGGACGTCCGAAATGCGTTTCGGACAGCATTGACACAGCAGGATTAAATTCGCTTTGTATTCGTTACTTGGAGGGCATGGTGTAGTAACCGCTCCGGTGACGTACGACCAGTTCTGCCGGGTCAGGATAGTCTCTTGTGGCGGGATTGATCTTGATGTCGATGCGGCGGTAATCGGAGTCGGAGATTCGTTTGCTGGGGTAGTAGGCGATCAGATATTGCGTGCGCAACTCGTCGCTGATCTGGCGGAAGGCAGCGTCCAGTTGCTCCATTCCGCTGGCATAGAAATACTTCCCTCCGGTGTCGCGCGAGAGCTGAATCAGCGCGTGCTCGCCACCAATATCGCGTCCGGCGCTGTTCTCGATGGGAACGATGATGATGCTGTAGAGGATGACCTCCGCCTGCTGCGCTTCGCGAATCGCTTCCTGATATGTTGTCTTGCTCACCGTGTCGCCGCCATCGGTGATCACCACCATCACCTTACGGCCGCGCCGCGCCAGCAGCGCGTCGGATCCCAGATACAGAGTGTCGTAGAGCGCGGTCGCTGCTCCCGAATGGACATGATTGATGGCGCGATCGATGACTCGCATGTCGGCGGTGAAGGGCGTCAGTTGATCGACGATTTCGCTGAACTGGAAGAGCGAGAGACCATCGATGGGGCGCAAGATGGCGTGAGCGAAGCGGCGCGCCGATTCCACTTCCAGCTTCTGATCGCCGCGCGTACTGAGGCTGGTGTCGATGGCCACCACGATTGACAACGGCAACTCCGACTCGCGATGGAACACCGCGATCTGCTGCGGGTCGCCGTCCTCGAACACCTGGAAATCATCTTGCTTGAGCGCGGAAACCGGCGCTCCACCGGAGTCGGTCACGGTGGCGAAGACGTTCACCAGCTTTACATTCACCTTGAAGGTTGTGTTGGGTTGATCGTCCGCGTTTGCGGGCTGCTGTTTGGGCACGTCGGGAGGATGAGCAACTCCGGCCGGAGGCGGCTGCGTCAGCGACGCTGGCGGACGCGGCACCGTGCTCTGGGTTGACTGGCCTTGGCAAAATAGGGGAACGGTCCCGAACACAACAATCCAGACACACGCCCAGCCAAGCGCACGTACTTTGACACTTACTCGAGTGGAGAGCTGAAAGCTAAGAAGCATTCGTTAAGGTAAACCCCAGTCCAGCTATTTTGACGCGTTGTTGCCGGCCCGAGGGATTTCCGGCGGAAAGGGCTCGCCGTCCGCCCATACCGCGCCATCTTGAAAATGTTCCTTCTTCCAGATGGGGACCATGGTCTTCAGAGTATCGATGAGCCAGCGGCAAGCGTCGAAGGCCGCGGCCCGATGCGCCGCCGCTACGGCAATATAGACGCTGCTTTCGCCGATCTGTAAGCGCCCCAGGCGATGGACGATGCGCACATCGCGAATGGCGAAGCGGCTCAGCGCCTGCGTGGCAAGCTGCTCCATCTGGCGCAAGGCCAT
>JBEKTC010000118.1:0-11640 GCA_049516475.1 Candidatus Korobacteraceae bacterium | reverse complement strand
GGATTCTGGACTGGAATCGCACAAACATTAAGGAGTCGGAGAAACCGTTCCCGCAAATACTAAATGTATCGATTCATTTAGCAAGCCAGTGTACACTCCTGCTTGCAAGCTTGCCTATGACGGCCAAGCCGCTCCAGTTCCATCCGGGACGAGTCGTTCGTTCGGCGGGACCTGGCGCATCAGCACGGTGCCCCAGGCAGAGTCATGCATGGCGATCGGAACGATTCAGGGCACGGCCGCGGCACGAAAATGCGTCGCGTCAGATACGTATCGTTAAGCGTGTGTGAGAGAAACTTCGGCGGAGACGGTAGACGAAGCGCGTAGGAATCTAAGAGGCGAACCCGAAAGTCCTCGGGGTCGCCCCGCCCGCTATGCCAGCTCTGTGGGCCTTGATTGAAGGCGTGTGGCCGCGCCAGAAGAGTCCGCCATGAACATCTCCGACACGACCGCCCGCCAAAATGTTGGTTAAGTCAGCTGGCCCGCGACCTGCGTGAACACTTGGTTGATTGAAGAAGCCAAGATACCCATACCAGCCAGGGCACCCAAGGCAACTATCAACGCGATCAATCCATACTCGATCAGGTCCTGACCTGATTCTTCCTGGTGCAGATTCTTCAACATGTCGATCATCTGAGAATCTCCTTTTTCTTGACGCGGTGGACCGTTCAAGAGTGATCCATCAACCTGGCCGAAAGGTCCCCAAAGGTCATTTGCATCAACTCGTGAATTGTCAGGGCATAGTACTGACCATGAAGTGCAGTGTCCAGACCACTGACGACCGCTCTCCAGCCTGCCACCTTTAGGCTATACTCTGGGCCCCGTCCAGCTTCAGTTGCCGCTCGTTCTGCACGGTAAATGTTGGGCTTACGCAAGTTTCTGCTTCCGCCGCATCCGATGTCCCAAATCCACGAGAGTCCGCTCCTGTCGCGAGTGGAGACCTCAAGACGCCGTCGAACAACTCCTGCTAAACTCGCGGCAATGCGTGTTCTCGGCATCGATTGCGGCGGCGAATACACCGGCTACGGAGTTGTGGAGCAGGACGATCAGGGCTGCCTTCGCCATCTTTGCAGCGGGGCTATTCGACTTTCGCCGCGCGACGCACTGGAACTCCGCCTGAAGACGATCTGCGAAGGACTCGCCGAAATCATTGCCACATATTCTCCGGAGCAGGTCGCGATCGAAGACGTGTTCTACGCCGTCAACGTGAAATCGGCGCTCAAGCTGGGCCACGTTCGAGGCGTTGCCATGCTGGTCGCCGCGCAAGCTGGTCTTGCAGTTGTCGCCTACTCACCGCTGTCCATCAAGTCGGCTGTAGTCGGCTACGGCAGAGCGGAGAAATCGCAAGTGCAACTCATGGTGACGCGCTTGCTGGACCTGCCAGGACCGCCACAATCCGCCGATGCCGCCGACGCTCTCGCCATCGCCATCTGCCATCTGCACACCGCCGCGACGTTGCACCGGCAGCAAACTGGCGCGCGCTGATAGAATCTCTCCTCAGAATGAGACGGTGGTTCCTCCCGCTGCTTTTCGTGCAGGCGTTGTCAGTGCTGGCCCAGCAGCCCACTGCTGTTCCGGCTCCTGCTGTCCCAACTCAGCCGTCGGTGCGCTTCAGCTTTGACTGGAGCCAGGGCTTTCCCTGGCAGACGTACAGCGTCACCGTTCAGTCCGACGGCAAGTGCCGCTTCGACGGAACCCCTCACGCCGATGAGACCAACGATACCGACCCTTACCAGCAGGACTTCACCATGTCAGCGGCAAACCGGCAAAAGATCTTCGACCTGGCGCAGAAGCTGAATTACTTTCGTGGCGATTTTGCTTCCCCCATGAAGCGCATTGCGCAGACGGGGCAGAAGACGTTGCAGTACCAGTCGCCGCAAGTCCACGGCTCGGCCACTTACAACTGGTCGCAGAACTCAGACGTGGAGGAACTGACGCGCCTTTTCACGGCGATTGCCATGACCATCGACTTTGGCCGCAAGCTGGCCTTTCAGTATCGCTTTGACAAGCTGGGCATGGACAAGCTGCTGAAGGAGTTGGAGGATCAGCAAGCCAGCCACGGTGTCGAGGAGCTCGCTATCATCGCGCCCATGCTGCGCAAGATCGCCAATGATCCCAACCTGATGAACATCAGCCGGCAAAGCGCCGAGCGCCTGTTGCACAACCAGGGGCAGCCGGCTGCGCCCGCGCCGAATCCTGCCGCACAATAGGGACCTGCCGTTCGTCCGCATAAAGAGGTTCTACACAGTTCGTCACAACACTTTGACAACGTCACAAGGCGAATTCCCGAATCCTCGCTTCGGAACTGGTGTTTAATATGAGTAGACAGAGAAGGCCTCGACGAGGCTTGTCCAGCCACTCCGATACCGTCTCTCAGGTTCAGGAAGCACCGGCCCAGGAGTACTAACATGACAAGGCACTTCGTTTCCGCATTGTCTGCCCTCGCAGCATTTGTTTTGGCCGCCGGCTCACTCGCAGCCGTCGCCGACTCGCATGTCAGGATCGTTCGCCTCAGCTCCATCGAAGGACAAGTTCAAATGGATCGCGCTGCCGGCGCAGGTGTGGAGAAGGCCATTCTCAACACGCCCATCGTCGAAGGCACGCGCCTGGTGACGGGCAGCGATGGCTTGGCCGAGATCGAGTTCGAGAATCAGAGCGCGCTGCGCTTGACCGAAGATTCCGAAGTAAAGTTCTCCAAGCTCTTGATGAATGATGCTGGCGTTAAGATCGACCAGATCGAGGTGGTCAAGGGGCTGGTTTATCTCGATACCGCGTCGAAGGGCGACGACGTCTATCGCCTGATGGTCGGCAGTAAGAGTTTTCTGGTGCACCGCGACACCGATTTGCGACTGAGCGCCGGCCCAGATCAGATCCAGGTTGCCGTCTTCAAAGGTGAGGTTCAACTGGAGAACCAGCAGCAGCCGGTGATCGTCAATAAGAAGGAAACTCTGACCCTGGCTGGCAACAGCGGAACGAACTACGGCGTCGCCAAGGGTGTAGAACCGGTGCGTTTCGATGCATGGAACAAAGAGCGCGAAGCCTACAGCAATACCTATGCTGAGAATCAAGGTTACGGCGGACCGAATCGCGCCTACGGCATGCAGGACCTCAACTACTACGGCAACTTTTTCTACGCCGGCGGCTACGGGTACGCTTGGCAGCCGTTCGGCTTTGCCAACGCAATGATGAGCTGGAGCCCCTACAACAACGGAGCCTGGATGTTCTATCCCGGCATGGGCTATTCGTGGGCCTCGGCCTATCCGTGGGGCTGGTTGCCATTTCACTATGGCTCATGGGCTTTCATCAATGGCGCAGGATGGGCCTGGTTGCCGGGTAGCAACTACGGTGGCCAATGGTACGCATCCAGCTTCCAGAGCGTTCCTCGCGTTACCCGAGCGCCCGCAGGCTGGACGGCAGCTACTCCTCCGGCTGTTACGGCAGCGACGAACTTTGCCCGCCCGACCGTGCTGGTGGGCAAGGCTGGCGCAAATCCGCTCTCAATTCCAGGAGGACGGATTCCACCAAACTTCGCCAGCCTGGTTCCCGGACGAACAGCCGGATCGGCCGTGGCAGCACAGAGTTTTGCCAAGCCGAATGCGAGCAATGCAGCGGCTCACGGAAATGTGTTCGCCGCGAATGACAGCGGCATGAACGCGGTACATCGTGGCTCAGCGCATGTGTTTGCTCCGCCGCAGGTCAGCTCTGCTGCCGTGAGCTCCTATGCACCTGCCATCTCTTACGGAGCAGGATCAGGAGGAGGCGTCATTGGGCGTCCTGGGAGCAGCGGCACCGCTGCACCGGCGGCTCACGCCTCGTCGGGTCCGCCTTCGAAGTAAGGGAACTGAAGCAGAAAAGGGACGGGCCCCTCGCGGCCGTCCTTTTTGTCTTAGCGGGACTGCTTACTCGATCGCAGGCGTCAGGCGATGGCGGTCGCCCTTCAGGATACGAGCCGGTACTGCCTGGCGCGCTCGCTCTTCCTGATGGCAATTCCAGCACAGGGGCCGCATATTTTGCAGCGTCGCCTGCAATTCATCCAGATACATGTCCCGCAGCTCAAATATTTTCTGCTGCTCATTGAGCACGGCCAGGCGGCTGCGGCGCCAATCGGACGGTGACAGCGCGCGCGTGCAAACGGCGCAGCTCTTGCCTTCGTACCATTTGGTCAGCAGGCGTTCGACATTCTCAGGTGAAGGATCGAGTTGCGCCAGACACTCCTGTCCGCAATCGCCCTTTTCCGGCCAGCGTGTGCACGATTCCAGCCGGGAATGTTCCTGTCCACGCAATGCCGACCAGAACGCGAACTTCCTGTCGACCTCTACATCGACGGGTTGCCCGGAGTCCGGGCAGACGACCGGCTGGCGGCCACGGTTCTGGTAGTAATTCTGCAAGCTCACCACCACCGGAAGGCCGGTGACGAGAATTGCGCCAAGGAAGAAAAGCACGATGGGGAAAATGGCGAAGGTCAACATAAAGCACCTGCGGCCGCTGTGGCAGCCTCTAGGGCGTTTATATCGCCGTTGTCACAGGGATTCCGTGATGCGGCGCACAGGGGGGTGTGACGTGGTGGAAGCCAAGCCGGACCAGGTGCCCTTTTCAAGAACAGGCGATTCGTATCCAGGTACTTCCCTGTTTGGCCCAACACGGCGTATCTGAAGGGGTCGGTACCCATTGCGGCTTCCCGTTGGATATTTTGAAAAATCCGCCAAAGAAACCGTCCGCATTTACTCGGTAAACTGTGCCGGGTTCCAAAGGTGGCGGAGCCTCGCCGCTGTTCGGAGAGACTTGCACATATCCGTCTGGCACTTCGCCATATCTGACGGTATTCAGCTCCCAGGCTTCTCGCCCGCCGTTCTTTGGATCGGCAGCTTCGATCCGCCACATCATCAAATGGGGATCGTTGGGCTGTTTTTCATCTGCAGGGTACTGGTACGCACCAACCGACACCACTTTGAAGCTCCCTGAAAGCTTGAACGAAATGCCTGCATAGCTGTTGCCGTTCAGCGCTATTTTTGTTGGCTGTTCGTATTGCGGAGCCATGCCCAAGAAAACCAACGGTAAGATGACTGCGACAAACCACCACCGCGAAGAAAAAATGCCGGCGAGAACCATCAACAAAAGTGAAGCCGCCGGGAGTCCGACAACTCCGTACAAGAAGAGCCGGGGAGAATATGGCAGAAACCAGCACAGAAATCCTGCGATGGCCGATAACAGCCCACAGATGCCGAATATTGTCCCCAGTCTCTGTTTTATATGGCCCTCCAGTTAGGTCGACGAAAAACAATTTCGGCATCACCTACTATTGACCTTGCTCGTCGCAGCCGGCCTAGGCATAAACCGATATCCCACTCCGCGCACCGTCAGCAAATGGCGTGGATGCACGGGGTCCTTCTCGATGTACCTGCGCAGCCGCACGATAAAATTGTCGATCGCGCGCGTGTCGGTGTCTTCATGCAGTCCCCAGACTTCCTCCAGAATGGACTTGCGCGAAACAATCCTGCCGCCGTTGCGAATCAGGTGCCGCAGTAGCTCCGCTTCCATCAGCGTCAAGCGGAAGACCTTGTCATCGGCCCGCAGTTCCAGCGTGCCGAAGTCGACCTGCTTGCCGTCAAAAACATAAACGTCGAACTCCCGCAGCGAGTCGGCATCCTTCGGTTCAGTGACGCGCACATCGGCTGGCGGATCGCTCAACAAGGTGCGGCCCCAATCATGGCGGCGCAATAAGCTGCGAATCCGTGCCAGCAGAATAGCCAGATCGAATGGCTTGGGCAGGTAATCGTCCGCGCCGCAGGCAAAGCCCTTGAGCACGTCTTCCGGGCGGCCGCGCGCGGTCAGCATCAGCAGCGGAATGTAGTTGCTCGCCTTGCGCAATTCGCTCGCAACCGCAAAGCCGTCTTTGCCGGGCAGCATGACATCCAGCACCAAAAGGTCAAACTCGCTGCGCTGCTTCAGCAGCAGTTCGAGCGCAGTTTCGCCATCGCCGACAACCTTGGTGCGATAGCCCTCCGCCTCCAGGTTAAACTTCAGCCCGCGCGCCAGGTGCTCTTCGTCTTCTACCAAAAGAATGTCGCTCACCGGGAGTTCCTTGGCAGCTCAATGATAAACGTGGTCCCGTGTCCGGAACCTTCGCTGTCGGCATACGCATTGCCGCCATGGCGGCGGGCGATGGCACGCACGATGAACAGGCCCAGACCGCTGCCTTTCACCTGCGACGCACCGGGCGTAAGCACGCGATAAAAGCGTTTGAAGATGCGTTTCAACTCACCTCGTGGAATGCCGACTCCATTATCGCGCACCCGAATCTCAATGTGCTCCAGGTCCGGCGTAACCACCGCAACCCGGATGTGTGCGTCCTGCGGCGAGTATTTCACGGCATTATCCAGCACGTTCGATAGCGCGGTGAAAAGCTCGTCGCGATCGCCCATGACGCTGAGTTGGCCATCGGGCTTGCCATCCGGCGTCCAGTCAAGGACCGCGGGCGAAAGATGATGGCGGGAGCGCGCCCACTCGATTACCTCGTCCACCAATGGTCCAACCGCGATTTCGGTGCGTGATAGAAGAGCATTTTTCTGGGTTATACGCGCGGCGCGGAGCACGCCTTCCACCGTTCCCATCAGCCGCTGCGTGTCCTCCAGCATCACCTGATAGAAGTCGTGGCGCTGCTCGTCATCCACATTGCGCTTCTGCAGCGTCTCCAGATAGAGCCGAATCGAGGTGATCGGCGTCTTCAGCTCATGCGTCACCGCGTTCAGGAAGCTGTCCTGCTGCTCGTTGCGGCGGATCTCGCGCACCAGGAAAATCGTGTTCAGGATTACCCCGGCGATGATGAAGCCGAAAAAGATGACTCCCAGAATCAGCGGCACGACCTCGCGCCAGTTCAGGATGACCCAGCTGGTGCTGAGCACAGCCGCCGCCGCCGCGATGCAGACGCCCAGCGTGACAAAAAACGCGATCTTGGTTTTGCGGCTGATGGTGCGCATGGGAGACGCGCTCAGGATAGCAGAGAGCTCTCGGCGGCCAGCTGTCAGGGCTGCAAGTTCCCGGCGGCTTGCAAACTTTGTCGCGCCCGCTCGCTATCGCCCAGATCGCGATAGGCATAACTCATGTAGGTGAGCGCTCTGGCTTTCATCTCGATGTTGGGAGCATGGCTGACCACGATCTTGTAACGCCGGATCGCATCCGGCAGGTCTCGTTGTTTCTGCTCGTAAACCGCAAGGGCGAAGTTGCTGAGAGGATCGTTCGGATCGATGGCTACAGCGCGTGAGAAGTGACGCATCGCAGCTTCCAGTTCTCTTCGGTTCATCAGTTCTTCGCCCATCCGCTCCTCGGCTATCGAATTCGTACCGACGACTCGAGAAACATGCGACCAGAGGGTCAGATTATCGCTCCAGTATCCGAGCTGGCGACGGGTTACAACGCTTAGCACTAGTAATACCAGGCCAGTAGCGACCACCAGATAGGGCGAAGCGAGGCGTTGCCCTCGCTCGGGGGACGGGTTCGCTGTCGCGGAGCCGCTCGCCGCCCCGCCTAATGGAACGGGTGCGAACATGTCACCCACGCCCCAGCAGATCATGATGAACAGGCCGATGAAGGGAAGATAGGCGTAGCGATCGGCCATCGCCTGATGACCCACCTGCACGATGCCGATCATGGGCACCATGGTTCCGAGAAACCACAGCCATCCCACCAGCAGATAGCGTTGCCTGCGATATTTCCAGACCAGCGCAGTTATAGCCAGCAGCAAGAGCAGGGCCGCCAAAGCCTGCCACGTTTTGATGGAGTTTCCCGGATGGGGGTACATCGGGGTCAGACTCGACGGCCAGAACGCTTTGCCAATGTATCGCACATAGGAAACCAGTGCGTTCTCCAGCCGCACGCGTAGTGAATACTCAACCAGCGATACCACCGCTCCGCCGGCCCGCTGTGCCTTCATTGTCAGGATGGAACTGGGGATGCAAAGAACAAGCAGCGGCAACTTCTCCAGCACCAGCCATCGCCAATCGCCGTTGGCCCTTCGCTCTTCGCCAGAAGGTCTTTCTTCATTGTTCGTTCCTCGCTGTTCGCCAGAGACGTCACCGGAACTATTCTGGCGAAGAGCGAGGGGCGAAGGGCGAAGAGCGAGCCGTCTCAGCGGCCAGTAATCCCATAGCAGCAGCACAAACGGCAATGTGATTATCTGGGGTTTGGCCATCAAGCCGAGCGCGAACCACAAAGCGACCAGAGCATAGCGGGCTATTCCTGGGCGGCGCGAATACCAGCGATAGGTCCCCAGCGCGAGCAGGAAAAACAGCATGCTGAGCAGGGTCTTACGCTCGGTAATCCAGGCCACCGCTTCGACATTAATGGGATGCGCGGCAAACAGCGCTGCGACCACGGCGCTGCGGCCCGCGTAACCGGTCGCGCGCTCCAGTACCCAGAACAGCAGCACCACATTCAACACATGGAGCAGCAGGTTGACATCATGGTGCCGGGCGGGGTTCAGGCCAAACAGCTGCACGTCCAGAGCGTGCGAAAGCCACGTCAGCGGATGCCAGTTCAGCGAGTAATAGCTGGTGAACGCCCATTTAACGGTGTCCCAGTTCAAACCGTCTTGAATGTCGATGTTGTCGGTTACGTATTGGTTACCGTCCAGATTGAGAAACAGTTGACGATTAACGGGGAAGTAGAGAACGGCTGTCGCGACTGCCAGCAGAAGACTGAGAACCAGGTTTCGCTGGTGCTGCGTGAACAGGCTTGCGCTGCTTACGAAGCGGGGCCTGTTTGCGGCATTCAACTCAACCGAATTCATGTCGCACTCACTACCAGTAGCCCATTCGTCTCCCGCGTGTCGTCCTGAGCGGAGCCGGCCCTCAGTTGGGCGGCGGAGTCGAAGGACCCTATTGCTGAGATGCCGTCGCCCGCTTTCTGACTCGCCATCCCGAGTGGACTTCAAACCACTGTTTCACTGTAGACCCGCCTGTGCCAGCATCTCCAGAAACTGCCGCTGGGTCCGCATGTCGATGGACTGCGCCACCAGCTTGCCATCGCGGTTGTACACAAAGCTCTTGGGAATGCCATCGACCTGGAACATACTGTTCACCTTTTGGCCAGGATCGAGCAGGATGGGATAGCTGATCTTGCGCTCCGTGATGAATGGTTTCACCTTGTCGGTTTCTTCGTCCTCGGAGATGGCCAGGATTATGAAGCCCTGGTCCTGAAACCGTTTGTACAGCGCCTCCAGGTCGGGCATTTCCTTCTGGCAGGGTGGGCACCAGGTGGCCCAGAAGTTCACCAGCACGACCTTCCCGCGCAGATCTTTCAGCGTCCAGCTTTTTCCCTGCAAATCCGTCAGCGTGAAGTCGGCCTGTTGGCGGCGCTCATCGTCGGCTTCCAGCTTTGCCATCGCCGCCTTGTATTGCGGGGCATCCGACGAGGCCTGGACATGCTCGTAGCGCACTAATTCCGCCAACTCGACATAGGCGCCGGCCGGTTGTCCTTTCTCATCTGGAGGCGGTTGCTGACGCAACGTCTCGGCGAGAGTAGTCGCCACTTCCTGCAAGGTGTCATGACCGAAATCTCCCTCAGTGGCGCGGCTTGCCAGGTAAACCGCCAGCTTGAGTTTGTTTGGCGTGGAAGGCAGCGCGCGGATCTCTAGTGCAATGTCTTTTGTGGTGTGGGCGCGCACGTCATCGGGCAGGCTGCGCAACGTCTTGATCTGATCGAAGATCGGCTTCTCCTGCGCGCTCCAGTTGACTTGCTGCTGCGCCTGAAGCTGGGATGAAGCCATCACAACTATCTGGACTGCGAACAGGACGAGGACCGCGACCACGGCAAGCCGTCGGCAGAAATGCCGCAGACTGGAATTCATGAACTTCTCACCTCGACCGTCATTGTATGCCGGAGAACGAGTTTACTGGAGTTCCCGCGTCCCCACCGCTTGCCGCAGTTGTTCCAGAGCGGTCATGTAGGATGCGAGGGCCTGCCGGTAGCCCAGCTCCGTCGAGCGATACGTGCGTTCCGCATCCAGAAAATCCAGGAGCGAAGCAGCTCCATGCTGGTAGGCAAACTGTGCGATGTCAAGCGACTGCTGCGCCTGCTGGATGTAGCCGTTGTCGTACAGTTGCACGATATCGCGATTGTTGAGCAGCGTCTCGTAGCCGTTCTTCACATCCGTCAGGACTTGCTGCTCCGCCGCCTTTTCCAGAAATTGCGACTGGGTGAGAGCGTAGTAAGTTCGCGCCACCTCGCCCTGATTGCGGTTGAAGATGGGCAGCGGCATAGCGAAAAAGAAAGCGCCGTCATTCGAGGCATTCACGTGGGTGTAATCGAAGGTCCCCGTGATGTCCTGCTTCGCATTGGCTTTGGCCAGGCCAATCTGGCTTTGCGCGGCGGTAATACCGCGCTGCGCCACCTGTAGATCGGGCCGCGAACGCAGAGCACGGTCTCGGAGATCGTCCAATGTCAGGTTTACAGGCTCGTAGGCGAGCTGTCCGGTGACATCGTAATTGCGCGGGATAGCGTCGAAGCCGATCAACTGGCGCAGTGAATTCAGCGCCTGCACCAGGGCGATCTTCGCGGATGTAACGTCGGTCTGGAACTGCAAGGTTTGCAATTGAATCTTCAGCAGGTCCGCCTTGCTCATCGCGCCGGCCTGGTGCTGATCCTGGCTGATGCCGACGGTATGCCGGTAGCTTTCCAGAAAGCGCTCGGCAAATTCCAGGTTCGATTTCGCCAGAAGCGCCGCGACGAATTGCTGGGCCGTATTCGCAATCGTGGTCCGCTCCGCGTCGAGTACTTGCGACTCGGTGACCGAGGTCGCGTCCCTGGCCGCCTGTAGCCGGTGCTGGCGCTTCTTCCCGCGCTCAAAGAGATACCCAATCCCCAGGTCGAACTGCGCTGTATTGTCGATGTAGTTCGAGGACCACTGGTCCGGATTGAACAGCGGCAGATATTGCGCATCTGACGTGAGCGTGGGGTTGGGACGAAGATTAGCCGTCACTTCCTGCTCTTTGTTTTGCGAGATCAGGGTGCGCTGCGCCAGCAGCGTGGGATTGCCTTGCCGGGCAAGTTCAATCGCCTGGTCCAGCGTGATAACTACCAATGGTGCTTCCGGTTTGCCGGGTGCAGGAACCTGCTGTGCCGGCGCTGGTGATGACGGTTGCGATTGAGTCTGGGCCGAAAGATGCAACGCCGCGCCCAGCACCACGATCACAGCAAGCAAACGCGGAATCCGCAGAGAACGGGTAAAGCGGCGCTTCAGCGCCGCGTTCGCGGCGCATAAGTAAGGCTTTCGGGCTGCGGTGGTCATTCTGAAATGACCACCGCAGCCCCGGTGTTTACAAAGACCATCCTTAACGCCGGCCTGAAGGCCGGCTCTACTTGGGCTATGCTGGAGCCAACGATGTTGTACGGAGGAGACGTTTCTCATTCGGAGATCTCCTCTTCTTCCGGTGGCAACACATCCGTCGGTCCGGCCAGCACCGCATACAGTGCCGGCAGCAGCACCAGGCTAAGGAACAACTCGGTCAACAATCCTCCCACAATCACGATGGCGAACGGACGCTGCGAATCGGAGCCGATGCCGTGGGACAGCGCAGCCGGGATCAGACCGAGAGAGGCGACCAGCATGGTCATCATGATAGGACGGAGCCGCCGCATTGCGCCCAG
>JBEKTC010000117.1:0-11758 GCA_049516475.1 Candidatus Korobacteraceae bacterium | reverse complement strand
GAGCTAAAGAACCCGCTGCACCTGGTCACGCATTCCCTGTCTTTCAACCAGAAGACGGGCACGGCGCACACCGATGAGCTTGTGGAGTTCCGGACGGAGCAGGCCTCCGGCTCGGCCAAAGGCGCGTACTACGACTCCAAGCAAAACGAGCTGGAACTGAAGTCGGATGTGCATGCCGTAACTACCGGCGCCCATCCTGCAACCATCACCGGCAGCAGCGGGACCATCCAGAAAGTTCCACGACAGGCTGTGCTGTTGAATGCCAAGATCGATCAGCCGGAGCGGACGCTGACCGCCGACAAAGCGACGTTACTGTTTGAGGCGGACAACACCGTGAAACATGCGGTCGCGGAAGGCAATGTCCACATCCAGGCCCGCGGGCCGTCGGTGGTCGATGTGCTGGGGCCGCGCGGCGATCTCAACATGGGACCGAAGAATTCCCTGCAGCAGGCGAGCATCTCCGGAGGGGCGAAGTTCGACAGCCACGGCAGCGGCGTTGCCCATGGCTCAGCCGACAGGTTCATTCTCGATTTCGAAGACCAGAACCAGCCCTCGCGGTTTCACATGGTGAAGAACGCCCGTATGAAGCAGGAGCCGCAACCGGACAAGTCCGGAACCAGCGGACAGCCGATTGAGATTGCGGCCGACCAGCTTGATTTCCAATTGGTGAACGGAAACCAGCTCCAGAGCGGCGACACGGTGGGCAAGGCCTGGATCACTATTCTGCCTAAGCCGGCGGGTTCGAAGCCAGCGCCGAACGCGGGTAAGAAGAGCCAGGACATGGGCGGGAGCAATTCCACAACGGTGGCCACCGCGGGCAAGTTCCACGCTACGTTCGACGACAGCAATCACCTCCAGACGCTGCGCGGTTGGCCCGACTCGAAAATCGTTTCCAGCACGCCCGGCGATCCCGACAAGGTCAGCACTGCCGATAAGCTCGACGTGACCTTCGGAGCTGATGGCGGTGTAGAGAAGCTGATCCAGACCGGCAACTTCGCGTATCACGAGCCTTCCGGCAATCCCAACGCCGGAGGCCGGGCCGCGTTTGCCGACATGGCCACTTACACGCCGGATGACTACATGCTGTTACTGGTGGGATCGCCTCGCGTGATTGACAGCGGCATGACCACGACCGCTGTGCATATGCGCATGAATCGCCAGACCGGGGAAGGCTTTGCCGACGACGATGTGAAGACTACCTACAGCGAATTGAAGCCCCAGCCCAACGGCGCACTGCTGGCGACCTCGGATCCCATCCACGTCACGGCTCAGCACATGATTGGGGTGAAACAGCCGGGCGTCGCCCATTACACCGGAAATGTGCGGCTGTGGCAAGGCGGCAATGTGGTGCGGGCGCCGAAGATGGACTTCGATAACGAGAAGCGCGCGATCTTTGCCGATTCGGACAAGGCGCAAATCGTCTCCAGCCTGTTCGTGCAGCAGTCGGCGGACGGCAAGCTCAGCCCGGTGGACGTGACCGCCGACAAGCTAACCTACGTGGATGAAGAGCGGCGCGCGCGCTATACCGGTAACGTGTTCGTAAAGAGCACAACCGGAACGGTGACCACACAGCAGCTCGATGTGTATTTGAAGCAGGCCGATCCGGACAGCGCCAATAGCAAGGACCAAGCGCAGGCACAAAAGTCTGCGCAGCAGAGAGGACCGATGCTCCCCGGCACGGACGCGCCCAGCAAGATTGACCATATGGTCGCCATCGGAAGGGTTGTGGTGACCGAGCCAAACCGTCGCGCCGTGGGCGACCGGCTGGTCTACACGGCCGATGATGCCAAGTACGTCTTGACCGGGAAAACTCCTAGCATTTTTGATGCCGAACACGGCACAGTATGGGGCGATTCGTTGACTTTCTACAGTCACGATGATAGGGTTTTCGTTGAGAGTAAGCGTTCTTCTCCCACCATTACACGTGCTCGTACCACGAAGTAAATGCAGACTTTATCGGCTGAGGAGATCGGCAAAAGTTACCGCGGTCGTAGGGTCGTCTGCGATGTCAATTTCCATGTAAAACAAGGCGAAGTTGTTGGCTTGCTGGGCCCAAACGGCGCCGGGAAAACCACCAGCTTTTACATTGTCGTGGGACTGATTCCAGCCGACACCGGACGAGTGTTGATCGATGGGCAGGACATCACCCACGTGCCCATGTACTTACGGGCGCGCAATCATGGCATCAGCTATCTGCCGCAGGAGCCGTCGATCTTCCGCAAGCTTTCGGTGGAAGACAATATTCTGGCGGTGCTGGAAGCCCAGTCAATGTCGTGGCACGAACGCCGCGAACGCATGGAGAGGTTGATCGTCCAGTTGGGGCTGCAGGTGATCCGCAAGAATCGCGGCTACGCTCTTTCCGGGGGCGAGCGGCGCAGGGTTGAGATCGCGCGCTGCCTTTGCATTTCGCCATCCTTCATTTTGCTCGACGAGCCCTTTTCCGGAATCGATCCCATCGCGGTCCTGGACCTGCAAAGAATCATTTTCGATCTCAAGGCGAGTGGCATCGGCGTGCTGGTAACCGATCATAATGTTCGAGAGACGTTATCGGTGACCGACCGAGCTTACATTATTAACGAAGGAAGAATTTTCCGGACTGGCACACCGGACCAGCTTGGAAATGATACCGAAGTAAAACGAGTTTACTTAGGCGAGAGCTTCTCGTTGGTTTAGAATTTAGGCGAGGGGCGATGCTCCTCAGGGTTCCCTTTCCATGGTCTTATTGCAGCACAAGTTAAGCCTCAAGGTTTCCCAGAAGCAGATTCTGACGCCTGGGCTCGTGCAGATGGTCAGCGTGCTGGCGCTCAACAAGCTTGAGCTGACCGACATGATCAACGCTGAGTTGACCGAAAATCCGGTCCTCGAGGAACTCGACAATTCGGTTCCGCTGCTGGATGAAGTATCCGCCCGCGAAGAGCAGAAGGAACGCGACAGCTCCATAGCAGCGCAAGAGCAGACCGCTGCGACTACGCAGGAAAAGGACCCGTTTGAAGAAATTGATTTTGGTTCGTTCTTCTCGGAATATCTCGATCCCGGACTTCGCACTCCGATTGAGATGGAGGACAGCGAGAAACCCTCCTTCGAGAATTTCCTCTCCAAGCCAAGCACCCTGACCGACCACCTGATGTGGCAATTGGGATCGTTGCACGTCAATGAAGACGTGTATCGCGCGGCGGAACTGGTGATCGGCAACCTGAATGAGGAAGGCTACCTGATCGCCACCGATGACGAGTTGCTGGGTCTGGCGGAAGAGGAAATGACAGGCCCTTCGCAGCCTGTGGCCGAAGTCTCTGCGCCCGAAACGCCGGCGCCCGAGACAACCGAATCGCGGATGGAGACGGCAGTTTCTCAGCTGTCGCCGCAGGACGCCGAGCTGGAAATCGCGGATGCCAGTGTTGCCGTTGCGGAAGAGGAGCTATCATCGGGGGCGACCGAGTCGAGTGCTGAAATGCAGCCGCAGCAGAGCGCCGAAATATCGCTGCAGAACGCCGTCCCCGAGGTCCCGCGTCCCACGCTGGTCCCGCCACGCCGCGCTCCCGCTCGTGTTCCTTTCAGTCGTGACGCATTGCGCGAAGCCATCGACCTGGTAAAGCAGATGGACCCCATCGGCGTCGGCGCGCGCGATCTGCGCGAATGCCTGCTGGCGCAGTTGCACGATCTGAAGCGCGTTCCTCGCAAGAACGGCAATGGTACCCATGTCGCGGAACTGGAAGCGGTGGACGATGCGATCATATTGGTCGATCAGCACCTGCACGCGCTCCAGAACAAACACTACAAGGAAGTGGCCAAGGTGATGGGCCGGCCGGTGGAAGCCGTAATGGAGGCGATGGACTTCATCCGCACCCTCGATCCGCGCCCCGGCCTGCGCTACAACAAAGTGGAGACCCGGCTGATCGAGCCGGACGTGGCTTTCATCAAGCAGGGCGAAGAATATCTGGTCCTGATGAACGACGAGGAGGTCCCGCAGTTGCGGTTGAATTCCTCCTATCGCAGGCTGTTGAGCCGCGATGTAGCCGAGAAGGACGTCCGCAACTACGTCAAGGAACGTTACAAGTCGGCGATCCAACTCATCAAGAACATCGAGCAGCGCAAGCAAACTATCTTGCGCGTCTGCTACTCCATTCTGGACCGGCAACGCGACTTTCTGGACCACGGCATCGATCGGCTGAAGCCGATGATGATCAAGGAAGTGGCGGAGGAGATCGGCGTTCATCCCTCTACCGTCAGCCGCGCCGTAGCCAATAAGTATGCTCACACCCCGCAGGGCGTCTTCGAACTCCGATACTTCTTCAGCGAGAGCGTCAATGGGCCCGAAGGCAGCAGCACCTCGCTGCTCATCCTGAAGCGCCGGGTCAAGAAGCTCATCGAAGAGGAAGATCCCGCCAGGCCGTTGACCGACGAGCAGATCACCCGCATCCTCCAGTCGCAGGGTATCCAGGTCACTCGCCGCACGGTCGCGAAGTACAGGGAGGACATGCGCATCCCGAGCACCCACCAGCGCAGAGTGAAGAACTAGCGTTTTTGCTGCACCGGCGTCTGACACTTATGCGCAGCCTGTCGTGCTGCGATAAGTCGCCGGAGTAAGAAAAGCAGTGGTTAGGAAGTAGCTGCATTCAGCGGTTGGAACGGTAAGGGCCCGGTGATTCACGACGGCGCGGAATGATTGGGATGCCGCCGGAGCGCCAGGGCTAATTGCTAACTGCTAATTGCTGACTGCGGCGGAGAGGGAGCTCAATGACCGTAGAATATTTTGGCAGACAGTATGAAATCACTCCCGCCATTCGTGACGAGGTGGAATCCGGCCTCGGCAAACTCATCAAGATCCTGGGTGACAACTTCAAGAGCAAGGTCATCCTGACGGTCGAAAAGCACCGCAACATCGCGGAAATCACGGTCAAGCGGCGTCGCGGCCACCTGGTCGGTCTGGCCGAAGCGGCGGACATGCTGATCGCCGTCAATCAGGCGCTGGAACACATTGAGACGCAGGTGCTCAAATATAACGGTCGCCGTCGCGCCACTCATCGCAAGCCTAAGGACAAGGGTTGGACGGCCCCGGTGGAGGCGCAAGCGGAGATGCAGATGGCCGTCGGCGGGACTGTGGCAACGGCAGTGCCCGTGGTCGTACACAAGTTTCCCGCTGTCGCGCGCACCACGGAGGCCCACCTGGTGCGCACCAACGATGCCGTGGCCATGCGCCCCATGACGATCGAGGAGGCGGTGAAGGAATGCGAGTTCCGCGACCGCGAAGTTTTCATCTTCCGCGACGGCAAGGGTAAGGTGAACGTGCTGCACCGGCGGAAAGATGGCAAAATCGAGCTGATCGAAGTGCCGTAAACCAGAGCGGATCTGCTGGAACGAGGGCGCCCATGTCGGGGCGCCCCTTTTTATTTCCACTCAGCTCTGGGGCGGCGCGAGCCACTCTTAGTGCGGGTGAGCGTCCAAACGAGGATGCGAAACTGCGGCACCAGGCCATGATTTCCATGTGATGGGATTTCGGTATGGATGCCGATCTTTTGCGGTATTTGGAAGGAATGGAGAAGCGACAGCGCGAGTACCTTGACCAGCGCATGCAGGGCCTGCGCGAGTACATTGACGAGCGCACGCATGACTCGGAAACCCGCATCGTTCGGGCGTTCGGCGCTTATCAGGAATCAGCCGGTGGTTCCTATGGCGTCCCTGGCGGGACTCGGCAAGTTTTTTCAGCTGACCCAGCGTTGAAACGCTGGGCTTAGATATGCTGCCCCTGCGGGGATGGCTTTGGCGGGAACTTCGATTCGTGCCCCGAATCGCAAAGTTGTTTGATTAGCAGTTGTTCTAGACGTTTTCCAGGTTAGCGTCCAAAGGAAGGCCGCGAACAGGGGCACCAAGCACCAAGCCCCTCTTGGGTGGTCCGGAGTCCTCGACGAGCGTCGGGTTTGGGCTCGTTCGGGGTGGAAGTCGGTTCCGCTTGGGCGAGGACTTTCGTGTGCTGCGCGACCGCCGTGGCACGGACTCAACCACACTCACAGCCTCGTGCCCAGGTTCGCGTCCCGACTTTCGACGCCAAGCCTCGATCACTGACCCTCGCAACCGCCATCACATTCCCCGCTTGACCCGGCACGATACAATTCCTTCGGCTGCCTGACTGCCAGGAGACTGTATCCATGGCCACCGCTGCACCTGAGCTCGAAACCAAGTCCCTACCCGCGAATGCCTATCAGCCTCTGAAAGAGGGCGAACTCTACGTGCCGCTGGTGCCCACCAGCATGAGCGTGCCGGAAGTCACCTGGCGCGCGGTGCTGTGGGGGACGCTGCTGTGCATCATTTTCAGCGTGGCTTCGGCCTACTCCGCCCTGAAGGTTGGCCAGGGAATGGAGGCGGCGATTCCCATCTCCATCCTCGCCATCGGGCTGGCGCGAGTTTACCGCCGGCGCTCTACGGTGCTGGAGAACATGATCATCACCGGCATCGGCGGGGCCTCCGGCAGCGTGGTGGCCGGCGCCGTCTTCACTGTGCCGGCGCTCTACATCCTCCACCTCGACCCTCATCCGGTGCAGACCATCTTCATCTGCCTGGCGGGCGGGTGCCTGGGCATTCTCTTCCTGATTCCACTGCGCCGTTATTTCGTGCAGGAGCAGCACGGCAAGCTGCCGTTTCCTGAAGCCACGGCCATCACCGAGGTGCTGGTCACCGGCGAAAAGGGCGGGGCCCAGGCCATGCTGTTGATTCAGGCCACCTGCATCGCCGCGGTTTACGATTTCTTCGTCACCACCTTCCATGTCTGGAAGGAGTACCTGAACTTCCAATTTATTCCAGTCGTGAAGTCGCTGGTCGATCGCCAGCGCATGGTCTTCAACTTCGACGCTATCGGCTTCATTCTCGGCCTCGGCTACATCATGGGCCTGCGCATTGCGTTGATCTTTTGCGCCGGTGGCGTGCTGGTGAACTTCGTGATGGTCCCGGTGATCTGGTTCATCGGCAGCCACATGGGCGAGGTGACGGTCTATCCGGCCACCATTCCGATTTCGCACATGACGGCCACGGAAATCTACCGCAACTATGTGCGCTTCATCGGCGTGGGCGCCATCGCTGCCGCCGGACTGGTCGGCATCCTGAAATCGCTGCGAGTGGTGGCGGGATCGTTCGGCATCGCGCTGCATGCCTTCCGCCACGGCGAAGCTCCGCATATGGAGCGGACCGACCGCGATATCCCGATCATCGCCATACTCCTCGGCGTGGTGGTAAGCTCCGTTGCCGTCGCCGTCTTCTACGGACAACTGCATGTCACCTGGAGCGTGCTGGCGCTGGGCCTGGTGCTGACGCTGCTCTTCTGCTTCTTCTTCACCACGGTGGCAGCCAACGCGATTGCCACCACCGCGAACAATCCGGCCTCCGGCATGACGTTGCTGACGGTGATCGTCTCGGCAGTGGTGCTGCTGAAGTTTGGCCTCTCCGGAACTACCGGCATGTTCTTCGTGATGGCTCTCGCCGGCATGGTGTGCGTCGCGTTGTGTGCCTCGGGACAATTCATTACCGACCTCAAAGCCGGCTACTGGATCGGTTCCACGCCGTCGGCGCTGGAGAAGGTGAAGTTCATCGGGGTATTCGCCGCGGCGATCACTGCCGGCTTGACCATTATCCTGCTGGCCAAAGCCTTCCAGTTCGGAGAGGCTGCGCCCGGAGATGTGCGCCAGGTGCTGGCTGCGCCGCAAGCTTCCGCCTTGAAGGCCGTAGTCGCGGGATTCATGAGCGGACAGCCGGTCGCCTATGCGCTGTTTGGCATCGGCGCCATGATCACGGTGGTGCTGGAGATGCTCGGCCTTTCGTCGATGGTCTTCGCCCTGGGAATTTACCTTCCGCTGCAACTGACCACGCCGATCCTCGCCGGCGGATTCCTCTCGCACCTGGTGAACAAGCGCGCGGACAAGACGGGCGACGAGCGTGGCCGCACCATACGCGAGCGCGGCGTCATCGTTGCCGGAGGACTGATGGCGGGCGGCGCGCTGGGCGGAGTCTTCGGCGCTGCGCTGCGCTTGTTCCCGAAGTTTAGTGAAGACATGGTGCACACACCGTTCTACGCTAACGAGCCGGTCTCGCAGACGGTCTCCGCAGTGATGTTTATCGGTTTGTGCCTGTATGTTTGGTTTAGCTCGATCCAAAGAAAGAAGGATGCGTAGGTTGATTCGGAATACCTTAGAGCTTTCGCATGATTGCTTTGTAACAAAGTACGAGCTTACAGGCTGCGGAAAAGTCGCAATTTTGCCACGTTCGGGTAGAGCTAGCCTTTAGGCTAGCGTCTAAGCGCTTTATTTTCGATCCCGAGTCGGCTTTAGCCGACGGCATAAATCGCATTGTGCCGCCGGCTAAAGCCGGCTCGAAAAAGAGGAACGGCTCTTAAGGCACGACTGAAGTCGTGCCCTGTTACAAATCCTAATGACTGAATCGACGGTCTTAATCGAGGGAGCATGTTATGGACACTGTAGGACGCTATGTTGCTGACGCTGTTCTAGGCATCGACACACTTTGGGGCGGAGACGTGATGTGTCCGTCAG
This sequence comes from Candidatus Korobacteraceae bacterium, assembly GCA_049516475.1. Lineage (GTDB taxonomy): Bacteria > Acidobacteriota > Terriglobia > Terriglobales > Acidobacteriaceae > Bog-257. The sequence continues at coordinate 3,227 of JBEKTC010000117.1, read as the reverse complement.
GTACTGGGCGCTTCATTGCCGACTCGTGGTTTTCCGATGAGCCGCTGCCGGTTGCGTACACCGCTGCGTCGGCTGCGCAGGTGCGCGAGACCGGCGGAGTCGGCGGCAAGAGCGTCGATCGCGTTGCCGTGGAAAAGTATCTGCGCGAGGTGAATCTGCCGGCTGCAATTACCGGAGTTCGCAAAGAGGCTGACAAGCTTGGAGGGCTGCGTGGCCAGTATCTGGCCGGCATGGCAAACTGCCTGGAAACCATGTGGGACTTGGCGATGGAGATCCTCGGCATGGGCCCGGCGGTTCCCTACGCGCGCAGTGTCGAGTCATCTACGGGCCGTCCGCCGGAGCCGTCGAAGCCTGAGGCCAAGCGCGATCGGGTTGCTGAATTGCTGGGCCGCGCGGGTTATCCGAGCACGAGCAACGGCGGTCTGCTGGGAGCGGTGGACGCATGGCGGCGCGAGCGAGTAACGCCGATGGGCTCGGTGCGCGCGTTGAGCGACGCTGTCATCGCCTACTTCGACAAACTGAGCGCAGCGAACCTGATGCCGCATCTGCCGGGCGAGCTGGCGCCGGTGCCGCGCGCCAACATCAACTTTCTGCCGATTAAGGACGCCTGGTTTTCCGGCTCGATGAACTACCTGGGGCGGGAGCGCAATCCCGATGGCACTCCCAAGTACGAAGCCAGCTACGAGATCAATGCGTCGTTGCAGATCAGCTTCCCGGAGTTTCAGCAGCTCATCAGTCACGAAGTTGTTCCCGGCCACGTGACGACATTCGCCTATCTGCAAAATCTTTATGTGCGCGGGCTGGCCGGCTTCGAGGCCACGGTGCTGACGATGAACACGCGCGCGGCAACGCTGTTCGAAGGATTGGCAAACAATGCGATCCTGATCGCGCACGGCGTCACCGAGATCGAGCAGTTGCCCGACGAGGACATGCAGATTGGCGTTCTGCTGGCGCTGCTCCAGGACGATGCCAAGAACCAGTCGTCGTATCTGACATGGGGCGAGGGCAAGCCGCAGGCGGAGATTGCCGTGACCTTGCGGCGCGATTTCCTGGTGAGCGAAGAACGTGCCGACAAACTGTCCGGCGCCTGGGGTCGGCATCCGCTGCTGGGCAGAATGTATCTGCCGGCCTATCGCGCAGGGACGGAGAAAGTTGCAGCGTTGCGACGCACATTCCCGCCGGAGCGCGTGTTGCCCGCAATCTACGGCTGCTTCGGAATGGTGGACATCAATACCATCGACGAGGTGCTGCGGGCCAAGGCGTAAGGAGAAGCATAGTTCAATCGGAAGTAGCGTCTAAGGAGATCAAACAAATCCCACTCAAGCAAAGGAAGCTTGGGTGGGGCACCCGGCTTGAATAGGTATCGAGGAAAACAGTGGCCACGAAGATCGCCAATCAGGCTATGGTTGACGTCGCGACGCTAGCTCAACGCATGGTTTCCCAATTTTTCAGCCATCACGCCGCATTGTATGTAGCGCGAGATCCTCGCGCGCAAAAGTTCGCCCCTCCAATTGAGACTGGACAACATGTTCCAGTTTTGAAGATTCCACGCAGGGACGGCAACGCAATGATAATGTCGTTTGATCACTATTTGGCAGAAGTTCGCAAGCCGGAAACAAAGCAGGACTTCGACAAAGTATGGCTCATCGGTGCATTGTTGATGGTTGGTGATGCACTCGGCGCAAACAAGTATTTCGGACGTATACCAGAAGCGGAGATAATTCGGCATCTACGAAACGGCGTTGCTCACGGGAACCGGTTTAGTTTCCGCCGTGACCCGATCGAGGAAACCTCGGGTAAGCTAAAATATCCGGCCAATATGTTCCGATATGCAGGGCGTCAGGGGATGCCGATGCACGAAGTGGACACAGATCGACAGGGGACAGAAGTGCTTTTTGTCTGGGGAGGTCCAGACGCGATCATCGACTGCCTAACGGTGCTCGGCGTTCATTTATGGAATGTGGGCCATGGCATACCGAGTCCATGAACATTCTGCAACGGCCCGGTGCCCCACCCAAGCCGGTTTTGCTCGTTGGGAGTTCCAACATCACAATTTGAGCTGGGCATCTCCAGCAAGTGCTTTGTGTCAGGGCACGACTTTCAGTCGTGCCGATAGGCCGTTTATTTTTCTTCTTGAGCCGGCTTTAGCCGGCGGCACCTGTCGTGCAGGGGCTAAAGCCCTTAACTTTTGCATTCTCTTTCGGCACGACTGAAAGTCGTGCCCTGACACAAAGGCCCAACAAAGACGACTTTTTTCGCAGCCTATGAAGTCATGCCCTGACACGAAGCCTGAGGATTCGCGAACTTGAAGTTTCATACCGCTTGTCCGGCGCAGAATCCGGAGGCCCAGGCCCACTGGAAGTTGAAGCCTCCGAGATGACCGGTCACGTCCACTACTTCTCCAATGAAGTACAGCCCGGGAACTTTGCGGGCCTCCATGGTTTTGGCTGACAACTCGTCGGTGTCAACGCCGCCGGCGGTGACTTCGGCTTTCTCGTAGCCTTCGGTCGCGCTGGGCCGCACTTCCCAGCGATGCAGGTGGCGCTCCATCTGAGCCAGGTCCGCATTGCTCCACCCTCGCGGCGGATGCAGTTCCAGCCAGCGTTCGGCCAGACGAATCGGCATCGCCACGTGGAGTGCGGACCTGGCGGCGGCAAGGTCGCGGCGCGGACTGTCGCGCAGCGCAGTCGTGATCTCCTGACCGGGCGCCAGATCGATGGCGATGGGCTGGCGGCCGTTCCAATAGGACGAGATTTGCAGGATTGCCGGCCCGCTCAACCCGCGATGAGTGATCAGCATCTTCTCGCGGAATTGCTGGCGGCCAAACGAGGCAACGATCCCGGTGGAAATTCCGGCCAGATCGCAATATCGCCGGCGGTCGTCCGCGCTGAACGTTAGCGGCACCAGAGCGGGACGGCATTCGCGAATGCCAATTCCAAACTGCTTTGCCAATTCGTAACCGAACGAGGTCGCGCCAGTCTTCGGAATCGACAGGCCTCCGGTTGCGACTACCAGCGCGGGGGCGTGGAATTCGGCAGCGTCAGCGTGCACAACGAAGCCCGAAGCGTGCTGCACTTCCTGCACTCGGACGTTCGTGATAATCCGGACCCCGGCGGCGTCGCACTCGTGGGTGAGCATCGCAACAACATCCTGCGCCGCTCGATCGCAGAATAGTTGCCCCAAGGTTTTCTCGTGATACGGGATGCGGTGCTTTTCAATGAGCGCAA
>JBEKTC010000116.1:0-23340 GCA_049516475.1 Candidatus Korobacteraceae bacterium | reverse complement strand
TTGCACTGTTCCACCGTCGCTTTCTCGCCGGCGGCGGCGACGAACAACTTCCCTGCCGCGGCGGCATCGGGACGGCCAAACACCGGAGCGGTGACGTAGTGCTGGCCGCGCTTGCCATGCTCCTCGGCCAGACGCTTGGAGAGCGCGACGCTGATGGTGCTCATCGAGATGTGAGTTGCCCCTCGTGGCTGCAACACTGCCGATTCGACCGCGGAGTCATCGGCCAGCATGGTGATGACCACTTCTGCGGCTTTGGCGGCCTCGCCCGCGGACTGGGCGACCTTCGCGCCCTCCGACTTGAGCGGCTCAGTCTTCGCCAGGGTGCGGTTCCACACCGTCAATTCGTACCCGGCGCGGACCAGATGCCGTGCCATCGCGGTTCCCATATTTCCTAAACCGATAAATGCAATCTTCATCTTGCTTCCTCATCGAGAAAATTGGTACTCGGTCGTTGGATGTTCATCGACTGGGGCAGATTCACAGTTGGTGCGCACTACGCTGGAGCACGCCTTTCACAGGCTGCTGAAAAAGTCGAGGAAGGGGCCGGTTCGGGTAGTGCGGCGCTTCAGCGCTGCGTCAGGTGTTAACCATTCAAGGAGCCTTTAGGCTCTCAGGTACATACTGGGAAATTGTGAAACCTGCTCTTCTAGCGGGTTCGAAAGAAGTACCTTAGCGGCTAAAGCCGAATCGTCTTAACCGGCGTTAACGCGGGCCTAAAGGCCCGCACTACCCGAGCTAGGCATCAGATCGACTTTTTCATCAGCCTGTTTCAGACGTGCCTAACAGCCGATTGAATGACATCCGCTTTCAGCCCCTGATGAATCGTATTTTGCCGCCTGATATGATGCTTTCTGTTTTGCCTGCAATGTCAGCCCATCAACCATCCCGCAAGACGCGCGAAGAGCGCCGCCAGTTCGGGCGATCGCTCCGTAACCAGATCGCGCGCATCAGCCAGGGCGATTGGAATCCCAAGCAGCGCAAGTTCGACGTTGTCCCTCTGTTGATCGACTCCAATCGCCCGCGTATCTCCCGTTTGCTGCCCATCAAGTACGAACATATGGCGACTTCGCCGTTCGGCTTCTTTCGCGGCGCAGTGCCGCTGATGGCGGCCGATCTGGCGGCCATGCCCTGCACCACCCTGCGGACGCAAATCTGCGGCGATGCTCACGTGCAAAACCTCGGCGCCTTCGAGGCTTCCGACGGCCGCCTCATCTTCGACATCAACGATTTCGACGAGACCATCGTTGGTCCGTGGGAGTGGGACGTCAAACGTATGTCTGCCAGTCTGGTGCTTGCCGGGCGCGAGGCCGGCAACTCCGACAAGGAATGCAAACTGGCGGTGTTGGCTTGCGTCGAGCGCTACCGTCAATGCATGCGCCGGTTCTCGGAGATGGCGGTCATCGAGCTGGCGCGCTACCAGATCTTCCGTGTCGTAGGCCCGGTGAAATCGGTTCTGCGTCAGGCGGAGCGTGCCACGCCGCTGCACAATCTCCAGAACCTTACCGTCTTCGCCAATGGCAAACACCGCTTCCGCGACCAGAAACCAACCCAATTTCACATTCCGCACGCCGTGGCCAGCGCGGTAATCGCATCGTTGCGCTCCTATGCCAGGACGCTCTCGCCGGAGCGCGCCTTTTTCTTCTCGCAATACTTCCCGGAAGACGTTGTCTTTCGCGTTGTCGGAACCGGCAGCGTCGGCACGCACGATTACGTACTGCTCATGTTCGCCGGTGCCGTCTCCGACCCGCTCTTCCTCCAGGTCAAGGAAGAGCCGCCTTCTTCCTATGCTCCTTACCTGCCGCCGCGCCGCAATCCCGCGCATCAGGGCGAGCGCGTTACCGAAGGCCAGCGCGCCATGCAAATGCAGTCTGACATCTTCCTGGGATGGACCTCGGTTGACGGCCGCGACTACGTGGTTCGTCAGTTGCGCGATCACAAGGCGTGCGTCGAGACCGACACCCTCCAGGGTGATGGACTGGTGCAGTACGCGTGCATGGCAGGCGAGCTGCTCGCTAAAGGGCACGCACGCTCCGGCGATCCCTGCGCTTTGTCCGGATACCTGGGCACTGCCGATAGGTTCGATACCGCAATGGCGCGCTTCGGTATCACTTACGCGAACCAGACGGTGAAGGATTGGGAAGCGCTGCGGCGCGCCATTCGCCAAGGCAAGATCAAAGCTGCGAAACCCGAGGCCGCTGCGCCATCACAGCCCGCAAAGAAGTCGAAGCCCGCAAAGAAGAAGTGACCCCGCCTGACGAGCAGGCCCGCACTGTGGTCGCGCTTCGAGGGAGCGTACCTTCGGGTACGCCGTTATGAGCCCCTTTCGTTTTGTCATCACGAGCGGGCTTCAGCCCGCGAGGGATCTGCTTTTCGTCTTTTCCCCACAGTCTCGTTGCGATACCTCCGCCCATTTTGAAACTCCGAAACGCTTCTCTGCTTCCCGCATCTATACCATTGGAGCGATAATAGGTACATGCAGCGCTGGGTTCTGAGTGCGGGTTTGTGCGTTCTGCTCACGCTCCCGGTCTGGGCACAGCGAGGCGGCGGCGGACACGGTGGCATGGGTGGCGGCGGTGCTCGCGGCTTCTCTGGAGGCGGGTACCGGGGTGGCGGCTATGCGGGCGGTTACAGCTCTCGCGGCGCGGCCGGCTATTCTCGCGCCCCAGGTTATGCGGGCGCTTACCGCGGCGGATATTGGGGCGGCGGCTATCGCGGCTACGGTTACAACTGGCGTGGTTATCCGTATCGCGGCGGCTATCCGTATGCAGGCTATGGCTGGCGATGGGGATATCCCTGGTGGGGATTTGGCTATGCGGGTTGGGGCTGGGGTTATCCCTCGTGGGGATGGAACAGTGGTTACTGGAACAATTCCTATTACAACAACTATCCGTCTGACACCTACTCGGTGCAGCCCTACGCTTATCCGCCCGGCGGCGACCACTCGCAGGACAACCAGGCGCAGGATGAGATCGATCGCCTGACGGGCGAAGTCAATCAGCTGCGCTCTCAGCAGAGCTCAGGCCAGTCGCGGACCGCCGAGATTCGTGCCGAGACGGTGCTCGTCTACCGCGACGGGCACACCGAGGAAGTGCAAAACTACGCCATCATCGGCAAGACAATCTGGATCTTCAATGAATCCCGCGCCAGGAAAGTCGCGATCTCCGAACTCGATCTGCCCGCGACCAAGCGCGACAACGAAGACCGCGGCATCGACTTCGTTCTTCCCTCTTCCCGCTAAGGTAGAGCTGGCCTTTAGGCCAGCGTTTAAGCCTTTGATTTCTTCTCCTGAGCCGGCTTCAGCCGGCGGCACAGTGCTTGGTTTGCGATTTCTCCGCGCTCGTCACCAGCGCTATCGGAATTCCCACGAAAAATATGTGCGAGAACAGCAGGTTCGCCAGAGCGGCCGTCGATAGCGCCGGCTGCCTGGGAGCGGCGGACAAACGCACCACGACAAAGTGCATGAACAGGAAAACTCCAACGCCATAGATTGGCCCCCACAGCCACGTCCTCCGCAATATCACCGGCAACTTCATACTCAGGGCATAGAAAAACGCCGCTGCGCCCATTGCAATGACAAAGTGAAACAGGACCCCGAGCGCCGCTGTCGCCCAACCACCATCGAAAGACTTCACGCCCAGCGCGCCGCTGGCGATGAACTGAAAGACGCGCATGACGGGGATACCGCTCATCCATGCAATGAAAACGACGGCGTCCATCCCGTCCAGAAATCCGGCGAACAGACCAGCCGTCACGATCGTTCGCAAAGCACGGCTGGGCCGAAGCGGCGCCTTGGTCGCAGTCGTAGACATAGACTCAGACTTTACTCCAGGCGGAGCACGCCTCCAAGGCTACCGACGCGCAACCCTCGAGCGGGCTAGCGGCAGAAATCGAAAACATCGTTCCAGACTCGCGCAAAGCCGGCCGGATTGAATCCTGAATCTGACTTCAAAAGATCGTAAGCCTGGAATCTTCGCGGGCTGTCTTTGTCCGCACTGCGAACGTCGTGATAGTGCCCCACAATGTCCAGATGATCGCAGTGCACCAGCAGGGTGTCCTTGCCGTTGGGCCAGAACATGGAAGCGGTGTTGACGATGCCATCGTTGTCCCATATCTCGATGTCGCGCGATCGCTGGCCAGCAGGGAAGAATGGTTTCGCCGTAGGCGCACTGTGGCCATTGTGGTAAGTGAGTGGTCCTCCCGCACAGGCGCGATATCCAATGCGATAAATGATGTCAGTGTCGGGAGACGGACTTGTGCGCAGCGTGGTCTCCGGATAGGTCAACGGATTAACCAGGTCCCAGCGCGGCGCGGGTCCGCCCGCTTTGAACTTGAACGGACGCGTGCCGAGCGTCGCGTACGAGCGCGTCACGATGCCGGCTTTTTTCCAGATGCCGATTTCTTCCTCGCGCCGCTTCTTATCGAAACGCGCTGGGCTCTGAGGACCGCCTTGCACTGCCAGATCGTCAATAGCGTGAAAGTCGGTCGCGATGTGCCGCAACCACAACTCAACTTCCGATGCCGCTTCCTGCGCCATCGCGACCACCGTCGGATCATGGCTGCTGCCCGCTTCGGATTCGCTCACGACGTCCCGCACGGCATCGACCAGCCCCATCCTGGTCGTCTTACTGGCATAGTTCCAGATCCATTCTTCCAGGGTGTCGATAATCGGCATCTGCGATCCGGCGAAGCCTGCGCGCAGGTTTTCAACCACCACCTGCCGGCCCAGCTTATAGCTGCGCACCCAGTCTGCAACGTTGGTACCCCATTGTGGGACAGACAGAAAAACCACCCGCTTGATGAGTTTTAGAATGTCATCTGCCGTAACCATGGATTCCGGATCGACGGCGCCATCGACCGGAAACGTTTGCTTCGGCGATTTGCTTAGTTCCCACAGCAGACAGCGAATGTCGAGGCCGCCGGTCGAGTGACCCACCAGCGCGATCGAGTCGCCGGGCACGAATTCCCCGCGCGCGAGGCGCGTGGCGAGATAATTTCGCAATCGAGCCGCGCGCGTGCGGACGGCTGCGGTCGGAAAATTGTCGAAGTAGTGGAGCGCTATCGCCCCGTGGTTGCTGCCACGCGACTTTTTCCAGAGCTGATATTGGGGAGTAACGCCAGCGTAGTATTCAAGCTGGCCCAGCGCATCGAACCCGACGAAACCAGGAATGAGCACGATGTGAACGCGGCCACGAGCCGAGGGTTTCCGAGGCATGGTCCACCTCCGGCCGGAGTTTAGCTCTGTGCTTTGGCTAGAGTCAGTGACGAGATACTGGGAGCTGGAGAAATACAGGCAAGAGTCCCGTTACGGAACCTGTTCCGCAATCGACGCTATTTCTGCTCCTTCCTCCTCGCCAGCAGATACGCCCGAATTAACTCATTCAAATCGCCGTCCAGCACGCGGTCCACATCGCCAATCTCCACTCGCGTGCGCAGGTCCTTCACCATGCGATACGGTTGCAGCACGTAGGACCGAATCTGCGAGCCGAAGTCGATGTCGAGCTTCGAATCTTCCACCAGCCGGCTCTCCGCGCGCTTCTTCTCCAGCTCATATTCATAGAGCCGCGAACGCAAAATGCTCGTCGCCTTCTCGCGGTTCTTGTGCTGCGAGCGCTCGTTCTGGCAGGCGACCACAATCCCCGTTGGAATATGCGTGATGCGCACCGCCGAATCCGTAGTGTTGACGTGCTGCCCGCCCTTGCCACCCGAGCGATACGTGTCGGTGCGAATGTCTTCGGGCTTGATGTCGATCTCGATGCTCTCATCGATCTCTGGCGAGACGAAAACGCTGGCGAACGAAGTGTGCCGGCGCTTGGCCTGGTCGAATGGCGAGATGCGCACCAGTCGGTGCACCCCGATCTCGCTGGTCAACAGCCCGTAAGCGTACTCGCCGTTCACGCCGAAGGTCGCCGACTTGATGCCCGCTTCATCGCCAGGCTGGTATTCGTAAAGCTGCGTCGAGAAGCCCTGCCGCTCCGCCCAGCGCAGATACATTCGCATCAGCATCTCGGCCCAGTCCTGTGATTCGGTGCCGCCCGCGCCGGGATGAATGGTTACGATGGCGTTGCGGTCGTCGTTCTCGCCCGAAAGCAGCGTGGCCGTCTCCAGCTTCTCCACCAGCGCGCGCAGACTGTCCACTTCGCGGCGCAGCTCCGCCGAGACGTCCTCGCCCTCATGCGCCAGATCGAAGTAGGCGCCGATGTCACCGGTGCGTCGGACCAACTCGTCATGCGTAGCCAGCGCGCTCTCCAGCCGCTTCTTCTCGCGCATCACATGTTGAGATTTTTCGGGGTTCGACCAGAGTGTGGGATCGGCAGCCTGCTTCTCGATCTCGCTCAGCTTTTCGCGCAGCTTGGGCGCGTCAAAGATACTCCTGTAGATCGTGCACCTTGTCGCGCAGCGCGGAATATTCCTGTTCTAGTTCTTCAACCATTTCGCGTTAGCTTCCTTTACGGCGGTAGAGCGGGCCTTCAGGCCCGCGTTAAGAGCGCCTCAAGAACTGGGGGCTTCAGCCCCAACCGAGAAGGCCCTGGGGCTAAAGCCCCTCTTCTTGGTGGAGAGCTTGAGACGCAAGCCTGAAGGCTTGCTCTACCTTTCACCGGCGGCCAATTGCTAATTGCTAATTGCTAGCTGCTCTTGCTCCTGCATGCCCGTCGGCTCAACGTAGTGCAGCAGCAGTCCCGCCAACGTGATTATCGCACACAGAAACGGGAACCAATCGCCGTGCCGCGTGTAGAACGTCGTGGACTCCACCAGTGCAAAATTGCCTTGCAGCGCTACCCGCTGATTGCGCGGCGCCTCCGCAACAATACGGCCGTACGGATCGATGACCGCCGTGATACCTGTATTCGTATCGCGCAGCAGCCAGCGATTATTTTCCACCGCGCGCATGCGGGCCATGTTCAGGTGCTGCCGCGGCGCGCCGCCTTCGCCATACCAGCCGTCGTTGGAGATGTTCACAAACACTTCCGCGCCATGAGCCGCAAACTGCCGCACCTCGTTGGGAAAAATCGACTCGTAGCAGATAAACACTCCGGCCTTCGTGTTGCCTATATCCAGCGGGGCTCGCGATCGACCGCGCGCGAAGGTCCCAATCTGTTGCGTCAGCCCGCTGGCGAAGCTGAACGCCTTTTCAAACGGCACGTACTCGCCAAACGGCACCAGATGGATTTTGTCGTAGCGCTCTGTCCACGCGCCGGTTGGCGCAATCACCGCAGCCGAGTTGTAGACGTCGGGACGCCGGTTCGGATCGCCCGTGTGGTCAATACCAATCGATCCCGCGATGATGTAGGAATCGGTCTCGCGAGCAACGTTCGCCAAGGTGCTGCGCACATGCAGGTCGGTCGTCCAGAAGGGCGCAGGCGATTCCGGCCAGACGATCAGCCCGTGCGAGCTCGGCTTTTCGTTCTGCGGCCGCACGCTGATTTCCCGTAACGCGCTGAGTGTTTCCTCCACCTGGTCCAGTGACCACACGGCGTCGAGGATAGGGATGTTCGCCTGCACCAGAGTGGCAGCGTGCTCAGTGGGCAGTGCGCCAGGCTTCGCCAGCTTGCCGGCATGGAGCACCAGTGCCGCAACCAGAGCGGCTGTCAGCAGAAACTTGCGGCGTGCGCGCGGCACCAGAAACGCCGCCGCGACTGCCGTGTTCACCAGCGCGATCTCAAACGAGATTCCATATACGCCAGTGACCGTTGCAATGCGCGAGAGCGGAATGTTGTCGATCTGTGTTGTGCCCAGCAGGTCCCAGGGAAATCCCGTGACATACGTCCGCGCCATCTCGACCGCGACCCAGACAAACGGCGTAAACACCAGCGCGCGCAGGCTGAAACCGTTGCGCCGCGCGGCAATCAGAGCGAGCAGCAATCCGAACAGGCCGTGATACAGCGCCAGGTAGAGCGCAAACAGCACCAGCAGCAGGATCGACATTGCTGTGCCGATCCCCCCGTACACGTGCATGACGTGAAAAATCCAGGAACAGCTACCGAGATACCAGATGAAGCCGCACACGTAGCCGAGCAGGAATCCTTGTGGCGGCGTCGCCGGCGCCAGGAATTGGCCGCCGTCGGCCAGTACCAGCATTACATCCTGATCGCGGCATTTGAGAATGGCATAGATCAGCGGCGTCAGCGCGACCCAGCCGAGCAGATAAAAAGAAAAGTTGGGGAAGATTAGCACCTGAAGCACGCCCGACATGCAGGCGAAAATCCAGGCATTCGGGCGGATGCGTCTCACGTTGCGAGTGTAGCAAAGAGAAGTGAAGGTTAGAGCGCAGCGTAGATTACGAGTTGGTTACAGGAATCAGGCCCGGGTGGTGTCTCATTGGTCGGCGAGGGCTTCCCACTCGTCCGGATCGATATGCGCTTGACTCAAGATGCTGCGCAACGTGCCAATCGGAATCTCGTGCTTACGCGGGACGATCGCGATGTCTGTCGCTGTACCGACGTGGCGGACGAACTTGACGTGGCTGCCCTTCTGTGTCGTCTCGACGAAACCCGCCGCCTCCAGCCGGCGCTTGACCTCGCGGAACGGCAGAGGCCTAAGCCGCCCCAACCTCAACCTCGATGGTGCGGATCTTGGGTGGCCGGGTCGCGGTCGGAGGCTCGAAGTAAAGCTCCAAGGCCTCCTTGAGATTGGTGAGCCCTTCTTCTTCGGTTTCGCCTTGGCTGGCCACATCGACTTCAAGGCATTGCGAGACATACCAGTCGCCTTCGCGCGAAACCGATGCTGAAAATGGACGTTTCATGACACTATTGTTGCATAGGCCAGCGTCCGAACCAACTCACGATCCTTCCAGAGCGGGAACGCCAATTGCCGTCCGTTATACTAGCCAACATCACAATGGCGGACAACAACGGTACGGGCAAGATTCGAGAGCTTCAGTTACGGGAGATTCGCAGGAAAATCGATGCGGCCTGGGCGTCCCTCGAACGTGGCGACGGCATTGAAGGAACAGATTTCTTCGAGTGCCTTGAGCGGGAGGAACGAGGATTGCGCAGCAGCGAGTGAAGGAATCTACGACTGTTCGCGGATGCGGCGACGTATCCGTAGGACGCTTTTATCGACGTAGCGATCCGACAAAGCCCGCGAGTTTCCCCGCTTGCACTCTTATTCTTGCGTCGCGGGTTTGCCGAGCTCGGAACTCCCAAGCAGATGGATGAGTTAAATCGATCCAAGGCACCGAAGGTGCGGCGACACGAACACGATGAGACGCATTGCGTCCGAGGGCGACAACTCCCCGCGGTTCCACAACTTCGATCTGTCGCCGAAGAAACCGGCGGCATTCATCTTCATAACTTGGGACAGTTGGCATCGGCCCCACTGAACTTCCGGGCTGCAATCCCATAAGCGCATTCGTAAAGAAGCAATCATCGCGCCGGATCGCGGCACATTCTAGATATTCCCGAAATACTCTCCAGAACGGTGATAGATCGTATTCTCCGCCGTTGGCCTTCGCTCGGTCGTGCGCCGCGACACTATCGAAGTTGTGTGCGACAAACATAATTGGATGCTCTGGGAAAAATTCTGGAAGACTGCCCCTATATCCCTCACCGCGCCAAATACCCGTTCCTCCCAGAAAGAATGAGGTGCCACCAATAAGTTCGTCGATGTTACGCCCCGTCCGGTGAACGTCGGGATGGTAGCTCCGAACGACACAAAACATTTCGCGGAGCAATTCGTTTATGACGTCGACGCTTTTACGCTGCATCGCAAAAAGGCCGCGCCCGGCGCGGCCTCACTAATTGCTAGCTGCTAATTGCTGCCTTACTTGATCGCCACCAATTTATTCATCAGCTCTGAGTAATCCTTCTTCTCCACTCCATGCACCTGCTTGTTGTACTCGTCCACCTTGGCCGAGTAGTTCATGGAGCAGAACTTCGGGCCGCACATCGAGCAGAACGCCGCTTCTTTGTAGTACGCATCGGGCAACGTCTCGTCATGCATCGCCTTCGCAGTCTCGGGATCGAGCGAGAGCGCGAACTGCTTGTCCCAATCGAAGGTGTAGCGCGCGTAGCTGATCGCGTTGTCGCGGTCCTGCGCTCCGGGACGATGCCGCGCCACGTCGGCAGCATGCGCGGCGATCTTGTAGGCAATGATGCCGTCCTTCACGTCCTTATCGTTCGGCAACCCGAGATGCTCTTTGGGAGTGACGTAACAGAGCATAGCTGCGCCGTACCAGCCGATCATGGCCGCGCCAATCGCCGACGTGATGTGGTCATAGCCGGGCGCAATGTCGATCACCAGCGGCCCTAGCGTATAGAAAGGCGCGCCGTAGCACAGCTCAACTTCCTTCTCCACCTGCTCCTTAATCTTGTCGAGCGGCACGTGGCCCGGCCCCTCGATCATCACCTGAACATCCCGCTCCCATGATTTTTTCGTCAGCTCGCCCAGCGTCTTCAGCTCGGCAAACTGAGCCTCGTCGCTGGCGTCGGCAATGCAGCCCGGACGCAGGCCGTCACCGAGCGAATAGCTCACATCGTGCTTGGCGAGAATCTTAGTGATGTCGTCAAAGCGCTCGTAGAGGAAGTTCTGTTTGTGATGATGCGCCATCCACTGCGCCAGGATCGCGCCTCCACGGCTCACGATGCCGGTGATGCGCTTGGTAATGAGCGGTAGGTATTCGATGAGCACGCCCGCGTGGATAGTCATGTAATCCACGCCCTGCTCGGCCTGCTCCTCGATGACCTCGAGCATAACGTCGGCGTTGAGGTCCTCGATACGCTTCACCCGCGAGACCGCCTCGTAAATCGGCACCGTCCCGATCGGCACCGGCGAATGCCGCAAAATGGCCTCGCGAATTTCGTGAATGCCGCCGCCCGTCGAGAGGTCCATCACCGTGTCCGCGCCGTAGTGGACCGAGGTGTGCAGCTTCTTCAGCTCTTCATCGACGTTGCTGGTTACCGACGAGTTGCCAATATTGGAGTTGATCTTGCACGCCGACGCGACGCCAATGCACATCGGCTCCAGCTCCGGATGATTGACGTTGGCCGGAATGATCATGTGGCCCCGGGCAACTTCGTCGCGGACCAGCTCGGGCACCAGCTTCTCTCGCTCGGCGATGAAGAGCATCTCTTCCGTGAGCAGGCCCTTGCGGGCGAAATGCATTTGCGACATGTTGGTGTCGCCAGTGCGCGCAGCTTCCTCTCGCCGCTTGGCGATCCATTCGGCGCGCGGCTTCAGCGTGGTCTTTCCGTTGCTGCCATTGCTTCCACTCATAATCTTCGGGCACTCCTGACCGGTCTTTGATTATACGTCGCAAATTGTATGAAAATCTTAAAGTGGCGGCAGTAGCGTGAAATCCCCTGCTGCGGTGTGCGCTTTGGAATTTCGAAGTTCGCACGGAAGCCGAAATTGACGTTTCCGCTACGAACCTGCGGCTGAAATCGCGGCATTGCCGCAACAACCTGTATTGCGGTGATAACCTGAATTTAGCAGGCAAGACAAATGGGGCGTTGCGGCTCCCCTAGCGACAGAGGCGATATCGCTGAAGTAGGTTCGAACTTGAATCATTTGGTTGCCATGACGAAGACCTTGCAGGCCGAGCAGCTCGGGACTGTTCCGCAGATCGCGCGGATCGCCGGTGCGGAAGAGCGCAGTGTGACCCTCGACGGGGTCACGTGGCGCTACTTATTTGCCGGCTCAGGTCCCCCGCTGCTGCTGATCCACGGCTTCATGGGCTACTCCTTCTCCTGGCGATTCAACCTTCAGGCGCTCTCGCGGTACTTTTCCGTTTACGCCATGGATCTGCCCAGTTGCGGTTTTTCTCAGCGCACGAATGCCAACGAGTGCTCGCTGGTTGGCGATGCTCAAGGCGTCCTGCGCTTCATGGAGCACTTTGGGATTGAGAACGCTGACATCGTCGGTTCGTCGCGAGGCGGCGGTCAGCTACATCGCCTCCGGCGGCTGGTGCTGATCTCGCCCATCAATCCCTGGTCGAGTCACGGAAAAGTTCTGACTCGCTTGTTCGCCACCACGCTGGGCGGTCTCTATATTGTCCACGTGCAGCCACGGCTGCACGTGATCTCCAGGCGCTACATCAAAGCTCTTTATGGCGATCCGCTGCGAATCGCTCCCGGTACGTTCGAAGGATACCGGGCCGGACTGGACCCGCCGGGGAGTTTCGAACATCTGGTGCGCATCCTGCGCTCCTGGCATGACGACCTCGAGGCCATCGGGCAGGCAATAAACGAAATCGGCGGCTTGCCTACCCTGCTGCTTTGGGGCTCACGCGATCGCGCGGTGTATCCCTCGTCCATTCACCAGCTACAGCGGCAGCTAAAAAACAGTGCTCTAGTGATGTTTCAGGGAGCCGGTCACATGCCTTACGAAGAGGTGCCCGACGAATTCAACCGCGTGTTGTGCGACTTCTTGCTGCACGACGCGCCCCGTACTCGCTTCGAGATCGCAGCCGACAGGAAGGAAGCAATTGGCAGCTAGCTACGAGCAATTAGCTACGAGCTGCTAGCTTCGAGCAACCGTCAGCTATCGGTCGGCGTTTAGGAAAGCTCCGATTAAGCACTGCTTTGAAAGGGACCGCCTTCAGGCGGTCCGAAAAGTCGAGCAAATGTCCCGGCTTTAGCCGCTGAGGAGTTCGGCGTTGACTTAATCCGAGCCTCCTTAGCGATTACCAACGCTGCCTGACCGTTACCCTCTCCTCGAAAGCGAACCCTCTGCGCAGCATCCTCACCGCCGCTATTGCCAGCTGCTGATAGCTGATAGCTGACTGCTAATTGCTAGTTGCTAATTGCTTCCGTGCCGCCAGATCACGCACCGGCAGCCACGCCGCCAGCGCAGCGCCAAGATACATGGCTCCCACCATCCAGAATCCATAGATCAGGCCGTCGCGATGGGCAGCTTCGCCCACCAGCAGCGCGGTGCATATCTGTAGAGCGCTGGCCACGAAGGAGAACGCATTCTGCACCCGTCCCATGAAATGCCGTGGCACCAGTTGCATCATCTCGCTGGAAAGCGAGATGCCCCCCATGCCGCGGCTGGATCCCATGACGAAATAAATCGTCACGGCCAACGCCAGCCAGTGCGAAATCGGCAGCAGAAAGAGCGATGCAGCGATGATGCCCATGGTCAGCGTCACCGTGCGGTTGGCGCCGTGCCGGCGGATGAAACTCGACGCATAGAACACGCTGACAAAGGCCCCGACCGCCCAGCCGGCATTCAGCCAACCGTAGCCGACGGCCCCGCCGTGCAGGATGCGCTCGCTCAGCGGCGCCGACAGCACGCCCTGGGTCATCATGGCGGCGACAAACAACGCCCAGGCCACGCCGATCAGCAGCACACGCCGGTTCCGCTGCACGTACCGGTATCCCTCGCCAAGTTCGTGAATGTAGCGAGCGACAGCTCCGGACGCGGGAATGTGTTCCGCAGTCTCCGCCTCCGGCGGTGAGACCGTGATGCGGCCCTTGCGCACCTGGAAGACACACGCAATCGATACGGCGTAGCTGACACAGTCGATGAGCAACACGCCGCCCAGCCCGATGTGGTTGTACATGAAGCCGACAATGGCGCCCGCCATCAGCCAGCCGCCTTGCAGCGCTGCCAGCAGCAGTGAGTTGGAGTCCAGCAGCTTGTCGTCCGGCGTCAGCTCCTGAATGAGCGCGTTCACCGTGGGAAAGAACATCCAGAAGCCGATGGCCACCAGAACATTCATCAGGTAGAGGTGCCAGAGCCGCACATGCTGGGTGAATACCAGCATGGCCACCAGAAAGATGATCACGCCACGCGCGCCGTCCAGCCACATCATCAGGTGACGCCGGTCTTCGCGGTCGATCAGCACGCCGGTGAACGGCAGCAGCAGCATCGACGGCAGCGTCTGCAAAGCGATCAGCGCGCCCAGCGAGACTTCGGAGTGCGTGGCCTGCAGGATGTACCAGATTACGGCGGCGGAATTCATGCCGCTGCCGATCATGGAGATGAGATTGGCGATGAAAATAAACCTCATCCCGCGGTGCCGCCACATCTCGCGCATAGAATTTCCATCGTAAACCAGTCGCTGCGGGATGAACTTTAAGGGGACACCGGTTCGACACTAAATCCAAACCTTCGTAGTGGCTTTCACAGGCGCTTGATCAAATATGATTAGTGTTTGCGTGTATCGTCCAGACGAATGCCATCCCGTGCAGGCTCGTCGTCTCGCTCAACCACGAATGCACATTAGCCGGTCAGGTATTGGCGGAAAGGTAGGGACACAATCGTCACGCGCATTGCTTTAATCGGCGATTACGATCCCGGTGTCATTGCGCATCAGGCCATTCCGAAGGCCCTGGCGCTGGCTGCTGATGGTCGCGACGTGCAGGCGGAATGGCTAGCCACCGAATCTGCGTTGACGGCGCAGTTGGACTCCTATGCTGGATTCTGGTGTGTCCCGGCCAGTCCCTACCGCTCGATGGAGGGCGCGCTGCGCGTCATTCGTTTCGCGCGCGAGCAGGGCCGTCCGTTTCTTGGAACCTGCGGCGGATGCCAGCACGCAGTCCTGGAATTTGCACGCAACGTCCTGAAAATATCCGGCGCCGGACACGCGGAGGTCGATCCGTCAACTCCGGAAGCGGTAATAAGCAGTCTCGCCTGCTCCCTCATCGAAGCCAGCGAGCTGCTGCGCCTGGTGCCGGGAACTCGTCTGCATGAGATTTACGGGGTTGACGAGATTCGCGAGACGTATCGCTGCAGCTATGGGCTGAATCCGGAATACCTGCCACGCCTGGCTGCTGGTGGAATGCGCATAGCGGTGACGGGACCTGCGGGCGAAGCGCGGGCGCTGGAGTTGCCCGCCCATCCCTTCTTCTTCCTCACGCTGTTCCAGCCTGAGCGCTCCGCTCTTGTTGGCCACAGCCACCCGCTGGTCAAAACATTTGTTGCGGCGGCTTCCGCTAGGGACGTTTAGCGAGGCTGAGGCTGGACAATTCCCAAACCTACTCCATCACCATCAATGCGGTTTGTCTCAGGGCGCCCTTTCGGCGAATTCTGCTGGCTCGCGGCTCTAGGCTTGTAGCTCGAAGCTAGTCGCTGCCCTCATGACAACTCGTACCCCCTCGGCGGCGAGACAACGTCCGGCTTGCGCGCGATCAGCAACAGCGCTCCAATTCGCTTGAAGTCGCGCAACTCCTCGGCGTTCTTGAACCACTTGCCGCTGTACTCCTCCGGAGTCGGCGTCAGGTCTGGAATCCGCACCGCCCGCACGTCTTCGTACCCGTGCTCCCTCAGCAGCTCAACGTACTCCTGCTCCGAACGCGCCTGCACCGGGACCTTCAGCTCCTCGACCCAGCGCAGCGAGTAGGCGTTGTCCTTGTAAAGATTGATCAGGATGAATAGCTCGCCCCTGGGCGCCATCACGCGAAATAGCTCGTCCAGCGCGCGGTCCTGGTCGCCGTAGTAATAAAACGATTCCACCGACAGCACTTTGTCGAAGAAGTTTTCCTCCCAGGGAATCTGCTGCGCCGAGCCAACGACGAACAGCACGTTGGCATACTGGGTCGATGAGCCGCGCGCTCGCCGGACCATCTCGTCCGACACGTCCAGACCAACCACCTGGCCAGGCCGCTCGCCGCCGCCGGCAACCAGTTGCGCCAGCAGCCGCGTGGCCCACCCCGCGCCGCAGCCCAGGTCGAGCACGCGCTCGCCCGGCTGCAGCCCCATCAGCGCCAGCGTCTGCTGGGTGATGCTGATGTGATGCCGTTCCATCTCCTCGCCGCGGCCGGCCTCAGCCCACTGGTTGAACTCGCGCCGCATCTGCTCGTCGACGGTGACGGGTTTGTTGTCAGACATGCTCCTCGTTTCTGCTGTCAGCTGTCAGCTTTCAGCTCTCAGTTCTACCGAATCACTTTCGGTTCGCTTGCAAATCGGCCGGAATGACTTAGCTGACGCCTGACGGCTGATAGCTGACAGCTAGGGTAACTAGAGATGAAGTAACGCGAACTTGTATGGTACAGTCGCGGAAACTCATGACTCAAACTCCTCAGCCACCTACGAACGGCGAGAGCCATCCCCTGCTCTACTGCCCGGTCTGCGCGCGTGAAGTGGACGATCCACTCACCTGCGGCGACTGCTCGGCCGTGATCTGCCGCATCTGCGGCACGCCGCTGGAGATGCCCGAGGACCTCGGCATCGGGTAGTGGGGGACTAGGCACGGCAGAATCGAAGCTCAATAAAATCTGTTTGCGCCGTCCCTACCTAATGGGACTCAAGAGATTACGAAGCGTCTATCTTCTTCCGTCCCGCGGAGCGGGACTCGTTCTTACCGATTAGCCGGCACCGGCGCCGCGGGCCCGCGCTGGGATTTTGTAATGTGCCCGTTGGCCATATTCGCGGTTCCAAGCGTCGAAGGGTTCAATAAACTTCTCCAACACGATGGTTACGGGCCAATATCGCATTGTTGCGCGATCACGCTTAACATCGAAGTCGCCACGAGTTCGCGCGACGTAAATCAGATATCCAGCTTTTATCGTTGGATACTTCGGACAGCCCGTCTTGAGCTTCTCCCAATCAGCCCTAGCCTTGCCACTATCGAAGGTTTTGGTGTCTTTCAATTCAATCCAGATTCTTGGGTCGTTCTTTTTCCAGATCAGAATATCCGGGACAACGTTAGTGTTCGGCAAATGCACCTCGCAACTCACGCAGTATCCAGATTTTTGTGCGTCCAGTTGCGTCAGCTTCGCCTGTAACAAGTTCGCAACCGTTGTACGTAGCCCGGCCTCCGACAGGACTTCAAACCGCCGGTAACGCTCGACGACCTCTTGTTTGAATTCGTCACCATTCAGGTACTCACGCAATTGCATCGTGATGGGCAATAAGTCCTCCTGATAACTCTCGCGCGCCTCCGACAAACCCACCTTCTACTTCACCGCAATATTCACCAATCTTCCCTTCACCACCAGCACCTTCACGATCCCCTTGCCCTCGATCGCGGCTTTGACCTTCTCGTCGGCCAGGGCCAGATCGCGAACGTGGTCGTCCGCCGCATCGGCAGGAACAACGATACGGCTGCGAATCTTTCCATTCACCTGGATGCCAATCTCAACTTCTTCTTCCTTCGCCAGTGCAGGATCGTACTTTGGCCACGGCGCGCGCAGCAGGTCCGACGATTCGCCCAGAACCTCCCACAACTCATGCGCCAGATACGGAGCGAACGGCGCCAGCATCAGCACCAGTTTTCGCTGCGCGTCGGCCAGCAACGGCAGTGACGCTGCGGGTGCCCCATCCAAGCCGCTTTTGCCTGGGCGGGAGGTTTTTTCGCGTTGCACACTGGCTTCGCAGTCGTGCAGTTCGTTCACCAGCTCCATCAGCGCAGAGATCGACGTATTGAAGTGCCAGCGCCCCGAAAAGTCTTCGGTGATGCGCTGGATGGTCTGATGCAACTTGCGCTGCATCTTGCGCACCGCCGGTGAGAGCTGGCCATCATGATCGCCATTCCACGCCCGATCGTTCGGCTTGGCGTTTCGCAGCACAAACCGGTACAGGCGCGACAAGAACCGGCTGATGCCCTCCACCCCCGCGTCCTGCCAATCCAGGTCGCGATCCGGCGGTCCGCCGAACAGCGTGTACATCCTGGTCGCGTCGGCACCGTAGCGCGCCACCATGTCGTCAGGCGAGACCACGTTGCCCAGGCTCTTCGACATCTTGGCGCCGCCCTTGATCACCATGCCCTGGGTGAACAGCCGCTCCACCGGTTCGGAATTCTTCACCAGCCCCATGTCGCGCATCACCTTGGTCCAGAAGCGCGAGTAGATCAGGTGCAGGATGGCATGTTCCACGCCGCCAATGTACTGATCAATAGGGAACCAATATCCCACAGCGTCAGAGTCCAGCGGCTTATCTGACAATGTGGGATCGGTGTAGCGATAGAAGTACCAGGACGAATCGACGAAGGTGTCCATGGTGTCGGTCTCGCGGCGCGCCGCGGCGCCGCACTTGGGACAAGCGACATTCACGAACTCCGGCACGTTGCCCAGCGGCGAGCCGCCGGCCAGCGTGATCTCGACGTTCGCCGGCAGCAGCACCGGCAAATCGTTCTCCGGAACAGGCACAATGCCGCATTTCTCGCAGTAGATCACCGGAATGGGCGTGCCCCAGTACCGTTGCCGGCTGATGCCCCAGTCCTTCAGGCGAAACGTTACTGTCGCCTTGCCAAAGCCGTGTTCTTCGGCGTAGTCAGACATCTTGGCAATCGCTTCTTGCGAAGCCAGCCCGCTATACTCGCCCGAATTCATCAGCAGGCTGTTGCTCTCAACGAAGGGCAGGACCGGCTCGCTCGGTCCGCCGTCGGGAGCGTCGCCCTCGCGCCGCGGATAAATCACTACCTTGATGTCGAGGCCGTATTTCTTGGCGAACTCGTAGTCGCGCTCGTCATGCGCCGGCACCGACATGATTGCGCCCGTGCCATAATCCAGCAGAACGTAGTTCGCCACCCAGATGGGCACTTTCTCGTCGTTGAACGGATTCAGCGCATAGCGCTCGCTGAAGAAGCCCTGTTTCTCGATGGCGCCGACGTTCCCTTCATCTTTCGCCTTGCGCTGCTGGGCAATCAACTCTTCTACCTTGGCCAGCAGAGCGGGATTGCTGGCGATCAGGTCGGCGACCACCGGATGCTCGGGCGCAAGCTGCAAAGAAGTCGCCCCGTAGATGGTGTCGATCCGTGTGGTGAAGACCGATATCTTGTCGCCCGCCGGTCCGGCCGCGCCCTCCAGCTTGAAGTCCACCAGCGCGCCTTCGCTGCGCCCAATCCAGTTGCGCTGCATGGTGCGAACTTTTTCCGGCCAGCCGGGCAGCTTGTCCAGGCCCTGCAACAGTTCGTCGGCGTAGTTGGTGATGCGCAGGAACCACTGCTCCAGCTCGCGCTGCTCCACCAGCGTGTCTTCATGGCGCCAGCAGCAGCCGTTGGGCAGCACCTGCTCGTTGGCCAGCACGGTGGCGCACTTCGGACACCAGTTCACCTTGCTCTTCTTGCGATAGGCCAGGCCGCGCTCCAGAAACTTCAGAAAGAACCACTGGTTCCAGCAGTAGTATTCCGGCAGGCAGGTAGTGACTTCCTTCGACCAGTCGTAGGCGAAGCCCAGGCGATTCATCTGCCGTTTCATGGCGGCGATGTTGCGCAGCGTCCACTCGCGCGGCGGCGTCTGGTTGGCGATGGCCGCGTTCTCCGCCGGCAGCCCAAACGAATCCCAGCCCATGGGATGAAGCACGTTGTGGCCCTGCATCCACATGTAGCGCGCCAGCGCGTCACCAATGGCGTAGTTGCGCACGTGCCCCATGTGCAGCGCGCCCGAGGGATACGGCAGCATCTCCAGCACGTAATACTTCTTGCGGGAAGATGTTGGAGGTTCGGAGCGGTAGAGATCAGGATTCTGCGCCCAGCGCTCGAACCACTTCTGCTCGATCGCCTGCGGATCGTAGCGGTTGGGACGCGCGTCAGTCTGGGTCGGTGTTTCCGCGTTCGGCTCTTCAGTTTTGGAGTCGGCCATAAGTGTTCTTCAGATGAGCTTGGGGTAACGTTGATTTTACAACGTGGACCGCTGATGATAAGACGATCACATTTTCCTCGGAGCCGCTCCATAACGGGATGGCTCACCGCGTCCCGCCATTTTCTTCAGCGCATTCACATTCGTCAGATCGTCCAGCGGCTCGTCAATCGGCGTCTCGGCGATGAAGGCCGCGTGCGCCAGCCGCGGATCGTTCAACAGCCGCCGGAACGTCTTCAACCCGATACTTCCCTTCCCGATATGCTGATGCCGGTCCAGCTTCGATCCGCGCGCGGCCTTGGCATCATTGCAATGCCACACGTAAACATTCCTCAGGCCGACGGTGCGATGCAGCTGATCCAGAGTGTCGGCAAGTCCTTCGTCGCTCACAACGTCGTAGCCTGCAACGTGGGTGTGGCAGGTATCGATACAAGCTCCCGAGGGCACGAACTTCGCCAACAAGTACAGCAACTCGGCGACCTGCTCGAAGTTGCCGCCGAGGGAAAACTCCGAGCCAGCAGTGTTCTCGATCAGGACACGCAAGTTGCCCGCCGCCAGATCCAGACGCTCGACCGCCTGCTCAATCGCCAGCGCGGCGCGCCGCAGTCCCTCTTCGCGGCTGCTTCCCCGAAACGAGCCGGGATGCAGCACCAGGAACTCCGCTCCCAGAGCCAACGCGCGCTCCACTTCGCCGCGAAAGGCCACGATCGACTTGGCATGAAATTCCGAATTTCCGCCCGCGAGGTTGACCAGGTAATTGGCATGAATTGCGAGCGGTTTCAGATCATAGCGCTCGCGCAGCCTGCTCATTTCCTCGCACTGCGCGCGGGCCAGCTCGTACGGCTTCCATTGCCGCGGGCTCGACGAGAAAATCTGAAAGGCGTTGCAGCCCAGGCGATAGGCACGCTCCGCCGCATTCGCCACGCCGCCCGCCGTCGAAGTGTGAATGCCAATGCGCCGCGCGGTGAGCTTGGGAGGCCGCTTCGGCGCAGCCAAAAGCTTCAGGATGTCTTTCTCTAGCTTCTCCGGATTCTCCACATTTCCATTCTAGAGCCGGTTTGAAGGGGCGCAGCTTCAGCTGCGCCGGGACGTCTTTTTACTTTTGTCATCACGAGCCGACTTCAGTCGGCGAGGGATCTGCTTTTCCGAGTGGTTGCACTAACGCCGCGTGATGCACATCACAAGCTGCCCACAACCCGACTGATTACAGTTGTGACAGACGCCGTTGATCGATCGGCTCAAAGCTATGCCCTGGCTGCGATTCGTCATCCGCACTCTACAGAGAATCGGCTCGCGCCAGCCAAGCCATCTTGCGCTGGGCAAGCATGGCGAAACCGAGGCGTACTTTTATCTGAAGACCCAGGGCTACCAGTTTGTGGCAACCAACTTCCGCGCGCCGCACAATCGCGGAGAGATCGACCTGATCGGCTGGGACAACGGCACACTCTGCTTTGTCGAGGTCAAGACACGCAGCGACGACAGCTTTGCTCCGCCATCTACCGCCGTGACGCTGAACAAACGCCGCAACATCATTGCGGTCGCGCGGCGTTATCTCCGTCGCTTGCCGGGCGATCGCCCGCCGTCCTGCCGCTTCGACATCCTCAGCATTGTTGCCTCGGATACCGGAGAGCAGCCGCGGTTCACGCTGCAAAAGGGCGCGTTCAGCTGGGACGCGTGCAAGCCGCGCGAGCGGCAATATCGTGACTTTGTCGACAGGCGTTACTGGCACCGGAGGTAAGCGTTGACCCATTGATGATTGCGGAATAAATGCGCGCTCCAAGGTGGAAGCGCCGGGCTTTAGCCCGGCGAACTCAGACGCTGCCACAGACGGCTTTAGCCACGGTAGAGGGCTAAAGCCCACTTTAATTACACGCTGTTCGACGCGGCTGAAAGAGCCTGCCCTGAGCGCAGTCGAAGGGTGCCCTTCCACCTTAAAGATCAATAAAGCACTCCGCGCTGATCTTTACCGCGCCCGCATCTTGTCGAGCGCCAACCCTAATCGCTCCAGCCCCGCGCGCGTCATCTCCGGATCGCCTCCGATCCCAACTCGGAAATTCTCCGGCATGCCAAAGTAACTGCCGGGAACGATGCTGGTCTCGTACTCCTCCCGCAACAGACGATCTAGCTGATCGACGGTTCCGTGCAATACTTTGGGAAAGACAATCGTGCCGAACTCCGGCCTCACGTACTCGATGTCGTCGCGCGATCGCAGAAACAAATCCAGAACCGGGCGATTGGACGCGAGCAGATTCTTGGCGCGAGCGGCCACGCGCTCCAGGTTATCCAGCGCAATCGCGCTCATCAGCTCGGCAGGGTGTGCCGCGTTAACGCCATACAGATCGTTGATGTGCCACATCCGCTGCGTGAGCTCCGGATTCGCCAGCACCCATCCGCAACGCAGCCCGCTCAGGCCGTAAGCCTTCGTCAAGCTGCTGGTCACCAGGAAGTGATCGCCCAAATGCACCGCCGGACGCGGCCGCCGCTCATACAGCGCTTCCAGGTAAACTTCGTCGACCAGCACGCGCGCGTTATTTTTCTTCGCGAGATCGCCAACAGCGAGAAGCGTGGCTTCGTCGCTAAGAGCGCCGGTGGGATTATGCAGATTGGTAAGCACGATGAGCCGGGTTTGCGGCGTGATCTTCCGCTCGACTTCCTCGGGATCAACGCGAAATCCGTCTTCCATCCGGCGATCGAAATACCGCACCGTCACGCCCAGATATTCCAGTGTCGTGACCAGCAGCTCATACGTTGGCCACTCCACCAGCGCTTCTTCGCCGGGTTCCAGCGTCGCCGCCAGCGCCAGATGGTTCGCCATCGATGTGCCCGCTGCCGTCACCACGCAATCGGCGGTTACGCCGTTGAGCGTCGCCAGACGCTCGCGCAGTGGAGCGTGTCCGTAAAAATCGGAACCACAGATCTCCAGATCTTCCAGCGTCACCGGCAATTCCTTCAGCGGATAGCTCATGATCCCGCTGCTCGCCAGGTTGTACTTCGCGCCGGAGCGCAGCTTGGCAAACTGCATATACCGCGAGCCGCTGTGTGTGCGAGATGGCATCAGGCTTTCTCTTCTCCGGTTTTCTGTTTCGCCGCCCAATAGGCATACACCGGCAGACCCAACAGCAAAATGAACATGCCAAGTAGGCTATTCTTCGGATACTTGTAAACGGTATTGATCACCACCAGCCACGATATCAGCACGAACAATCCCGTGGTGAACGGATGACCCGGCGCTCGGTATCCACTCTTCCCATCCGCCGCAGCTTTCGCTTCCCGGCTGCGAAAGACGAACAAGCTCGCGCCCGTCAGGCCAAAGAACAGGAAGTCCATCGACACCACGTAATTTAGTATCTGTTCGTAACGGCCAGACAGTGCGACAACGATCGTCCACACGCTCTGCACGATGATCGCTACCGCCGGAACGTGCGTGTGCCGCGTGACGCTGGCAACACTGCGAAAGAACAGCTTGTCGCGCGCCATCGCGAAGTACACCCGCGGCGCGGTCAGTACCGATTGGCCGAGAAATCCCAAGGTCGAGACCGCGATGCCCAGCGCGATCAGCCGCGCTCCAGTATCTCCCATCGTCGCTCGCATGACAGCAGTCGCTGGAGCGCGCGTGTCAGCCAAAGCTTGCGGTCCCAGCACCCGAACGCAAACGAAGTTCACGCCCACGTACAGCACGATCACGCCTGCCACGCCCAGCACCAGCGCTCGCGAAAGATTCCTTCTCGGCTCTTTGATCTCTTCGGCAATGAAGTTCGTGGTCTGCCATCCGCCGAAGGCAAACAGCACAGGCACCATCGCCGCCCCAATCGCCGTCAGCAGATCCAGCGACGGGGCGCGATCGAGCAGCGGATGCAGCAAGGGATGGGGCGAGCGCACC
>JBEKTC010000115.1:0-11923 GCA_049516475.1 Candidatus Korobacteraceae bacterium | reverse complement strand
CGCGCAATGCTGTAGTGACCTCGTCCGCCGCCACAGCCGCCGCCGCTCCGTTGCAAGCTGCAGTCGGCCAAGCGCCGTCGGCTCGTGCATTCGGTGCACCAGGTCAATCCAGCCTGCAAAGCATGAAAAAGGCCGCCGCCCCTACTGGAATTAGCGGCGACGCCAGCTATCTCTCCCTTACCATCCGGTCGCACTGGCGCATCACAGACGAGGGGCACCTAGAGCGCTCGCCGGCTGGCGATAACTGGACGCAGGTGCTCGCGGACCAGCCAATACGGTTTCGAGCAGTGGCCGTCGTCGGCAATGATGTCTGGGCGGGAGGCAATAACGGAGCGCTGTTTCATTCAGTTGACGGCGGCGGGCACTGGGCCCAGGCCGTGCTGAGCGCCGACGGCCATCCCGAAACCGGCGCTGTGGTTTCCATTAACTTCGACACCGTTTCCCAAGGCAGCGTCCGCACCGAGACTGGCTCGACCTGGACCACCTCGGACCGCGGACAATCGTGGAATAAGTGACGAGAAAGACCTGGCGATGTATTGAATGAACAGGTGCCCCTTCTAGATGGGCACGTTCGCGGGACAGTCCATGCCCTCATGTTCTGCGAGCTGGCCAAAATCTCAGCCCGCCGGGAGAATCGGTAGCGACCATGAACCCATCCTCTGCGTCAGGAGATCGGGCGTCGTAGAACAGCTGTCGTCCAGTCACTTCTACGATCAGGAAAGGCATCCTCATCCCGTGCAAACTCGGTTACGCTGGTCTCGGCAAGCGAAACGGCTCCATCGACATCGTTCTGCCATTCCGCCTTCAACGTGATCAGTGTGCGGATCGCTGCGGCTTCGAGAATCGAGATCTTCCTTCTCCGACCCAGGTCGGGCAATTTCATAACCTGAGCTTCCAGGTTGAACCCTGCCGAAGTGGCGCTTGGCACGGCAGTAAATTACTAGGCACAAATCGGGCCAGAAGAATCGCTTGGGTCGTAGTCGCCAGGGCAGCCTGGGACGTGTTTGGTGGACATCGCGCATGGCCTCACCACCGAAGTCCGTTGTTCACTCCGCATGCGCGATCGCCTGGCGCGTAGCTGGCTACTCATCGTCAATGGCCGTTCTTCTGGCCAAGCGCGCCGCAAGATGATCCCGACCACTCTTCACAATGCTTAAGAATCGGCGGGCCAACTCGCCAATCCGATCCACCTGGCGAAGTCGTATCGCTTCTTTGGGAATCAGTTCTCGGCCTACGCCGACTGCCAAAGCCCCGGCGAGGATAAACTTGGACGCGTTCTGTTGAGTCACGCCGCCTGAGGCGATCAGTGGAATGTTCGGGAACATCTGATGGAGGGATTCAATGTAGGTTTCACCGCCAATCTGCGCGCAGGGAACAACCTTGATGAAATCCGAACTTGCACCCCATGCGGTGATAACCTCCGTAGGGGTCAGTGCTCCTGGAATCACGAGCACTCCCTGTTTTGCAGCGAACTCAATCACCGCTGGATGGAACCCATCGCTGGTCAAAAACTGGGCTCCCGCATCGAGGCACTGCAGCGCCGCCGCCGCATGAGTCACGCCGCCCGCTCCAACAACTATCCCTGGAATGCTCTTCAGAAGGTGAGCGATCAACTTAGTAGCCTGGGGCACGGTCAAGGTGATTTCGACGACGGGAATTCCATGACCGGCGACTGTCTCGGCGGCAAAAAGGGCGTCCTCCTCCGCATAGACGCGAACGGCGGCGATGACTCCCGTCTCCTCGATCCATCCCCGCACCTCATGTTTCTTCACCTGGTCTCCTTAGCGTGCACCTGTCGATCGGACACAAGCCTCCATCACGTGCTCCTTACGGAAGACTCCTTGTCCCTACAGCCTGGCGCAATTGCTCTACGGCGAGAAGCCAAGAGGCAAGTGCCTGGCGATAGGCAAGCTGCGTCGCCCGATAGCTACGCTCTGCATCCAGAAAGTCAAGCAGGCTGACTGCGCCTCGCTGGTATGCGTATTCGCTGATGTCGCGGTCTTTCTGCGCCCGCTCAAGATATCCCGAACGGTAGAGCTGCACAATGTGATCGCTCGTCTGGAGACCTTCATAGGCGTCGCGTACGTCCGTCATTACCTGACCATCGGCAGCCTTCTCCTGGTCTTGCGATTGCGTAATGGCGAACTGTGTCCGGGCGATCTCTCCCTGATTGCGGTCGAAAAGGGGAACCTGAATGCTGCCAAAGAGAGAAGCCGTGTTGATTCCGTTGGCGCGGGTGTAATTGACTTGAGCCGTGAAGTCGCGCTTGCCGTTGGCTTTGGCCAAAGCATACTGGCTATTTGCCGCCGTAACTCCTTGCTGAGCCGCTCGCAGGTCAGGCCTTTCCTGCAGCGCCCTCGACTGCAGGTCCAGCAGGTTGACTTGCAGCGGACTGTAGTCGAATGCTCCGGCGACATCGTAGTTCGCGGCAACGGATTCGTAGCCGAGTAGCTGCCGCAGATCCGACAGCGCCTGTGCTCTCGCCAGTTGAGCTTGAGAAAGATCATTCTCAAATTGGAGTAGCTGCAAGTCGATCTTCAGATAGTCATCTTCGCTGATAGCACCTTTCTTGTAACGCATCTCGCTGAGGTCCACGGTGCGTTGATAGCTCTTTAGATCCTGTTCGGCCAGATCAACGGTCGACTCAGCCAGTTGCACGGTGACAAACAGGGTGGCCACCTGGTAGGTCAGCGTGCGCTCGTTATCATCTACCAGCGACCTGGTTACAGCGGTCTGGTCCGTGGCTGCCTGCAAGCGGTGCTGGCGCTTCTTGCCGCGCTCGATCAGGTAACTGATGCCCAGGTCGGCCTCGGTTGATTCGCCGAGATAAGTGGACGTCCAGTCGCTCGGCGCGAAGAACGGCAAGTACTCCCAATCGGAAACTAGCACCGGGTTAGGACGCAGGTTGGCAGTGATCTCCTGGGCTTGACTCTGCTGGATGGTGGTGCGAGCGGCCAGCAAGGTGTAGTTGTGCTGAAGCGCGAGCTGAATGGCTTCGTCCAGGGTGATCTTGACCGGGCTTTGCCCGAACACGAGGCTCGACACCATGGCGAAGGACACGCATGCGATCACGAAGCAACCGGTCTTCCGTGCACGGATACTTAGAGGTTTATGTTGCAAGCGATTTCTCCGGCTCCGGAAGAGTATCCGAGTCTTTAGCGACCCAAACATAGAACGTTGGCAAAATGAAAATGCTTAGAGCCAAGTCGGCAATCAGGCCGCCCACGATGACGATTGCAAACGGACGCTGCGAGTCAGATCCGATGGCGTGCGACAGCGCTGCCGGAAGCAATCCAAGAGTTGCCACCAGCATCGTCATCATGATGGGACGGAGTCGCAGGACGGCTCCCTCAACCGCGGCGTCCATAATGGTGTAACCGCTGGCGCGAAGTTGATTGATGTATTCCAGCATGATGACGCCGGTTTGCACCGATACGCCAAAGAGCGCCAACATGCCGACGCCCGAGGACACGCTGAAGTAGGTTCCAGTCACCAGCAGCGCCAGAAAGCCTCCGACTCGGGCCAGGAGAACGTTTACCAGAATGAGCAAAGACCATTTGAAGGAGCGAAACATGGTGTAAAGAATGATGAAGATGACGAGGATCGTCAGCGGGACGATAACCGCCAGCCGCGCCTCAGCCCGCTTTTCGCTTTCGTATTCGCCTGACCAACCGACGGTATAGCCTGGCGGCATCTTCACTTTTTCTTTGATCTCCCTGATTGCTTCCTCAACCGTGGTGCCCAGGTCCCGGCCTCTGACGCTGAAGGTTACCGCCGTGTAGCGGGTGCTGCCTTCCCGGTAAATGTCGTACGCGCCGTCCTGGACCTGCACGTGGGTTAATTGCTCCAGAGATACTCGTTCACCGCTGGGGGAGAGCAGGCGAATTCTGGCGATCGCCTCCGCCGTGTTGCGATAGGGCGATTGGTAGCGCGCCACTACGTCGTATCGCGCCTCACCCTGGAGCACCTGACTCACGGCATTGCCGCCGACCGCAGTCTGAACGGCGTCTTGTATGTCTGCCACGTTGATCCCGAAACGAGCCGCTTGGGCGCGGTCAACCGTCAGGTCGAGATTCGGCTGGCCGAAATCGCGTAGCAGCTTCACATCATGCATACCCGGAATACTCGCCATGACGGCGGCCACTTCTTCCCCTTTCTGCTCGAGAGTCTTCAGGTCGTCGCCGAAAATCTTGAGCGCGAGCGAACCCTTGGTGCCGGTGAGCGTTTCTCCGACGTTGTCCTCAATGGGTTGGGAGAAATTCCAGATCGCCCCGGGGTATTTTTGCAGCGCGCGATTCATGGCGGCGATCAGCTCTTCTTTGTCTTTATGGAATACCGGACGCCATTGATCCTTCGGCTTCAAATCTACGAAATACTCGGTGTTGCCGAATCCCCCGGTGTCGGTTCCGTCGTCAGGGCGCCCAACCTCCGACACCACTTTGCTCACCTCGGGGAACGACGCGAATACATAGCGGCAGTCGTTGGTGAACTTCTCGCCTTCCGAGAGACTCGTGCTGTTGGCCAGGGTTCCACGTGCCCAGATCGCGCCTTCATCCAGATGCGGCAGGAACTCCGCTCCAATGACGCCGCCAAAGCCCAGATAAATCGTTCCCGCCAGGGCGGCCAAGGCAACACCAGCGACAACCCAACGGTGCTGAATGGCCCAGCGCAGATGCCGGCGATAGAGTTTCGTCAGATAATCCATCACCGGGTTGTGCCGTTCCCGGACTCCCTTGCGAAAAAACGTGCTTGCCAGAACCGGTGCGACAAGAATCGAGAACGTCAAAGCGCCGAGAAGAGCGAAGGCAACCGTCCACGCCATCGGCCTGAACAATCTGCCCTCGACTCGCTGTAGCGTGAAAATCGGCAAATAGGCGGTGATAATGATGGCGATGGCGTAGAACACGGGGCGTTGCACCTCATGGGCTGCCTCGCGGATAGTTTCACCGACGGTTTTAGCTCCGTTACCGTTCTTGCGCCGGCTCATATGGCGAACGATGTTCTCCACCATGACTACCGCGCCGTCCACCACCATTCCGAAATCCAGCGCCCCCAACGAGAGGAGGTTGGCAGGGATTTTGCTCAAATCGAGGCAAATGGATGCAAACAGCAGAGAGAACGGAATCGTGAGCGCGACGATGAGAGCGGCGCGCACATTGAGAAGGAAAAGGAAGAGAATGACGCTGACCAGGATCATTCCTTCGGTCAGGTTATGCATCACCGTGTGCAGAGTTAAATGAAGCAGATCGCTGCGGTCCAGCATGGGAACAATCTTCACGCCCGGAGGCAGGATGCCGTTATTGAGTTCCTCCACCTTTTTGTGAATGGCCTCGAGGGTCGGTTCCTCTTCCGCACCTTTCCGCATCAGTACTGCGCCCTGGATCACATCGGGCTCGTCGATGATGCGCCCGTCCTCCATGTGATTGGCCCTCGCCATGTGCCCCAGCCGGATTTTCGGGCCTTGAGTCACTTCCGCGATGTCCTTGACCCGAAGCGCCGTCCCACTCTGCGTCTTCAAGACGGTCTGCTCGATGTCAGACACACTCCTGTAGAGACCGAGTGCCCGCACATTCATCTGCTGCATTCCGATTTCTACAAAACTGCCGCCGGCATTGATATTGTTGTTGGCGAGTTGCTGCTCGACCTGGCCGATGCTTAATCCGTAGGAGACGAGTTTGTCCGGATCGATGCGCACCTGATACTCACGTACCGTGCCGCCGAAATCGGAAACATCCACGACATTAGGAATGGATTTGAACTGCTTGATAAGAACCCAGTCTTCGATAGACCTTAGCTCCATCAAGTCATACCGGGGATTCGTGCTCCGCAGCGTGTACCAATAGATTTGGCCGGTGGTACTCCAGTCTGTGCCGATTTGCGGTTGGAGATTTTGTCCCGCAGGCAGATTGACCTGGGTGAGCCGTTCCAGCACCTTCTGCCGGTTCCAGTCGTTGACCGAGCTGTCGTCGAAGATCATGATCACGAACGACAGTCCGAAGATGGACTCGGATCGCAGATACGTCATGTGCGGCATCCCGCCCATTTGCATCTCGATCGGAATCGTAACCTGCTGCTCCACCTCTTCCGCGGAACGCCCCGGCCATTGGGTAATGACCGTTACATAGTTATCGGCAATATCGGGATACGCCTCCACTGGCAAGTTGTGAAATGCGATGGCACCCCAACCCATCAACAAGAGGGTCACGGCCAACACCACAAACTTGTTGTTAAGCGCAAAGTCGACGAGAGTGCGAATCATGCCCTGGGTTCTCTTTTGCCGGTGCCTCGGTTAAGTCGCGACGCCTGGTTTGCAGTCACTGAGAAAGCACCTGGTCCAGGACCAGAGCGTTCGTGACCACTTGTTGCCCTGGTCGAAGCCCCGTCTTAATCTCTTGCAGATTCATGTTGTCCGGTAAGAGCTCTCCACTGACGACTTCCAGGCGGCGAAACTTTTTATCTTCGGAAGGAACGAAAACAAAATCGCGATCGTGCATATGCAGGATGGCGGAGGCCGGAACAATCGTATGCATCTCCGTCGTTTGACCGTGGAAGGTAGCCTTTACGAACATGCCCAAGCGCAGGATTCCGGGGTTTTGAACTTCAATGCGAACCTTGGCGGTGCGAATATTCGGATCGAGGATGGCGCCAATGTTGCTGACCGTTCCCTTGAATATGTGATCGGGATATGCATTTGGGCTGATCTCCGCGGTATCGCCGATCCCGACGTGGGCCAGGTCGTTCTCGTAAACATCGCAGACAACCCAGACGGAAGAAAGATCGGAAATTGTGAACGGATTCGACCCAAGCGCTTGCACCCCTCCGGCATTGGTAACCTGCTGGTCGGTGATCGTTCCTGAGATCGGCGCGTGGATGTCCACGAAGGTGTTCAGCCGGTTGGGATCGTTGCCCAGCAAACGGAGATGCTCTGCGGTGGTTTCGAGATCAACTTTGGCCTTGTCTTCGGTATCCTGGGCAACCTCAAGATCGGCTTTCGCCACGGCGCCGTGATCATACAGATCCTTGTCTCGTTCGAATTGGGCGCGCGCAAGAGCCTCGTCGGCGACAGCCTTCCGGTAATCCGAAAAACCTCCCGAGACATCGTCACTTCGAACCCGCAGCAACAATTGTCCTTTTTGCACGGTGTCGCCCAGCCGCGCATAAATCCCGACTACCCGGCCGGAAGCCAGCGAAATGACCGGCACGTTGCGAGCGATATCCGGATTCACCACGCCGGTAACCACCAACTCCGGAGCCGTGGCGCGCGCGATTGCCACGGCGACCGGAAATTGCTCAGGATGCTCCACGGTGAAAAGACTCACGTCCGCGCCGGAGACTACGTTGGCGGGAGGTGGCGCTTCCGCAGCAGGATCTCCATGCGCCCGGCTACAGGCACCGAGCAGCAGGAGTGTGAGGGCCGAGCAAAGCGGCAGATTAATTTTCACACCGTTGAGTTTCATGAGAAATTCGATCCGCCCGGTAAAAGTTCGTATCGCTTTCAGCGATCCATGCGAGGCACAAAGGAGCGGCCTGCGTAGCAGCGCCGGACCTCAACTCGGTTCCTGAAACGCTGCCGCCGCGGCAGGTTGCGTCCTGTGCCTCATGGCCAAAAGAGACCAGAGCTAGAACATGACCATGATGGCAAGTCTCACACTGGGTTCATCCTTCCGCAGGTCCGGGCACCAGCCTGTCAGTCCGGCCTTACAGGTATAACCGGGCGTAGCTGATAGAAACGGGCCGGGTACGAAGGTGGTCCCCGGCACCACTTGGCCGGGGCTGCCGCTATTGCCCCCCGCGAAGACGCTGGGAGAGCCAGTGTTTCCTCCCGGAGGTGTGATTCCCCCTGGACCGGTCCAATACGGCACATTCGCGTGCCGATAACCATACTCGGCGCGGAAGGTGATGTACTGTTTGGGCATGTAATCAAAGGTGAGGCTGGTGTCCCAAGCTTTGTACGGATCTCCCGGATTCTGCGTGAAGTAGGGTGACCCGGAAACAGCATCGGCTCCATCGATGGGCGGCAGCAGCACCAGGTAGCGTCCCGGATTGTCCATCACGCCGCCGCCGATGGTGAGGCCATACAAGTCCTTCTTGAACCAGAAGCGGTTGTAGAGCATCCAACCCGCGAAAGTTTGTTTGTAGCTGTTTACCGTGCCATTCGGATTGTATTTATTGTGGTGGCAATTCACGCCTTGAACAACGCTGTTGGTAGTGCCATATTCACATCCCAGATCGCCGGTGAGGGAGAATGCCATCTTGTCGAGGAATTTATTCGGGTTGTCGTAGTACTTGATCTCGACGCTGTCGTCAGTGTGTATGCGCGAGCGGCCAGCCTGACCATACCCGTTGCCAAGCGTATCTTCGCCCATGCCGTATTGATTGAAGACCAACGAAACCCACGACTTCGGACGCCACAGAATCTGTCCACCCAGGCCCGGCTTGCTGCCCAGCCTGCCATAGGATTGCCATCCATTGATGATCCAGGGTTCAATCTTCAGTTTCTCGGTGGGGAACCACTGTATGCGTACGCCATTAAAGAACCAGGGCGTGTTCGACGACACGTAAGATGGTTGGTAGGCCCAGTTATCGAAGTTGTAATAACTGAACAGGCCGATATAAGAGACGAAAATTCCAGCATCGACATTCAGGCCATAGTTCACATTCCAGTGGTACCCGCCCCATGCTTCCGACACGTAACGGTACGCGCCGCGAAGGGACCATTGGCCGCGACCAGCGCTGGCATCATTTCGTGGGGTCGTGACGGCGAACAATCCATTCATGGTCAAAATGCGAGCCCGGACATCGTCCCAGTGGAAGTCGCCTCCAAAGCTGATCTGGTCCATCTGGATTTCGTTGGTCCGGAAGATCTCGGTCGATCCGCCGAGGGTGTCATCTTTTGGATGGTTGTAATCGTAGATAAACGAGGTGTCGACTCGGATTTCCGGAGTAAAGAATTTCGAGTCAAAAGGCAGATCCTTTATGCGGGGCGTACCGTTGAGCCAGGTCCAGTCGGCGTACGAAAATGGGTCGGGTTTGCCCTTCGTTTCGGGTGCCGAGTTCACCAAAGCGTTGACGGCTGTCGATGTCTGCGAGCCCGAAGCTTGCTCGACCATGGAATGCGCAGGGACCGATGCATCCGCCATGTCCGCACTCGGCTGTCCTTGGGCGTTCCGGTCATTCAGCTGAGATTCCAGATGCTCGATGCGCTTTTGTAAGGCCTCGTTGTTCTTTTGCATCGCCTCGTTGCTTTTTTGCATGGCGTCGAGCTGCTTCTGGATGGCAGGCGATACCGGCTGGTCGGCAACGCTCGACGGCGGATCCACTGGCTGCGCCTTCGGCCCCTGAGCTGCGATCGGAATTGAAATCAACAGCGTCGCAATCAGCAACATCGTCGCCGCGGGACGACGCGCTGATCTGCTGTTCGAGGTCCACGAGCACGCGGCGTCCGATGGCCAAACCTGGGGCATTAGTGAAAATGGTAAGAACATTCTGGAAAGCGGCAGTGCAATAGATGAACTCCGCCAACTGCTAGACATCTCGCGACCTCCAACTGAGCCGGTGTGTTGTAAAGGAAAAATCGAAGTGCGTTGGCGGAGAATAGAACGCGGAGTATAAGGATTCTATAAAGATCGTTATGAATAATTTGATTGGTCGCGATAAGATTTCTCTATTGGTTGATCGCTTGTACGAGCGGCAGTTGCTCGGAGGGAAATCCCAGAGTGAAGCAATGCTGCATGTTCGCGACGTAGATTTAGAAAACCTTCGCCTGGTAACGCCCACCTCTCGCAACGC
The DNA here is from genome assembly GCA_049516475.1 of Candidatus Korobacteraceae bacterium. Taxonomy (GTDB): domain Bacteria; phylum Acidobacteriota; class Terriglobia; order Terriglobales; family Acidobacteriaceae; genus Bog-257. The sequence continues at coordinate 2,134 of JBEKTC010000115.1, read as the reverse complement.
CGACAGAATCGTCGACGAAATCAACCTCTGAGCCACGAAAGGCAGCCCGAAGCTGGGCAAGTGAACGAGTGAAGAATGCAATTTCTGGACCCACAATAGCAGGCACCTAAAGGAGTGCCCAGCGATCAGTTGCACGCTTTGGCAAGTAAGAAAGCAGAAGCGACCGGGAGCGGAAGCGACGGGGGATTCGAGCCCGTCCCGGAACCGTCGCAACTTGTGCTGCGACGCAATTCCTTGCGGATATAATGACGCTCGCGGACGTATACCGGCAGTCTGGGAATCGCGGATGGCGGGAGGCGGCTGTGGCAGATTCACCTGAACAGATGCAGATCGAGTACGGCGTCTATGTCCCCTCCGACGCTGAGGCAATAGCGAAACTTTTGGGGGAAGTTTTCAGTCGTTACGATCCGCCCGCGGTTGCAGCCGGCCTGACCACTTCTGAGTTCGAGGCGTTCGTCCGGCTGCTCTGCCCCAAGGCGGCGGTCGAGGGTCTGACAATCGTGGCGCGGCTGGCTGGCACGGTTGAGCTGATCGGCGCGTTGCTGACAGAGGACTCGGCATCGGCGCCGCCTGATGGGATAGATCGGCTGAGCCCTAAGTTCGATCCGGTTTTCAATATCCTAGGCCAGTTGGATGCGGAGTACCGTGGCGGCCGGGTGGCGCGTCCCGGCGAGTCGCTCCACCTGTTCCTCCTCGGAGTCTCCGATCGCGTTGCCGGACGAGGAGTGGCACAGCAGCTCGTCGCGGCTTGTCTGGAGCACGGGACGCGCAGAGGTTATCAGGTAGCGGTCACCGAGGCGACGAACAAGGTGTCGCAGCACATCTTCCGCAAGCAGGGGTTCGTCGCGCGCGTACAGCGGTCTTATGAGGCTTATCGTTTCAACGGACGGCAGGTTTTTGCGTCGATCGCTGAGCACGGCGGCCCGATACTGATGGATAAGTCGCTCGCGCCGTGATGTGGAAGCGTTGCGCCGGAGAAACGTTGTGGAAATCTATCTGCTTGACGGCACATACGAGTTGTTCCGGCACTACTACGCTCTGCCGTCCGCACAGGATGCAACGGGCGCAGAAGTGGCCGCCGTCCGAGGCGTCCTAGCGTCGGTGCTAGGAATGATCAAGAACGGCACCACGCACATCGCTGTTGCAACCGATCATGTCATCGAGTCTTTTCGCAACCAACTGTGGCCATGCTACAAGACCAGCGAAGGTGTCGAACCGGACCTCCTGGCCCAATTCCCACTACTCGAAGAAGTCTTGTCGGCAGCCGGTATTGTGGTCTGGCCGATGGTCGAATTTGAAGCGGACGACGCGCTCGCGGCCGCGGCCGTTGCAGCGACCCGCGATACCCGCGTCGAACGCGTGATCATCTGTACGCCAGACAAGGATCTAGCGCAGTGTGTGCGCGGCTCACGTATCGTCCAACTGAATCGTCATACGGGGGTCACTGCAGACGAGCCCGGTGTAGTCAAGAAGTTCGGGGTTTCGCCCACGTCGATCCCCGACTATCTCGCGCTAGTGGGTGATGCGGCCGATGGCTATCCGGGCCTGCCAGGCTGGGGCGCGAAGTCGGCGGCTGCCGTCCTTGCAAAGTTTGAACATCTTGAGTCCATCCCTATGAACTGGCGCGAGTGGCATGTGAACGCTGCCAGGGCGAACACCCTCGCTGACACTCTCTCTCGGGAGCGGGACCAGGCAATGCTGTTTCGTACGCTCGCCACACTTCGTGCCGACATTACGCTCTTCGATGATGTGGACCAGTTGCGCTGGAGCGGCCCGACAACCTTGTTTGACGAACTCGCATCACGACTGGACAAGGCGGTGACCAAAACTCGACCAGTGGCCCAGCGGTCGCCGAAGCGCGCCGATTCCAAGGCGATTTAATTGATTCAACATTGATAGGGCGTTGTCGCTGAGACTCGTTTATTCGGAGTTGCCGCTCCATAAACACCAGATTTTGATGCGATCCAGTTAAACAGGCTCCCCAAACCATTCGTGACTCGGGATCAGTCGCAGCTGGGTATGTGCTCTACGACGCCTTCCTACTCGTCGACGTAGTGAGGGCGCTCTTGAGGTTTCGAACATGGTATCTCGCTTTTCACCTTGGGTCGACACTCCCACTCGCCATCATCTGAAG
>JBEKTC010000114.1:0-11952 GCA_049516475.1 Candidatus Korobacteraceae bacterium | reverse complement strand
GCTTTTTACGCGCTGGTCACGCCACATCCCGCCGAGGGAACGTTCGATGCAGAAGTGGTGGATGCTGAAGGAAATCGCTATCTGCGGCTAGGCGGCTATCGCACCGCGCAGGTCCCTTCCAGCGTGGACACCGAGCCGCTGAAAGCGCTGCACGACGCAGTGTACGGTCAGCCGGTCATTTCATAATCACCAACGGGTTCTGGCCAGTTGAAGGTGGGTGATGCAAAGGAAATTTGAACGAGTCGCCATCGTTAACCGTGGCGAAGCCGCAATGCGCTTTATCCACGCGGCCCGCGAGTTCAATCAGGAGCACGGCACCGCGCTGCGCACCATCGCTCTGTTCACCGATCCTGATCGCCACGCTATGTTCGTGCGCCAGGCGGACGAGGCCGTATCCCTCGGGCCGCCGCAGATCGCCGATCCCAATACCAAGCACCTCAAAAGCTGTTATGTCGATTACGCCCACCTGGAGCGTGCCTTAAGGAAAGCCCAAGCCGAGGCGGTTTGGGTGGGATGGGGATTCGTGGCTGAGCACGCGCAATTTGCCGATCTCTGCCGCGAGATGGGAATTGTCTTCATTGGCCCGGACGGCGACGTGATGCGGCGTCTGGGTGACAAGATCTCGTCGAAGCGTCTCGCCGAGCAGTCGCAGACTCCGGTTGCCGACTGGAGCGGCGGACCGGTGGAGACGCTGAGCGATGCGTGGCGTCAGGCCGAGCGCCTTGGCTACCCGGTGTTCATCAAGGCCACAGCCGGGGGCGGGGGTCACGGTATTCGCCGGGTGCTTGCCCCGGGCGAATTGGAAACCGCGTTCGCGAGCGCTCGCGCCGAGGCGTTCAAAGCATTCGGCGATCCAACCGTCTTTCTGGAGCAGGCAGTAACCGGCGCGCGCCACATTGAGGTCCAGATCATCGCCGATCACTATGGCACAACCTGGGCGGCGGGTGTGCGGGACTGTACCATTCAGCGCCGTCACCAGAAGATCCTGGAGGAGGCGCCTTCGCCTGCACTTACGCAGGAGCAGGACCAGGAGTTGCGCCGGACAGCGGTCCGTCTGAGCCAGGCGGCCGGGTACCACAACGCGGGCACAGTCGAGTTCCTCTACCAGCCTGAGAAGCAGCGATTCGTCTTCATGGAGATGAACACGCGATTGCAGGTTGAGCATCCCGTCACGGAGTGTACGACCGGGCTTGATCTGGTCAAGTTGCAGATCCATGTTGCGCGTGGTGGACGTCTGGAGGGCGAGCCACCTGCCACCGTCGGTCACGCCATTGAAGTACGGCTGAACGCCGAGGACGCCAATAACGGATTCGCGCCTTCCCCCGGCCTGATTGAGCGTTTCCGCATGTTGACCGGGCCGGGTGTAAGAATCGATACCGGCGTGGAGGAAGGTGACACGATTCCTGCCGAGTTCGATTCGATGATTGCCAAAATCATCGCACACGGGCACAGCCGCAAGGAAGCGCTCTCGCGGTTGCAACGAGTGCTGCATGAAAGCGTCGTGGTAATCAAGGGCGGTGTGAGCAATCGTGCATTCTTACTGGATTTGCTGGGCCGGGACGAAGTCCAGAGCGGGGACGTCGATATTGGCTGGATGGATCGCCTGGCAACCAAGGGTCAGCATATTTCCCGCCGGCACCTTGACGTTGCGCTTATCTTGGCGGCCATCAAATCCTATGAGTCTGAGCTGCTGGTGGAGCATTCTCAGTTTTATGCCTCGGCGCTGCGCGGCAGGCCGCAGGTTCGCAGTGACATCGGTCATACCGTCGAGCTGCGCTATTCCGATAACGCGTACTCCATGAAGGTTTACCGCATGGGACTGCGGCAGTACCGGATTGACGTAGGCGGTTCGTCCATCGACGCTCAGGTAGAACCGATTGGACCCTACGAATGTTGGCTGACTGTCTTCGGGCAACGCTTTCACGTGGTGGCGGTTGAGCAGGGATCGAGCTTCCGCATCGAGTTGGACGGCGTGTCGCACCGCATCGATCGCGATGACGGCGGAGTGGTACGAGCGCCGTCGCCGGCGGTTGTGGTTTCGATTGCCGTCAAGCCCGGCGATATGGTTTCGACCGGCGACCGGCTCGCCGTGCTCGAAGCCATGAAGATGGAAACACAGGTGGTCGCGCCATTCCCAGGAAGAATTCGCCAGGTAATGACGATCCCCAACGTCCAGGTATCCACCGGCGATCCACTTTTGCAGATCGAGCCTGATGCCGCCCAGGCTGCAACCGAATCGACTGAGCGGGTAACGTTTGGCGCGTCGCTTACCGCCAACAGGGATGGGCAACCGTCTGACTCGCGCTGGCGGCAGAATCTGGATGAACTTCGCCAGCTAATGCTGGGCTTCGATGTCAACCCGGAGCGCGCGTCGCGCTTAGTCGCCGAATGGAAGCAGCTGGCGGGAGCGGAAAGCGACGAAGACGAGATACGTTGTCAGGAAGACGCGATTCTTAATATCTTCGTTGACCTTTGGTCCCTGTTCCGAAGGAAACCAATGGTGAGCCATCAGATCGGCGGCGAAGCGCCGAGCACTGAGGCTTATCTTTTTTCCTATCTGCGCATGCTGGACATTCACGGCGAAGGGCTACCGCGGGACTTTGTCAAAGCGCTGAAAAGAGCGTTGGCCCACTACGGGATCACCACGCTCGATCGCTCGCCTGAACTTGAAGAATGCCTGCTGTGGATCTACAAGTCGCACCAGAAGGCGGAGCAACAAATTGCGCCCATACTGAGCGTCCTGCAGCGCCGACTGGCCGGACGGAATACTAATCTGGCGTCCTCCGACGAGGCCTTCCGCACCCTGCTCGATCGCATGGTCTCGATCACTCGCGAGCTGTTTCCCAGTGTTAGCGACCTGGCCCGCGAACTGCGTTATCGCTGCTTCGAACAGCCATCGTTCGAGCTTGCACGCAAAGAGATCTATGCGTCGATGGAAGAACACCTGGACTATCTTGCGGCGCATCCCGACGCTCCGGATGTACACCAAAGAACGCGCGCTCTGGTGGATTGCCCACAGCCGCTTGCCAGCCTGCTGGCGGGACGGTTTCCGACTGCGTCGCCCGCCCTGCGGCAGACCATGATGGAGGTGACGACCTCGCGCTACTACCTGCGTCGGCTGACCAACTTCCGCACGTTATCCATCAATGGACATTGTTTCGCAACCGCGGAATACGAAGAGGACCACAGGCGAATTCATGTGTTCATGGCGTACGCGGAGTATCCCCAGCTCGATGCAGTAATGCGCGCGTTGTGCCCGTTCCTGGTCGAGGTACCGGCGGACGAGGACATCGTGCTCGATTTCTTCACCTGGAAGCAAGATTCGCTGCCCGAGGCGGAGCGCACGCAGAGTGAGGTTAGTTCCGTTATCAACTTGGCTGCATTTCCCCGCTCCATCAGGCGCATCGTGGTGGCCGTTTCGGGCGCCACTGGCGATCCCGGTATGGGCGCGATGCAGCATTTTACCTACGGGCCTTCTGAAGACGGCTACAAAGAAGTGGAACTCTTCCGCGGAGTTCATCCCATGATGGGCGAACGCATGCACCTATGGCGTTTGAAAAACTTCAAGATCAAGCGTTTGCCATCGGTGGAGGATGTCTACCTGGTACATGCCGTCGCCAACGACAATCCGAAGGACGAGCGCCTGTTTGCCGTGGCAGAAGTGCACGACCTTACGCCGGTGCGAGATAAATGGGGAAGGATCGTTCAACTTCCATATCTCGAGCGCATGTTCACCGAGGCCATCGCAGCCATACGGCAATTTCAGATGAAGCGTTCGCCACGCGAACGGCTGTACTGGAACCGCATCTTTCTCTATGTGTGGCCGGCACTCAGCCTTAAGCCTGAAGAAGTCAACGACATCGTGCACCGGTTGGCGCCCCTGGCGGACGGCGTCGGCTTGGAGCAGGTAGTGGTTCGTGTCCGTATCCCCAATCCAAGAACTGGAGAACTGCGGGATACGGTGATGCGAATCTCTGCTCCGGGCGACGCCGGAATGCTCATCACGTTTCGGCCCGCGAGTAAGCTGGAACCCATGAGACCTTTGACGGCGTACGATCAGAAAGTCGTCAAGATGCGCCAGCGCGGGATGCTGTATCCCTACGAGATTGTGAAGATGCTCACTCCCTCGCCCAGCGACACGCGAGCCGACTTCCCGCCCGGCGAGTTCGTTGAGCATGATCTTGATGCCGAGGGACAACTGGTCCCGGTTCATCGTCCCTATGGCCAGAACACAGCCAATATCATCGCCGGCATCCTCCGCAACTTTACCAACAAGTATCCCGAAGGCATGAAACGAGTAGTACTTCTGGGCGATCCCAGCAAAGATCTGGGGGCGCTGGCCGAGCCTGAATGCGCGCGCATTCTGGCGGCATTGAAGTTAGCCCAAGCCATGCAGGTTCCTTTGGAATGGTTTACGTTATCGGCCGGCGCGAAGATCTCGATGAACAGCGGCGTGGAGAACATGGACTGGATCGCCCGTGTCCTGCGCGCGATCGTCGATTTCACCCAGGCTGGAGGCGAAATCAACCTCATCGTAAACGGCATCAACGTGGGCGCGCAGCCATACTGGAATGCTGAGGCGACAATGCTGATGCACACCCGCGGCATTCTGATCATGACCCCCAAAGGGGCAATGGTGCTGACCGGCAAACGCGCTCTGGATTATTCCGGCAGCGTCTCGGCGGAAGACAACCAGGGTATCGGCGGCTACGATCGCATCATGGGCTTCAATGGGCAGGCGCAATATTTCGCCCGCGACATCGACGAGGCCTGCCAAATCCTGCTGCAACATTACGAGCACACCTACGTAGTGCCCGGTGAGCGGTTCCCGCGGCGGGCTGCCACCAGCGACCCCATCGATCGCGATGTGCAGCTGTACCCGCATGGAGACGGCAGCGGCGAGGGTTTCGCACGCATCGGCGAGATCTTCTCGAATGAGACCAATGCCGGCCGCAAGAAGTCGTTCGAAATCCGCCGGGTGATGATGGCGGTTGTGGACCAGGACCATACGCCGCTGGAGCGTTGGCGAGGCATGCGGTCAGCCGAGACCGCCGTGGTGTGGGATGCCCATCTCGGCGGCTATCCTGTATGTCTGCTGGGCATCGAATCCCAACCCGTCCCCCGCTTCGGATTCGTTCCCGCCGACGGCCCCGATCACTGGACCGCCGGCACGCTGTTTCCGCTGTCCTCCAAGAAGCTGGCGCGCGCTATCAATTCGGCCAGCAACAACCGGCCGGTCGTCATTCTCGCCAATCTTTCCGGCTTCGACGGCTCGCCGGAATCCATGCGCCGCCTGCAACTGGAATATGGCGCTGAGATTGGCCGAGCGGTGGTGAACTTCAAGGGACCGATGGTGTTTTGCGTGGTCTCGCGTTATCACGGCGGAGCTTATGTGGTCTTCTCGCGTGCTCTCAATGAGCAACTGGAAGTGATCGCACTGGAAGGAACCTACGCTTCGGTAATTGGAGGCGCTCCAGCTGCTGCCGTGGTCTTTGCCGGAGAGGTCGACACCAGAGCGCGCAAGGATCCGCGAATGGAAACGCTGTCCCAAGCTATTGCTCAGGCCGAAGGTGCGGAGAAGAACCGGCTGCGCACGGAGTGGAATGAACTCTTTCCGCATGTTCATTCCGAAAAGCTGGGCGAGATGGCGGCCGAATTCGATCGCATTCACAGCGTGCATCGCGCTCTGGAAGTGGGAGCGCTGCACAGAATCATTCCGCCGCTCGAGCTTCGGCCATACCTCATCGAAGCAATTGCGCGTGGCATAGGCAAGGAAGAAGCAGCGCGATCTGAGAAGAAGATGGTCGCGACCTCGGAACTCCTGGAGACGCCAGTTCCCGTTCTACAGGCGGATTGATGAAGGTACTTTGGTTTGAACAGTCGCTGGCGGATGTACGCGTAGAAGACGACTGGTTCAGCGCCTGGGAAACGTCGCATCTCAGCAGTTTGCGATTTCCAAAACGGCGAGCCGATTGGCGGCTGGGGCGATGGACTGCGAAACATGCAGTTGCCGATTACCTACATCTGGCGCACGATCCCGGAATCCTCGCTACGATCCAAATACGACCGGCTTCCACCGGAGCGCCGGAGGCCTTTATTGACGAGGCGTCCGGAAACGTCTCCATCTCGCTCAGCCATCGTGGTGGGATAGCGGCTTGCGCTGTCGGGGAACCCGATGCAATGCTCGGCTGCGACGTGGAAGTTGTCGAGCCGCGCAGCGATGCGTTCGTCGCCGACTATTTCACCTCGGAAGAACAGGCGATGATACGGCAAGCGCCTGATCCAGTCCGCTTCGCCTTGATAGCCCTGATCTGGAGCGCAAAGGAAAGCGCGCTTAAGGCGCTCCGCACCGGCCTACGCAGCGACACGCGGTGTGTTTTGGTGACACTGGATGATTCCTGCATTGCGGGCCTGAATCATAATCAGCTTCCAGATCATGAGAATTTCCTCGCAGTGCCGCGGGCCGGCTTGATTTGGCGGCCGCTACGCGTCAGCTACAGCGAGGAACAAGTTTTCCACGGCTGGTGGTTCTGTAATGGCGGGCTTTTGCGTACGATGGTGAGTGATCCAGCGACGGAAGAGCTAACAATTCCGGAACCGCCCGCTGCAGGCTTGCCGCTCCCTGGCACCGCCGATCACGATCATGCCGCGGGCACCCGCGCGCTCACCACAGGAACCATCCACACCGCGTAGCCCTGCGGATCGCGAATGTTGGCGATCATCTGGTCGAAGTAGTGCCTTGCCGATTCCGCGCTAATAGGAGTGAATTGGCCGATTGGCTCGCAATATCCATCTCGCCAAGCCGTGATGATCGCCGCGAAGGTCTCGCGCGGTACGCGTAGGGTGTCTACCACGACATAGTCCACCGTGATCGCGTCCATTCCCATCGCCGCCAGAATACCGAAGGCGTTGCGCCCGATGAACAGGTCGGTTCCGGTTGCGGCCCCGAAGCTGGCTGGCCCCACATGCCAGAAATCGCGCGGATCCAGCGCGCCGCGCTGGAAATGCAGCATCCCGTAGTCCTCGGGAATCAGGTGCAAGTAACCTCCAGGGCGGGTAACGCGCGCCAGTTCGGCGATAACGCGACCGGCGTGAGGAATGGAGTGCATTACGTGACGGCATACGGTGAGATCAAAGCTGCCATCCGCCGCTTCCAGCTCAAAGATGCTCTGATGCTCAAACGTTAGACGGGGCGCCAGCTTCGCGTAACGCGACCGCGCCAGCGCAAGGTGATCGTCGATGATGTCCACGCCCAGCATGTGGGCCCGGGGAAAAAGCTCCGCCAGCCGCGACGACCCTTCGCCGGTACCGCAGCCGGCATCGAGGATGCGAGCCTCGTCAGGCAACGCATAGCGGCGAACCAGCCGCACTTCCTGCGGCCAAATCGCGCGCGCCTGCGCATCCAAGCCGCGCACCATCGACTCGTCGGCCATCTGCCTGGCCTGCGGATTCAGATCAGTCATGGCATCTCCATTGCCGGCGACGAGTGACGCGGATTCAAAGCGCTGGCGCGATCTCTGTAATTATCTGGCTCTCGCTGCTGTCCGCTTCCATCCGCCATTGGGCAACTTCTCCCAATGCATGCCATGCATGTCGAGCCACAGTCCGGTGGGCTCGCTTTCTCTCGGGTCCGAGCCGAGGCGAAGCACGTTGCCGTCCGGATCCTCGACCTGCATCTCGTAGGCCCATTCGTAGTTGGTCGGCGGATGCCGGATCCTCGCGCCGTTGGCTTTGTATTCTTCGAAAACCTTCCCGGCGTCTCCGACGCCGATCCAGACCCAAGCACCGGGATGCCCCTGGTCGCCTTCGCATAGCATGATGTGGCAGCCGTCACGGGAAACTGATGCGAACCCGGTGGCACCACCCCAGTCAACCTTGAAGCCGAGAACCTTTACGTAATAGTCAAGGCTGGCCGGGATGTTTTTCACTGTGAAAATCGGAGTAACACCTTCGAAGTGGATTGCAGTCGCTGCGTGCTCGATTGCAGGCATGGATTATGACTCCGCTGGTTAAGATTGTAGGGCGCGATGAAATTATACTGGGCGTCCCAATCGTTCTCCATCGCAGTCCTCCTGTAACCTCTATAATCAACGTTTCCCATCCTTCGCCCTGCTCAACGCAGAGCATCAGGAAACATTGTGGCACTTGATCAGAAAATCTACGAGCTACGCAAAGACAAGCTGAAGCAGATCGAGGCGCTGGGGCAGTCCGCATATCCCTATCGCTACGAGACCACGCACCTAATCCCGCAAATCGTCGAGGAGTTTTCCGCCAAGACCGCGCCGGAATTGGAGTCGCCGCGGGTCAATGTCAGCGTTGCCGGGCGGCTGATGTCCATTCGCGTGCAAGGCAAGGCCGGCTTCGCTCATTTGCAGCAAGGCGGCAAGCGCCTGCAGATTTACGTACGCCTCGACTCCGTTGGCGAGCAAGGCTTTCAACTCTACAAGCTACTCGACATCGGCGACTACATTGGCGTGAAAGGCTATCTTTTCCGCACACGCACCAACGAGCTGACGGTCCACGTCGACGAGATCACGTTTCTGGTGAAGGACCTGCTTCCCTTGCCGGAAAAGTGGCACGGGCTGCAGGACGTCGAGACGCGCTACCGCCGGCGCTATGTCGATCTAACCATGAACCCCGAAGTGCGCGAAGTATTCACCAAGCGTGCCAAGGTGGTGCAATCGATGCGACGCTTCCTGGACGCGCACGGCTTCGTCGAAGTCGAGACGCCTATGATGCATCCCATTGCCGGGGGAGCGGTGGCCAAGCCGTTCACCACGCATCACAACGCGCTGGATGTCGATTTGTACCTGCGCATCGCGCCCGAACTCTACCTGAAGCGGCTGGTGGTGGGCGGGATGGACCGCGTCTATGAGATCAACCGCAACTTTCGCAACGAGGGTATCTCGACGCAGCACAATCCGGAGTTCACCATGCTGGAGTTTTACATGGCCTACGCGGATTATCGCGACATGATGGACTTCACCGCGGAGATGCTGGCGCAGGTGGCACGCGACGTTAACGACACAACCATTGCGCACTTCAATGGTCACGAGATCGACTTCGGCAACGTGCAGCGGCTCTCGATGCGCGAAGCCATCATCAAGTTCTGGCCAGAGAACGCCGGCGACAAACCACAGATGAGCGACTTCTCCAGTTCAGAGCAAATCGGCGCCATGGTGCACCGTTTCAATGCGGCAAATCCGCACATCCCGTACGATCCTACCGCGCCGGATGGAAAGACAATCGCCGAGATATTCGAGTTTGTCGCCGAGCCGCACCTCATCCAGCCCACGTTCATTTACGACTTTCCGCTGGCGATTTCGCCCCTCTCGAAGAATAAGCGGGAACCAGAAGAGAACGCCGACTGGGTGGAGCGCTTCGAAATATTTGCCGGCGGCCTGGAGATCGGAAACGCCTTCAGCGAGTTGAATGATCCCGAGGAGCAACGCCGTCGCTTCGAGGGACAACTCAGCGAGCGCGCCCGGGGCGATGAAGAAGCTCATCAGATGGATGAAGACTACATTCGCGCGCTGTCGTATGGATTGCCACCGACGGCCGGGGAAGGCGTCGGCATCGATCGCCTAACCATGCTGCTGACAGACTCGCGCTCCATTCGCGATGTGATCCTGTTCCCGCTGCTGCGTCCGCTGAAGCGTGAGGAGGAAGAGGAGTTCGAAAGCGCAGAGGAAGGGGCACAGAAGAGCTAGCTTCGGCACTTGGCAAAACGGCTTGCGATTGCACGGGGAACGAATCAAACGACTAGAACGTAAATTGTTTGGATTAAGATTGTGTTGCCAGGCCCTGGCGACAATACAATGAGCCAGACGCAGCGTTAACTCCGGGGTGTATGTACCCTTCGTCCTTATGGCTGATCAGCGCATATTAGTGGTAGATGATGAGACGTCGGTTCGCGATGTAATGTGCTCGATCCTGTCCCAAGCTGGATTCGAGTGCCGTCCCGTGGCGTCTGCTCACGATGCACTCGCCGTGCTGCGCTCCAATGAGAACATTTCCATTGTGCTGTCCGACTTGATCATGGAAGGCGTGGATGGCTTAACTTTGCTTTCCAGGATGAAGGAGGTCAACCCGGACATCCCGGTAGTAATGGTGACAGCGGTCCATGACATTTCGGTGGCGCTCGCCGCCATCCGGAACGGGGCCTATGACTACCTGCTGAAACCTTTCGAGAGGGAGCAGTTGCTGGCGATGGTGCGCCGGGCGCTGGAGACTCGTCGCCTGCGGCTGGAGAACCTGGCTTATCAGACGAACCTGGAGTCGCTGGTCTCCGCCCGCACGGAGATGCTGCGTAAAGCCCTCGCCGATCTTGAGCGCTCGTACGACATCACGCTGGAGGCCCTGGGCGACGCGCTGGACCTGAAGGATGCCGAAACGGAAGGTCACTCCAAGCGCGTGACTGCCTTCACGATCGCCATTGCGCGTGCGATGGAGATGCCACAGGACAAAGTGCGCATAATCGCTCGCGGCGCCTTCCTGCATGACGTGGGCAAGATGGCGATTCCCGATGCGATTTTGCGCAAACCCGGGCGTCTCAGTGCGGAGGAACAGGCCATCATGCGCGAACACGCCTCTCTCGGGTATCAAATGCTGCGCAAAATACCGTTCTTGCAAGAGGCGGCCGACATCGTGTATTCGCACCAGGAACGCTACGATGGCAGCGGCTATCCCCGCGGCCTCAAGGGCGACCAAATTCCGTTGGGAGCGAGGATATTCGCGGTCGCTGACACCTTCGACGCGATCACTTCCGATCGCCCTTACCGCGCCGCCCAATCCATTTCTGCCGGACGGCGCGAGATTGAACGCAACGCCGGCAAGCAGTTCGACCCCGAGATTGTGAAGGTGTTCCTCGGGGTATCCGAGCACATCTGGCTGGAGCTGAGAACCGAGATTGGAAGGCACAGCACGCAACGGCGTTACGGCGGGCGGCGAAGCAATTGAGACACCGGTCACCGTCCGCAGGCTGTGACCGTGGGAATCGGCTCGACTACGCTGACCGGTAAATGCGCGGTATCGAAGCCAGCAAGGAATTCATGATGAGCACAGTTCTATCCGATGCCCAAATTCAACAGGCCCTGCAACAGCTCCCCGGCTGGAAGACGAACGGCAACGTCATCGAGCGCGTCTTCCAGTTCGCAAGTTTTGTCCAAGCCATGGAATTCGTGAACCATATGGCGGAAGCCGCCGAAGCCGTGAACCATCATCCCGACATCCTCATCAACTACAACAAGGTAACCCTGACTCTGGTTTCTCACGACTCCGGGGGAGTAACGCAACGCGACATCAAAATGGCAGCCAGGATCAACGAACTGGCGCCAGTCTAGGATTCGCCGCAGCCCTGCGCCTTCCGTAGATTACTGTACCCGCTCGAATACCGAGACAAAGTTCGCCTTCCCGTCGGACCCCTGCGTGGTTCCCTTCAAGGTCAGCGTGTTCTCGTCTACCGACAGCTGACTGCTCCCTGTTTCGATGACTGCTCCGCTCTTATTTTTGACCACCCATCCCAAGCCAGATGCTGTCCTGGTATAGGCGATATTGTTACCTGCTGCGCTGTTCCCGAAGGGACGGTCTTTGCCATCGACCGGTCCGTCGTACATGGAAACGTAAGTCTTGCCGTCGCCGGAAGCCCCCGTCAGAATCCACTTCACCGCATCGGGCTTATCAGTGGTGACGACTAACTTCTCGAACTTCGGAGCCGGCATGTTGCCATAGGATGACTTAGAGACATCCAGCTTCCACGTCCCCACTGCGGAGCGGCTGGTAGCGGCGCTGGCGTTGACTGCCGCGAGAGCCAGCAGACACAGTCCTATCATCAAGGTTCGAAACATTTTTCTTCCCATTCGTCCCATCCTTATGCGAAGTCCATAACTGACATTCCGCGTGCGAATCGTGACACTGTGGCGTCCAGATGTCAACCAAGGTCAATGAGGATCA
>JBEKTC010000113.1:0-11953 GCA_049516475.1 Candidatus Korobacteraceae bacterium | reverse complement strand
TGCCATTGTCGCCTGCCGCCCACTCAAATTGAACTGGAGTTGTGTAATCAGTCCAGGCTCCGCCGTAGGGATTAGCAGCCGCCAATACGGTTTCCACTGGCGGCGATGTGCCATCCGCGTTCTTGCCTGACCTCCAGCGTACATAGTCGAAGCTCCACTTGTAAATCTGGTTGTACTCCTTAACAGAGTACGTCCAGCCGCTGTCGCCTCCGATGGTTTGACCGCCGGCGCTGTCCCACACATTGGAGAAAAGATCGTCCCCTTCGGTCAGGTAGGTCGTGTTATTGGTCTGGTACCAATACCATGCGTAGGCAGTAGCCACCAGGTCGTTCAGCTCGGTGGCCTGGTACAAAGTGCCTGAGACGAGAGCCGGATTCTTTGGCACATCGTAGGCCCCATAGGCAAAGGTATGGGTGGAAGGAATATATTGGGTAGCTTCCAGCCAATCCAGGGTCTTCTTGATCTCTAATGGTATCCTCGCGTCTGGCGTGTTTCCTTCAGCCAGGTCGAGCTCGTAATAGGTGATCAGGGCCTCCATCGCAAGACCTACCATAAAGGGGTGGATGTTATACCCCTGCTGGTTAGGATTACTAAAGCTGAGGTTATAGCTTTGATCGAGGTAGCCTAGCATCACGTCGACCGTGCGCAGCATGAATGCCTTGTCTCGCGGCACGCCAATGATTTCGTTGGCTAGACGGTCATCCATCATGTAGGCGCTCACCCGAACGCTTTCAGCGTAGACGCTTCCGCTGTAGTAAACATCGTAAGCTTCATTGTTAGCCAGAAGATTGACCGCGGTTTGATAGCTAGCATCCCCGGTACGCAGGTAGTGCATTGCCATGCCAAAGGGGAATTGATTAGGCTCCTGGACAAATCCGCCGCCGGTCCCGATGGTCATGTCTTTATAGGGCTCCATCGCAAGCTCAGCACAGCGCTGCCACTCGTTCGGGTCGGTCTGCTTATACTGCTGCTGGTGATGCGCGTCATAGTCTGCTACCTGCTGGTACACACGGCCGCCGTCATAGTTCCACGCTTCAAAATAAACGCTGGAGGGGATGTCGAAAAGTCCGGAGAAGTTACCGTTGTCGAGACTCGCCCACGGGTTGCCATCGATATTGTTCGTGCACCAGAAATCCGCATTGGCAGTTCCCACAGGAGCACTGAAGTTGACCATGTTGGTCTCCCAGGTACTTATCCCGGGGATGGCCGGAAAAGTGGTGGGCGGCGTCGCCGTAAAGGACGCGGTCGGCAATACCGTGAAATTGTAGGTCACCGATACCGGATGGCCGGCGTTTTGTCCGTTCAGTTGTGCCTGAAAGCTGGCAGCAACCTCGTAGTGTCCGGGAACGGCATGAGAATTCGCTCTTAGTCGCAAGGTTGTGTTGGTGCTATTGATCGCTCCGTTGGAACACGCTTCGGTCGACGGGTCATAGTCGCCGTCCCAACCTTGTGGCGGGGGATTGGAAGGAGCGTCAAGGCCGCAAAGATACTGGGCCGTGATGCTATTATTCGTGACAATCCGGCCGGTATCCAAATTCGTGATTACAACGTCTTTCATGAGCACGACCGCATCCGGTGATCCGCTCAACAGATTAGGCTGCGTGGCGACGTAGAGATCGTTACACTCGCGCGAACTCTTCGAGGTGGGAGTGCAAGCAGGCGACTGGGTGGGATCGCCTTGATAGACGTTCTGGCCTCCGACTGGCCACAGGCTGAAAACCAAAGATCCGTCCTCGTCGGTGGGAGAAGTCGGCAGGTTGAAGGTTTTGTAATATCCGCCACAACCCGGCGCCGGAGGCGAGCCACAAGTAGCGGTCGCCGGGCCGGGATAAGTCGCCCACTGACGTGCCTCTCCTACGAAACTGGCTACATAGTAACCCCAGGTGGCATATTCGCCATATGCGGGAAAATGATTCACCACTACAACATGGTTGGTTGTGTAGTCGTCCTGGATAACTTGACGGAACGGAGAGTTGTTGTCGGCTTGGTAATCGAGATCGTTTTCGATAACGACGATCGAGTTACCAGGGTCAACCGTGGTCCATCGGAAGGTTACTGAGACACCATTCACAGGATCGAAGGTCGTACCGACGGTAGCCGAAACGCTAGTCGGAACAACCTCGCCATGATAAACCGTGGCGGACAACGGCATCGCGATCAGAACCCATAAGATCAGACCTACCAGCGGGAGCGTCAGCTTGTGCCGACGGGACACTACGGCGCATAGTCTGTGGAGGATGGCGGCTGTCATCTTTTGTTCTTGAATCTCCCCCTTCTCCGCCGAGATTTCCATTTTGTCCCAGCGATTGGCAATTGTGCAACATCCAAAGCCAATTCACATCGTTTTCACCAAACTCGGGCACGCAGCTAATCCGCAGGTCGTGAATCACCTTTGGAATCAGCCCTATGTTTGCACTCGACGGTAGAGTTGCGCCGAGGCAGCGGTTTTACCTCGCAGCTTTCTTTCTCGCTGCCCACCTTGCCTTCATCATCGCTGATAGTTTCTTCCTCATAGCAGGGCTCATCGGCTTGCGAGTAGAGGCTTTCTTCTGAGCCGGCGCAGCCTTCCTTGGAGCGGCTGATCCCTTCTGCTTTGCCCAACGTTGTTTCATTGCCGCACTGATTCTGGCACGTGCTGCCGCGCTCATTTTGCGACGTTTCGGGCCACTCGCCGGTTGCACCAGCAGTTCAAGCCGTCAATCCTATCACTCCCATTCGTTGACGGCAGGCTCTGGGTCGATGCCAAGCTGCTCAGCAAAGGCGGCGATTACGTACACGATATCCCGGGCGCATACTCTCGCATTAGAACCTTCAACGGTTCCGGCGGCCAAAACTTTAACTTGCCGTAAGGATGTGGCATCATGCATCCCCAGTGAAATCAACCTCCCCTGTGGTGCGCAAATATTCCATCCTACCTCTGAACCCACCGGACAGTCCGAAGTGCGGACTGAATATCCGGGTAGCGCTCGCCGAGAAACGCAGGTTTCTGCGTTTTCTTTGCATGGTCACCGGCGCTTTCCCCAGGCGACTTGGAAAAATCGGCGTCACACAAAGACCGAAATAGACGATCTGTCGGTATGAGGGTCCAGAGGGAATCGGACGAAGGGCAATTAGGGTTTGTAGTGTAGTATTGCAGCCTAACTGGCTACACATTGTCGGGCTCTGTGAGCGTCGTAGATCACCCTCATGGCAATGCGGTTGGAAGAATACCGGGGAGAGTTGTGAACTCACGAAGCGCAACTGCGCTGCTAGGCGCCGTCGTCAGCCTGGTGCTGTTAACGGCCTGTGGTTCCGGCTCGGGGAACTCCTCGGAGAAGTCCGCGTGTGCGCCATTGCAGCGATCCAGCGCTTCGGGGTTCTTGCCTGAACTCACTCGATTTGTCGAGGAAGGTTGCTACAAGTCCTGGCGGCACGATGCAACTGTCCGTAGCAGCCAGATGGTCCATCCCTACGTCCAGGTGTACTACTCTCCGAGCATATGGAGCTGGTTGACCAACGGAGACCGCAGCGCCCGGATTATCGACGGCAGCATGATGGTGAAAGAACAATACCCCGCACTGGATAGCACCGAGTCAGAGTTGACGGACTGGACCATCATGATCAAGGACAGCTCGGTGTGGGATACCTGGTACTGGGCCGACATAGGCGTCAACCCGGCTCCGCCAGTTCAGGTAACCAACGGTTGTGCGGAGCCGACGCCGGTGTACACGGGATATGGCCTGTACTGCCTCAACTGTCATGCCTCGGCAGCGGATGGGCAAGGCACCTACGCAACCACATCGCACGTCGCGGGCATGGGAACTTCAACCACGCAAGACTTCGCCATCAGGCCAACCAACAATAGCTCTTCGGCCTCGGAGTTCAACCCGCTCGAGTATATGCATCACGCAAATTATGCCAGCCTGAAGGAACAGTCCGGGAGCACGCGGAATCCGCTCACCTCGCCGCAATGTTCCATGATATTTCCGCAGCAGAAGGCCCCGCGCCAATCGTACTGCATGGTGTCCGAAGCCTTTGACCATGTTGTTCCGTATGGCCGCCCCGCCGGGCCACAGCAGTTCCTGACCTCTGACCAGTGTGCCGGCTGTCACGATGCAACCGGAACCATAAGCGGCACTGGCAGAGATGACATTCCCGCCATGCTTTTTCCCAATGCTCTGCAGAAATGCGATCCCGGCAGCCAACCGCCGACGAACTGCAAGGTCAACGTCTCCCCCAACGGCGAATGGCGGTATTCGATGATGGGCCTGTCCGGACGGGACCCGATCTTCCTGGCCCAGCTCGAGACCGAGCGGACCATCCATCCCCAACTGAACGGGCAGCCGAGCGCGGCGGATTTCATTGACGACACTTGCTTGCGCTGCCACGGAGTCATGGGAGAACGCCAGTACAAGATCGATACCAATGGCGGACTACTCACCCACGCCAACCTTTCCGACCCCAACTCGCGGTACGGCGCCCTGGCGCGCGACGGAGTTTCCTGCGACGGTTGCCACCATATCTCCGCCGACGGACTTGGCACAGAGAAAACATACACGGGACAATTCAAAGTGGGCCCGGCTACGGAGCTCTACGGTCCGTATGCTCAAGTGGCTACGCTGCCCATGCGGAATGCGATCGGAGTGAATCCCCAGTTCGCCAGTCAGGTGCAGTCTTCGCTGCTATGCAGTTCGTGCCACACGATTGTTCTTCCCGTGTACGACAAGAATGGCAACCAGCCGTTCGAAAATGGATCTCCAAAAGTCTCCCACGAACAAACGACATTTCTGGAATGGGTGAACAGCAACTTTGCGGACAACGGCTCTACTCCTCAGAGCTGTCAGGACTGTCACATGCCGCAGCAGTACAAGGGCCAGCCCCTCGCGTTCAACATCGCTAACATAGAAGACAACACGTTTCCGCCGGAGCTGTTCCGCGCGCCGGACGATCAGATTCAGCTGACCAAACGAACCACTTTCGCCAGGCACACTCTTCTGGGAATCAATTTGTTCGCGTTGGAGATGTTTGGGGAGTATCGCAGCGAATTAGGCCTGTACGCATCGAACCCGTTGCTGCCGGGTTTCGCAGCCACCGATACCTATTCCAGCCAATACACCGCCATCAACTCGGGCTTGGAGGTGGCGACCGCTACCGCCACCGTGAATATTCTCTCGCTGCAAAATACGGGCAGCGCCCTGCAAGCTGACGTTAAGGTAGTTAATCTGGCGGGCCACAGCTTTCCGTCCGGAGTAGGGTTTCGTCGTGCATTTTTGGAGTTCCGCGTACTTGACGCCCTCGGCAACACGCTGTGGGTCTCGGGCCAGACATCCAACGAAGGCGTGATTCTTGATAACAGTGGGAATCCGCTAGTCACGGAGTTTTTCGCGCCCAACCAGCAGGTCTATCAACCTCACTACAATCAGGCGAACCCGATCACGCGCGACGATCAGGTGCAGATCTACGAAGAACTGGCGTTAAATCCAGAAGGGCAGCTCACTACCAGTTTTCTGGCCCTTGATCAAATCGTAAAAAACAACCGCCTTCTTCCGCAGGGATGGAGTGCGACGGGGCCGTCCGCTGAGTTCACGCAACCGGAAGGGGTCAATGGTGATCCAAACTACAGCGACGGCAGCGGATCGAGCGTAGTTCGATATGCGATACCCCTCAGCTCGCAACTGGCAAATGCGGCTAGCGTCGTTGCTACCTTGTACTACCAGTCAATTCCTCCCTATTACCTCCGGCAGCGGGGGGAGAGTGCTTCGGGAAGCGATACCGACCGATTGAAGAACATGGTGTGCTACCTGAACGTGAATGGAACCAATTCGCCCATACCGAACTGGCGGCTGCAAATCGCTAGAGCGAGTGCCGCGATCCCCAGCGGTAATTCACCTACGCCGAAGCCTGATCGCTGACCAGCGTTTCTCGTCCCGCAGGACCCGGCCGCATTCAGTTACTCAAAGTCTTCACACGCACAAAGACGGAAATCTGCAGGTTGCGCCCGGCAATGGGACGTTATCCCGATATTCGGAAGGCGTCGGAAGAGTTCGTAGTCAACCGTCAAAAGTCAAGTCGGCTTTCGCGCTGTGTTCGGTTTGTGATCGCCAGGCATTCGCCAGAGCGGGTTCTTGAAAAGGGACTACCAATGGAGGCTCCGGAGAAAAACCGCTGCAACAGGAGCGAACCGGCTCAGGGACAAATTTTCTCTGGTCCGGTTGGTCGAGGAAATACTGCGAAAAGCCGGCCTTTTCCGCATATTTCAAGAGCAATAGAGCAGAATTTCTCTGCAGTTGAGACTGCATGGCGGAGAGGGAGGGATTCGAACCCCCGATACCCGTCAAGGTATGGCCGCTTTCGAGGCGGCTCGTTTCAACCACTCACGCACCTCTCCGCGCGCGGTTGCCACTGGCCGGAGTTGCCAGCTCATCTAGTTTAGCAAAGGAAGTGAAACCGTTCCTGCAATATACGTCAGCTCTCTGCCGGCGAGTCCCGATGCACGACCTTCACGTTGTATCCCGCCTTGAGCAGCCGCTTCTGCACATCCTCTGCAATCATCACTGAGCGATGCTTGCCGCCGGTGCATCCGAAGGCAATGGTCAGATAGCTCTTGCCCTCGCGGATGTAGTGCGGGATCAGGTAGACCAGCAGATCCAAGATGCGCCTGATGAACTCCTTCGTCTGGGGAAATGAGCGGATATACTTCGCGACCGCGGGATGCCTCCCGGTGAAGGCGCGAAACTTGGGAATGAAGTGCGGATTGGGCAGGAAGCGCACATCGAAGACCAAGTCCGCGTCTTCCGGCACGCCCTCGCGATAGCCGAAGCTGACGCACGAGATCAGAATGTTCTTCTCGCTCTCGCCGCCCCGGAAGCGTTCCGTCAGCAAGGCGCGCAGTTCGTGGACGTTGAACTTCGTGGTATCCACCACCAGGTCAGCCATCGCTTTTACCGGCTGCAGGCGCCTGCGTTCCGATGCCAGCGAGGCCCGCACCGATGAATTGCGTCCCAGCGGATGCGGCCGGCGCGTCTCGCTGTAGCGGCGCAACAGCGCTTCCTCGTCGGCCTCCAGGTAAAGCACTGTAGTCTTCAGCATTCTCCGCAGAGAGCCCAGAATCTGCGGCAGTTTGTCCAGCCGGGCGCCCTCACGAATATCGACCACCAGCGCGGCACGCTCGATCTCCAGACTGTCCAGTACCAGTTCGGCGAAGTTGGCGATCAGGCCTACGGGAAGGTTGTCCACACAGTAATAGCCAAGATCTTCAAAGGCATTCAGCGCCGAAGCCTTGCCCGCGCCGCTCATGCCGGAGATGATGACCAACTCGTGCTGATCATGCGCGCGGGGAAGCGCTGCAGGCTTCGCCGTCGAAACCGGGGCTGGCTTGCGAGTCCGTCGTGGGCCGCTTTGGGCGGGCGGTGTCATGGCGCAGTCTTCCTGTGGGCGAGAGTACCAGACTTGATTGCCTGGCGTCAGCTTGGTCTTCCTGTTAAGGGATGCCGTTGGACAATCACAGGACTCGCTCCTCACTCTAAACTCTGGACACCGGCCATCTTAATGGCGTACAAGCGGGCTATGGGGTTTTCGCGCAAGATCGTCGGAGTCTGGCTTGTCGCGCTCGCCGTTTGTGCCATCGCAATCGCGGCAGATTTTGAATGGAGTTGGCGCAGCCAGGAAGTCATTGGACGGAACGATTCCAGCGTAGGCAATACCTCAAAGCTGACGGAGCCCGACCGCGCCGCGCTGATTGCGGCCATCGTCTTGCGCTTGCAGAAGCCGATGAGCGAGCAGGGATACAGCGACGACCGCATTCGCGAGGTCGCCTCCACTACTCGCGTGCGGTTCGTTGATCCGGGCGGTGAAGGCAAGCCGCTGGTGTTCGCCACATCGCTTGGTCTGGAAGGCGGCTGCGATGCCCTGGTGAACTGTCCGTTCTGGATATTCCGCCACAGCGAAGACGGCTACCTCTCGCTGCTTGACACCGTGGCCTCCAGCTACACAATTCAGCCGACCAGCACAAACGGATTCTTAGATATTGTGATTGCGCGCCACATCTCCGCCAGCGAGAGCCGCTTGACTCTATACAACTACGCGGAAGGCAAATATGTTGACGCCGGCTGCTACACGGCAACCTGGACGGCAGCCAAAGACGGCGAAACCTCGGATCCCGAGATATCCCCTTGCAAAGCAGAAGAGAAGAAATAGGTGTAAGAGGGAAAACCTACTGCGCCTGCGCCTCGGTATCTTGCTCCGCGTCTGCTTCAGCCGTCGACTCCTCCTCGTTCTCAACGGGAAACCTTCTCCATCCATAACCGCGTCCCCGAATAGCGGCAGGAGAACGTCGCGGCCCGCGCCGCCACGCCTAGCGCATCGCGAAAACTATGGCCCGGCTGACCTGCGTAATAACAGAAAGCTCCGTGGAAGATGTCGCCAGCCCCGAGAGTATCGACCGCGCGGATTTTCTCGATCGCGATCGCGCCACTCTCATCATGATCGACGTAGCGGATGGGCCCAGCGCCTCGCGTGATCGCGATCTTGCGGATTCCTCGTGCCGCGAAGAATTCCAAGACATCGTCAATGTCGCGGCAGCCGGGAGGCCGGTAGTCGTCTGAGCAGATTGCAATGTCGATGTAACGCAACAGCTCGGCCATGCCCGCTTTCCAGCTTCCGCTATCGAGAACGACCGGAATCCCGCGCTCGTGCGCAAGTCGTGCGGCAGCGATGCACAGTGGCACGTAATGGCCGTCTACCTGCAAAATCTGAACACCAGTCAGCCAGCGCGGATTGAACTCTTCGGGGATCGGAGAAAACACTGCGGCATTGGCCGAGACCACAGTCCGCTCGCCCGTACCGTTCAAAACCATAATGGACGAGACTGGCGGTGGCTCCTTGCGTCGGCGTGCGAGATCGTGCAGCGCAACATCGAATTTTTCTAAGTCGGCTCGAATTATCGTTCCCAGCGGATGCGAGCCCACAGCGGTGACCAGCGCCGCACGCCCGCCGAGAAAGGCAAACGTTGCGGCAGCGTTCGTGGCCGGCCCTCCTGCTGTGATTTGCTGGCCCGGAACCGAGATCTTCTGATTACGCCGTGGAATCTCATCGACCCTGTAGGTGAGGTCCACCGTCGCCAGGCCAACAAACAATCCCTTCGGACGGCTATCGGAAGTAGTAGAGATCATGTCGCAAATCGTTTCCTTTGTATCAGGGCGCGACTTCGAGTCGTGCCGGAAGGACTGCCGAAAAGATCCGGGCTCTAGCCCCTGCAAAATAGCACCCTCAGGGGCTGAAGCCCAATTTTTTGGGGACCTTGGCGGCACGGCTGAAGGCCGTGCCCTGATACAAAGCGGTAATAAGATAGGTGGTTCCTATGTCTCAGTCTTACGATCGCTGAAGCATTTGCGCGTGCGCCTCTAGCTGGAATGGCCCGGTTTATGTTGTAATAGATAAATAACTATGCCGAAGCTGAAGACACATAGCGGAGCGGCCAAGCGCTTCAAGAAGACAGGCACGGGCAAGATCAAGCGCGGTCACGCGTATAAGCGCCACATCCTGACTTCTAAAGGTACGAAGCGCAAACGCCAGCTCGATAAAGACGTGATGCTTGATAAGGCCGACGTGCCCAAGATCAAGCGCATGATCCCATACTAACGCCGCATGGTGCGGAAGCCGGCGTCGACCACCAGGCGGCGACGGCCAACAGCGTGTGAAGAGGTACATCGGCCCCTCAGTGATGAGCGCGGTCACCTTCTTACCTCCAGCCGCTTAACGATATGGAAAAGGAGAAGCAATGCCTCGCGTAAAACGTGGTACCAAGCGCCGCGCGCGCCGCAAGAAGATACTGGAGCGTGCAAGCGGCTATTACCTGACAAAATCAAAGCTCTACCGGTCGGCGAAAGAGTCGGTGGAGCGCGGGCTGAAGTTCGCCTACAGCGGCCGCAAGCAGAAGAAGCGGCAGTACCGCTCCATCTGGATTGTGCGCATCGGCGCCGCCGCCAAGCTGAACGGACTCAGCTACAGCGTGTTCATCAACGGCCTGAAGAAGGCCGGCATCGAACTGGATCGCAAGATCCTGGCCGATCTGGCGGTCAAAGATGCCGCCGGGTTTACGGCGCTGTGCAAGCAGGCGCAAGCCGCAACCGCATAGCCGCTCGTCCCGGGAATTCGTAGTAAGGAATGGGCGGCCCGAAAGGCCGCCCGTTGTGTTTTATTCACCACTGAGGCACAGAGGACACGGAGAAAAGCGAAGAAATTCACTCGGGTTTTCGAGGGTCGTTGAACTTTGCCATGTCGGTGAAGAAGTTTCGCGTGAGCGATCAATGAAGTTGGCCCGGCGACGAACGAGTCTCGCTCCGCGAGACGGAAGATGATAGCCCAGCGCTTCAGCGCTGGGTAGGCGATTATTTAGAACTCTGAGCCCCTTCAGGGGCGGCACAGACTTTCGCATTTGAACCGCAGGGCCCTCCGCTCCGGCTGAAGCCGTCGGTCGGGATGACAATTTGGCAAGACATCTCATGTACACCGTTCCCAAACTCGAAGATTACTCGCCGGAAGCGCTCGACCGCGCCGTCGGCGATCTGTTCGCCGCCCTCAATAGGGAAATCGCCGCGCTCCATTCCGACGCTGACTGGAAAGCCTTTCGCGACCGCTGGCTGGCGCGCAAGAACGGCGTCCTCACTCAGGTCAATGACATTTGGCTGAAGGCCGCGCCCGGTCCGGCAAAGCGTGAAGTCGGCCGCCGCGTCAACGAG
The DNA here is from genome assembly GCA_049516475.1 of Candidatus Korobacteraceae bacterium. GTDB lineage: Bacteria > Acidobacteriota > Terriglobia > Terriglobales > Acidobacteriaceae > Bog-257. Next base: position 1,235 of record JBEKTC010000113.1, on the reverse strand, counting down.
TTGAAGGCTCGCGCGGAAGCGGCAATTCAAGGCGCCCACAACAAAATCCATGCCTCTTCCGCCGACGCGCTGCTCGCCGCCGAGCGCCTCGACATCACCCTTCCCGGCATCCATCGCCCCATCGGCGTGAAGCATCCCGTCCTGCGCGTGATGGACGAGATCGTCGCCGTCTTCAAGGCGATGGGCTATTCCGTCGGCGAGGGGCCCGAGGTCGAGACCGACTACTACAACTTCGAGTCACTCAACTTCCCGCCGAACCATCCCGCGCGCGATACGCAGGACACGCTGCTCATCGCTGGGCAGGAGCACAAGCCATCGCGCGACCGCCTGCTGCTGCGCACCCACACTTCGCCGGTACAGATTCGCACCATGGAGAAGCAACCGCCGCCGCTGCGCATCGTCATACCCGGCAAGGTCCATCGCAACGATCCGCTTGATGCGACGCACTCGCCGATTTTCCATCAGGTGGAGGGCCTGGCGGTGGACACCAACATCACCTTCTGCGACCTGAAGGGCACGCTCGATCACGCCATGAAGGCGCTGTTCGGCTCGTCAGTGAAGACGCGCTTCTATCCCTCATTCTTCCCGTTCACCGAGCCCAGCGCCGACATGCAGGTAAGTTGCATCTTCTGCGGCGGCAAAGGCTGCCGCAAGTGCAAATTCAGCGGCTGGATCGAGCTGCTGGGCTGCGGCATGGTCGACCCCAGCGTCTTCGACTTCGTGAAGGACAACGGCTACGACTCGTCGAAGATCAGCGGATTCGCTTTCGGCATGGGCGTCGAGCGCCTCGCGATGTTGAAGTACGAGGTGGAGGGAATCCAGTTGTTCTATGAGGGTGATGTGCGCTTCCTGGAGCAGTTCGCATGAGAATCATCCCCGCATGGCTGCGTGAGTTCGTTGACATTGCGGTTGACGACCGCCAACTTGCCGAAGACCTCACCTCGGCGGGCATTGCGGTGGAGTCCGTCCAGGAAGAGAACGGCGCGACCGCCTACGAGATGGACTTGACCACCAACCGCGTCGATGCGATGAATCACTATGGCGTGGCGCGCGAGGCATCGGCGATCTATAACATCGAGCTGAAGAAGATTGAGCCGAAGCTGTCTGCCATCAATAGGGGTCCCTCGACTTCGCTCGGGATGACACATGATTCTTTTCCGATCGTCATCGAAGACGCTCTCGGCTGCGCGCGATATACGGCGCGCATTGTGCGAAACGTCAAGATCGGTTCCTCG
>JBEKTC010000112.1:0-11996 GCA_049516475.1 Candidatus Korobacteraceae bacterium | reverse complement strand
AGAATAGTTGCCCCAACGTTTTCTCGTGATAAGGGATGCTGTGCTTTTCGATGAGCGCAACAAAGTCGGCCGGAGTGTAACGCGCCAGCGCCGATTTACAGAAGTGTGGATTGGCCGACAGGAAGTTTTCCGGGCGGCAATGCAGGTTGGTGAAATTGCAACGGCCTCCGCCGGAGATCAGGATCTTCTTGCCGATGCGATCGGCGCGTTCCAGCACGGCGACACGGCGGCCGCGCTTTCCTGCCTCGATGGCGCACATTAGCCCGGCTGCGCCGCCGCCCAACACGATTACGTCAAACGTTTCCGTGTGCAAGTCACGAGTTTCCAGCGTCTTGTTGCCGGTTGTCAAAGATGGAGGCCGGGGGCGGTCAGGCGTTGCTTTGCATCGGCGTGGCAGACTGCGTAATCACCGCATCGGGCCGATCGTTTACCGCGATGAGCAGAAGAGTGGCATCGTCGGTGAACTTGCCTGCGGCATGGGCTTCGACATCGTTCATGATTTGCGCATAACGCTGCGGCAACGATTCCCCCGGCGGACCGGCCATCAGCGCCGCCAGCCGGTCGGGGCCGAACTCTTCGTCGGAACCGTTCGCGGCTTCGCTGACGCCGTCGGTGTACAGCAACAGACGATCGCCTACGCTCAGCGCAAGGTGTTCAGCGTGAAAACCCGCATCCAGCATGAAGCCCAGCACGGGACGCGTGGGATCGAGCGACTCGATCGCGCCGTTGCTGCGCCGCAGGATGGGAGGACAGTGTCCGGCGTTCACAAACTGCAAAACGCGGGTCCGCAGATCGAGCACGCCGTAGAAGATGGTGACGTAATGGCCTTCGCCAAGTTGGTTGCGCAGCGTCGTCTCCACCTGGGCCAGAACAACTTCGGGACTGTTGCTGGACGACGACAGGGTGCTGACCGAGGCGTACAGCATCGCGGCGATCAGTGCGCCCGGCGTGCCTTTGCCCGAGACGTCGGCGAGGCAAAAATGCAGCATGTCTGGAATCGGCTGCCATACTCCGAAGTAGTCGCCACCGACGACGCCTGCCTGAATGCTGTTGCCGAACAACTCGACTCCCTGGGCCACCAGATGGCGCTGGGGCACGATGCGGGTCTGCAACTGTTGAGCGTCATTGCGCTCGAACTCGGAGACGCGCTGCGACGAGCGGACTTCTTCGGCACGCCGGATGAGCGATTGAACTTTCTCCAGCAGGGCGGTGTTGCGCCACGGCTTTTCGATGAAGTCTGAAGCGCCATGCTTCATGGCACTGACCGCCAGATCGACATTGCCCCAGGCGGTGAGGGCGACGATGGGCACGGTGGCGTCGATTTCGCGCAGGTGCTGGATCAGCTCCAGACCTTCGATGCCCGAGGTGCTGTCGCGATGGTAGTTCATGTCGAGCAGGGCAAGGTCGGGCGGGTTCTGGCGCGCCGCTGCCAGCGCCTCGTTGGGCGAGGCACACAGGACGACCAGGTAGCCATGACCGCGCAGCAGCATAGCGAGGGCTTCACGAACGTGTTCCTGGTCTTCGGCGATGAGGATGGTCAGCTTGTCGGGCGTGGTCATCATGGTCCTAGTCTTTTATGTAGCAGACGGATTGCCAGACGGAAGGTGGGGCTATGGTGTGGGAAACAGGAGGGGCGGGCGTTTTCCCGTTTTGGGACTCGCCCACAATCGCGAATCCGTTGTCCGGAAATGGACATGGTGACGCCATGAAGACCAAGTCCAGTAGATGCTTGGAGTTGCCGCCGATAGATGGCTTGGCATTTCCCAATCCTCCAGTGCTCCGTGTAAAATTGCTATTCGACCTCGCGAGCTAAAATTGTTCCACGTGGAACATTCCTAGAGCATGGCTTGCGGAGGAGTGCGCTTCCGCTGGGACGCAGTCCCAAATGCGTCGCCCGGTGCGCTTGATGGGAAAAGGCAATTCTCCCAAGAAATCCAGAAGGAGTCTTAGACAGCATGGCGATTCCAGCCACCCAATTGCGTCCGGGCATGGTCATCAAGCACAACAACGATCTGCACTCGGTGTTCAGCGTAGAGCACCGCACCCCGGGCAATCTGCGCGCTTTCATCCAGGCCAAGCTGCGCAATCTGCGCACCGGGGCGATGTTCGAGCACCGTTTCCGCTCCGGCGATCCCATCGAGAAGATTATTGTCGACCAGGTGCAGATGGAGTTCCTCTACTCCGACGGCGACGACTACCACTTCATGAACACCGAGAATTACGAGCAACTGCACCTGGGCAAGGACATCCTGGGCGATGCGGTGGATTACCTCATTGGCAATCTGGCCATCAAGGTAGAGTTCTTCGACGGCAAGGCCGTCGGCATCGAGTTGCCTCAGACGGTGGAGCTGACAGTGGTGGAGACCGAGCCAGGGCTGAAATCGGCCACGGCCAGCAGCGTCACCAAGCCGGCTAAGACCGAGACCGGGCTGGTCGTTCAGGTGCCCCCCTTCATCAACGAAGGCGAAAAGATTCGGGTAGACACCTCCGAGGGCGCATACTTGTCTCGCGCCTAAGTCGGTAACGCGGGCAATGTCCTTCTGCATGGACCGCGCCCCCATTGACAAATCAGGCCATGTCGCTGATAGTTGTATCCGTAGCAGCAGCGCTAAAATTCACGGTTCTCGATACGTGTGTTCACCGACCGTACGGGCCCGCAATGGCTGCTTGGCCCTCTCGAAAGTTGGGAGCGGAAGTAAATAGTTTTGAGTCTCAGGATGCGAAAAGGAGAAAGTTACAAACATGAAAAGCTTGACTAAGAGAGCCGTGCCTTATTTGCTCATATCAACAATTGTCTTGTTGGCCTTACCTATGTGGGCTGCCGACAAGGCGAGCGACGAACAAACCCTCCGCAATGCCGCCTCAGTATTACAGGCAATGCTCAGCACCAAGGACATTCCGTCCGGCGTGGTGGCGAAGGCCGATTGCATTATCATTCTGCCCAGTGTGAAGAAGTTCGCCTTCGGCGTGGGCGGAACCGGCGGCCGCGGTCCTATGAGTTGCCGTACCGGCAAGAACTTTAGCGGCCCATGGTCTGCGCCCGCTATGTACAGCATCGGCGGCGCCAGTGCCGGTTTCCAGATCGGCGGCACGGCTTCCGATATCATCCTACTTGTCATGGCCTCCACGGCCGTGGACAAGGTGCTGGACAGCAAAGTCAAGATTGGTACCGACGCGACGGCTGCAGCCGGACCTGGAGCCTCGGCCGGCATGACGGGCGGATCTGACATGTTGACCTATGCCCGGACCAAGGGACTTTTCGCCGGCATATCGCTCAACGGCGCTTCGCTCGATCCTGCCAGCGACGCCAATCAACGTCTTTATGGACAAGATCTAACCGCCCGGCAGATTGTCACCGGCAACACCAAGCCTACGGCTGCTGGCGAGGCGTTGGTTTCGCTGCTCAACAGCAAGGGCCCAAAGCATAGCGACTAAGCAATCGGGTCCTCAAATTTGTCACTTGGCAGAGTGTCGCCCAGACGCATGCAAGACGATGCTGGGGACGCCAACCGTCAGTTAACAGAACGCGGAACTGGTCTATGCCAGCTCCGCGTTTTTTTGTGAGAAGATCTTATCCAGTAGGAATCACCGCTGCTCACGCGCTGCGGTATGATTGCTATTGCTCCAGCTGCTAATTACTAATTGCTAGTTGCTAATTGCTCTCTTCTTCTCATGGCTGCCCTCGAAACTCGTCGCTATCTTGTATCCGGGCGCGTGCAAGGTGTCGGCTTCCGCTGGTTCGTGGAGCGCGAGGCAGCGCAGCTCGGCGTGACCGGATGGGTCCGCAACTGCGAAAACGGTGACGTTGAAGTCATGGCGACGGGCACGGCCGACCAGCACAACGCCCTGCGCCAGAAGCTTCAGCAGGGTCCGCGCGCTTCACGCGTCGATCTCGTCGGCGAATCGCGGGCGCCATTCTTAGAGGCGCCATCATTCCACATCGAAGGAGTCTGGTAAATTCATGCAGCCGAAAACGGCGCACAACTGCGACGATCTCAAGAAACTCATCCGTGAGGTCCCCGATTTCCCCAAGCCCGGCATCCTCTTCTACGACATCACCACCCTGCTCAAAGATAAGCTCGGCTTCGCTCGCCTCATCGACGCGCTCACCGAGCACTACATCAACCACGACATCGACCTGGTGTTAGGCATCGAAGCCCGCGGCTTCATCTTCGGGCCGGCGCTGGCTTATCGCCTGAACGCCGGCTTCATTCCGGTGCGCAAGCCGAAGAAGCTGCCGTCCGAAGTATTGCAGTGGAAGTACGACCTCGAGTATGGCCAGGACACGCTGGAAATCCACAAGGATGCAATCCAGCCCGGCCAGCGCGTCATCATCTGCGACGATCTGCTGGCCACCGGCGGCACCGCGCGAGCCGCTGCCGAAATGGTGAAGGCGCTCGGCGGAGAAATTCACGGCATGGGATTCGTGGTCGAGCTCGACGGCCTCAAAGGCCGCGACAAGCTGAAGGGCTACGACGTCTTCTCCCTGCTGCACTACGAGATGTAGCGCGCTCACCACATATGTCATCCTGAGCGCAGGCTCAATCAACGTAATTACCTAATTCTCGATCAACATACCCTCAAACTATTGTCCTCCTGAGCGGAGCGTCGCGACTCTCCGACTCGCTGCTTTTGCGAGTCGAGCGGACGCGTGGGACAGTTACCGTATTTCTCCGCGGTGTCATCCTGAGCGGAGGCGACGCCGACTTTGCGTCGCCGGAGTCGAAGGACCTGCTTTCGTACCGGGAGTGCGCTGACCGTCTACTTTTTTCGACGCGCGCCTCCCAGCCTCTGGCTTTGCAGCCGACTTCGGACCCGCCGGAATAACTTTCGCAATCGGCACGCCGTTTCTCGTGATGATGATGGAGCGCCGCGTTTCGTAGACCTCATATATCAACTTGAGACAGTTCCTGCAGAACTCAACATCAGACATCCTTCTGGCGCGCATGTTCCCCTCGAAGTAGACATCGGCAGCCGCTCAGCAAAACTTTGCTCGACTGATCACTGACCACCGACCACTAACCACTGATTACCCGCCGTCCCTCAATCCTGTACTTCCCTCCCAGCACCATCCTGATCGCCTCGCTGTACGCAATGTGCTCCTGCTCCAGGATGCGCGCCGCCAGCGTGTGTTCGTCGTCGGTATCGAGTACGGGCACAACTTTCTGCACCAGGATCGCGCCGTGATCGAGGTTCTCGTCGACGAAGTGTACTGTGCAGCCGGAGACCTTTACCCCGTAGTCGAAGGCCTGCTTCTGCGCGTCAAGCCCGGGAAACGCCGGCAACAGCCCGGGATGAATGTTGAGGATGCGATTGGGAAACTGCTGCACGAACCACGGCGACAGCAGGCGCATATATCCGGCCAGGCAGACGAGATCGACTTCGTGCTCGCGCAGGGCCGCAACCACCTGGCGGTCGTGCTCCTCGCGCACGATGCCTTTCGACGGAATGACGACAGCGTTCAGCCCGCGCCGCCGCGCCGACTCAATACCCGGCGCGTCAGTTCGGTTGGAAATGACGATCGCGATCTTTGCATCGAGCTTGCCCGACGCAACATTATCGGCGATGGCCTCAAAGTTCGACCCCCGCCCGGAAAGAAGGATGCCAAGGTTCTTCATGGTGACATGCGAATGATAAAGCGAAGTGGCGACATTGTCAGGAGTTGAATCACAGCCCACGATGGCTTACTGCTGCCCCTGCACCAGCGCGTGGGTCACGGCGTGTACGGACAAAGCAATGCGATTAGCGACCCCGATCTTGCGCAGAAGTTGGGCTATGTGTGCCTTGACGGTGCGTTCAATGATTCCCAGCTCGTCGGCAATTTCGCGATTCGAGCGCCCGGAGACCAGCAGCTTCAGTACTTCGCGTTCGCGCTCGCTGATCTTGCTTTCGACGCGGGGATGGACGCGGCGCGGGGAAATGGTGGTTCGCTCGATAAAGAATGCCAGAATGCGTCTCGGCAACCACACCGAGCCCAGGTGAACTTCGTGCACCGCCTTCTTGAATTCATCGGCTGGGGCTTCTTCGGAAACGTAGCCCTTGGCTCCAGCCGCGACCGCCCGCAGGATGTCCTCGTCGCGATTCCTCGATCCGGTCACGATGATACGAATGTTGGGTCGCACCGCCTTCAGCGCCGACATGCCCGCATAGAACACCGCACCGCGATCAACCGCCATCAGCACAATATCGTCGCCTGCACTCTGCAGCACCGAGTTGACTGTCGCAGCGCGCAACTGTATATCGGGATCGGAAGAGACGATCGCGCGCAGTCCCAGATAGCGTACGGGATCACTTTCCACAACGGCAACGCGAATGATATTGCGCGGCACTGGTTTCGTGGATCGCCTCTGTTTCGGCATATCAGATAACTCTATAGCACCTTTTTGGGGAATGTTCATCTGGCAGCAAAGTGGCAGGAAAGTTCAGAGGTCGGAGCGCTCGCGGCCGGTCGATAGCTAGAATAGACATCTGCGGTTGGAGGCAGGAGTTTCATGACACCCGATTTTTCTCGCCGTGCTCAATTGCGACTTGTTTTGATTCTCAGCTGCATCTGTCTCCCCACGGTCGGAACGCCTATAGCTGTCGCCTCGCCGGCTCAGACCCAGGCCGGTCAAGTACAGACGGGCCCGATCGACGAGCCCCGCGGCGCTGAGCACGAGCCCAGTGGGCCACCAATCCCCAAGGGTGCAGCGGCCATAACGCAACAGGACGCGAAGTGTTCCAAGCGGATCATCGTCAACGCCGATGCCCTGTTTAAGCCGGGCCGCTGGACGTTGAATCCCGATGGAGGAGAAACCATGAGCGCTCTCGCTCCGTTGGTCGTGAAGGCCGGTAAGCATCCGGTGCGGATCGAAGCCTACATTGTCTCTGATGCCTCGGAACGAACGAATCAAATCGTGGCCCAGCGGCGTGCCATCACCGTCCGCGGCTGGCTCAGGAACAATGGCTACGTTCCCGTCGACACTCCAGTTGAGGGTTTCGGCCAGCACACTCCGGACGGGTCCACTCCCGCGCCAGCAAAACCGGCCGCCGGTGGAAACGCCGCCGCCGACAGTTCCGATGCTCCCGAGGCTGCAGCAAAAAGTCAGCGGGTAGAGATCGTTTTCGACACCTGCCATTAGTTGGCTTGCTTGTTCAGCTCGGATAGAACGTTGGCTGAAAATGCCGCCTCCATTCGGCCACCGATTCTGCCCACCGAAGCTCTATCCGCGCCATTCACTGCATACCCGCTTCACTCACTGGGGTGAGTTACGACACTGCGCCCCGGCGCTCATCTACGCGACAATTCTTCTAGCGAGGAGCGCGGCGGTGCGCCCTTCATAACTCGTTTCCTATAACACCATTCATCCGCCGTCGCGCCTATTCCACTCCCAGAGGTGAGCCGAACCGTGAGTACCCAGCTTGTTTCTCCGGAAGTCACTCTTCCGGCACTGCCGACCGACACAGGCCGGCCCGCTTCGTCATTCCAGAAGCGGCCAGGGCTGCACATTCTGCAACCGGAGGTGACCTATACCGGCGCGCCGATTAAGCCGCTGCAGAAGGGCCTTCCCAAGCAGACCGAGTCGCTGTGCCCGGAATGCAAGAAGGTGATCGTGGCCGATATCTTCGCCGACGGCGGCAAAGTCGTAATGGCAAAGTGTTGCCCCGACCACGGCCAGTTTCGCGACATCGTCTTCAGTGACGTCGAGCTCTACCTCAAGATGGAGGAGTGGAACTTCGGCGACAATCTGGGATTGTCGAATCCACAGGTTGAGGGCGGCACAACCTGCCCGGACGACTGTGGACTGTGCAGCATGCACACCTCGCATACCGCGCTGGCCAATGTTGATCTGACCAACCGCTGCAATCTCACCTGCCCCGTGTGCTTCGCCAACGCCAATGTCGCCGGCTACATTTACGAGCCGGACCTTGAGCAGGTCCGCACCATGCTGAACACGCTGCGCGGTGAGCGTCCCGTTGACGGCCGAGTGGTGCAATTCTCCGGCGGCGAGCCCACCATTCATCCGCAGTTCTTCCAGATCCTGTCGATGGCCCGCGAGATGGGCTTCACCCACATTCAAGCCGCAACCAACGGCATTGAACTGGCTGACATTGAGTTCGCGCGCAAAGCGAAAGCTGCCGGGCTGGCGACGCTCTATCTGCAGTTCGACGGCATCACCGATGACATTTATCGTCGAGTTCGCGGGCAGTCGCTGCTCGATATCAAGATGCAAGTCATCGAGAACTGCCGTGCTACCGGCATGAAAATCGTTTTTGTGCCGACGATTGTGAGAGGGCTGAACGATCATCAGGTCGGCGACATCGTGCGCGTAGCCATCGAAAACGTCGACACCGTCTCCGGCATCAGCTTCCAGCCTGTCGCCTTCACTGGCCGCATCGCCAAGCACGAACTGCTGGCCAAGCGTTTCACCCTGTCCGACCTGGCGCGCTGTGTCAGCGAGCAGACCGGCATCACCGATCCGCGCGCGGACTGGTTTCCGCTGGCCTGCGTCACGCCCTTCTCCAAGCTGACAGCGGCGCTGCGCGGCACTGGAGTGCCCACCATCTCATCGCATCCGCACTGCTCGCTCGGCACCTACTTCTTCGTCGACGAGAAGTCGAAGCAGGCCGTGCCCATCACGCGCTTCGTCGACGTACCCAACATGCTGCAGGACATGGAAGAGCTGTCGCGCTCGGCGTCCAAAGCGCGCTTCAAGCTCTACAGCAAAGTGAAAGCGTGGAATTCGCTACAGAGGCACTTCAAGCCGCAATTCGCGCCGCCCGGACTGACCTTCAGAAAATTCCTGCAGACCCTACAAGGCATGACCAACAAGAAACTGGGCCGCGACGGCAAGGACGGCACCTTCACCTATCGCACGCTGTTGGTGGCCGGCATGCACTTTCAGGATGCCTACAATTACGACATCGAGCGCGTAAAGCGCTGCGTGATTCACTACGCCACCCCCGACGGCAAGCTGTATCCCTTCTGCACCTACAACTCCGGCCCATGTTACCGGGAGAAGATCGAGCGCCAGTTCTCCGTGCCGTTGGAGAAGAAGCAGTTAGCAGTTAGCAGTTAGCAGTTAGCAGTTAGCAGTTAGCAGTTAGCAGTTAGCAGTTAGCAGCTAGAGCTCATCTCTCCAACCTAGACCTTATCCCCCTGATCCTGTTGCCTTGTGTCAGGGCACGGCTTCAGGCGTGCCGCATAATTGTGCAAAGACCCGGGCTTTAGCCCCTGAGCGGCGCATTTTGCAGGGACCAAAGAGTGTGCCTGAGAACTACTTTTCGCCCTGGGCAGTGGAGGAAGAAGCTTGAAATCCGGAGCGCCGAAGGCGCGGAGTCATGATAGCCCAGTACGCAGCGGGGGTCCCCGGTTCGCCGCTTTGGGCGAACTGGGGAGGCGGAGCGCTGGGCAGGATTATCTTCAAATTTGAGCCCCTTCAGGGGCGGCACATTGGGATGTCAACAGAGTAGGCTCATCTCACAAACTGTTTTCCTTTTTCAGCGGCCTGTGAAGTCAGGTTGGCCGGAATCGTTCGCCGCGGCTGGCGCATCTGAGAACTTTCGCGGTCGGGCGCAACTTGTATGGAAGAGGTAAGAAGCGAGATTCGGCGCCCCGAACGAGCGTTCGTTCATTAGCACCTAAGTGCGGTAGCATGTTTGTTTTCAATCGCTTAGCAGGTTACTTTGTGATATTTTGCAATTGTTCCACGTGGAACAATTGCATCCGGAGAAGGAAAAGGCCAACTTCGAGGAGCAGTCGAGGAAAGAGCGATGGCAAGCACGACAGTCGCCGGTGCGCAGGGCTTTGCGCTCAGCCGCCCCGCGCCGAGCCCATGGCTGATTGCTGTCTCCGTAATGCTGGCGACCTTCATGGAGGTGCTGGATACCTCCATTGCGTCCGTGGCTTTACCTTACATTGCCGGCAGCCTGTCGGCGACCAACGATGAAGCCACCTGGGTGTTGACCAGCTATCTGGTGGCGAATGCTGTGGTTCTGCCCGCCAGCACGTGGTTCTCTCTGAAGTTTGGCCGCAAACGTTTCCTGCTCACCTGCATTGCGATCTTCACGGTGTCGTCGTTTATGTGCGGCGCGGCGACCAGTCTGTGGATGATCCTGCTGGCGCGTGCTGTGCAGGGCGCCGGCGGCGGGGCGTTGCAACCCTTGTCGCAGTCGATTCTGCTGGAGAGCTTTCCGCCCGACAAACGTGGCATGGCTCTGGCGGTCTTTGCGCTGGGAGTGGTGGTGGCGCCGGTTCTCGGACCCACTCTCGGCGGCTATCTCACCGACACCTACTCCTGGCGCTGGGCTTTCTACATCAACATTCCCATCGGTATTTTCGCCATTTTCATGATCCTCCGTTTCGTCCAAGACCCTCCCTATATCAAAAGTGCAAAGCCCGGCAAGATCGATGGCATTGGACTGGGCCTGCTGGCGGTGTGGCTAGGTTCGCTACAGATCATCCTCGACAAGGGCCAGGAGGATGACTGGTTCGGAGCTACCTGGATTCGTTGGACATCGGCTGTTCTGATCATAGCCTTCGTCGCGTTCATCATTCGAGAGTTTAAGCACGACAAGCCTTTGGTCGATCTGCGCGTCTTTCGACACCGAAACTTTCTGCTCGGCTGCATACTCATCGCACTTTTTGGAGGCGCCCTTTATGGGCTGATCACCTTGCTGCCGCTCTTCTATCAGGAGCTGCTGGGGTACACGGCGTATGCTGCCGGCTGGGCGGTGGCCCCGCGCGGGATCGGGGCGATCATGGCTTTGCCGATCATCGGCATCCTGACCAGCAAGATCGACAACCGATGGCTGATCGCTGCCGGCTTTCTGATGTTCGCCGTCGCCAGCCTGGGCTTCGGACAAGTGAACCTGGAGATTTCTCAGTGGTCGTTTACCTGGGCCATCGTTCTCAGCGGATTTGGCTCGGGAGCAGTTTTTGTCCCGCTCTCGGCCACTTCTGTTGCCTTTCTGAAGAACGAGGAAATCGGAAACGCCAGCGGCCTCTATAACCTGTTCCGCAATGTGGGAGGAAGCATCGGCATATCTGTCGTGAACACCATCGTCGCCCGTCATCAACAGCTACATCAGAACGAACTGGTGCACTCACTGGCCCCCAGCGCGCTGACCTTCCAACAGCAACTGCGTGCGTTGCAGCAGTATCTGTACACCCAAGGCTATGGTCCGGTGGAGTCGACGCGGAAGGCCTATGCCTTGATCGGCGGCCAGTTATCCGCGCAGGCCCGGCTGTGGTCCTATGTCGATGACTTCCGCTATATGGCTCTCCTCTGCTTTGCCTGCATCCCGATTGTTCTTATGTTGAAGAAGACGGTTGGCCGCAAAGGCGCGCAATCGGTGGGACACTGAGGGAGCAATTTACAATCGGAGCGATGTCCTTTCGCTTCCAGATTGAGGCCCGCGACGATAAGGCGCGCGCCGGACGCTTGTTCACACCGCACGGTGAGGTGCAGACGCCCGTCTTCATGCCCGTTGGGACCGTCGCCACAGTGAAGGGCGTGCCGCAGGATACGCTGGAAGAACTGGGCGTCCAGATCCTGCTGAACAATACTTATCATCTCTATCTTCGCCCGGGCGTCGAGATGGTCCGCCAACTTGGCGGCGTGCAGAAATTCATGTCGTGGGACCACCCGATCCTCACTGACTCCGGCGGCTTCCAGGTGTTCAGCCTGAGCGACCTGCGGAAAGTGACGGAAGAGGGCGTGACCTTCCGCTCGCATCTGGACGGCTCGTCGCACTTCTTCAGTCCGGAGAGCGCCACTGCGGCGCAGATCGGACTGGGCGGCGACATCATCATGGCGTTCGACGAATGCACTGAGCATCCGGCAGAGTACGCTCGCACCCAAGCCTCAATGGAGATGACGCTGCGCTGGGCGGCGCGCAGCAAGAAGTACTTTGAGGAGCACAAACAGGAGGTACCGTGGTTTTCGCGCGGACTGAAGTCCGCAGAGGATTTTAGTGTGGGGCTAAACGGCACGGCTAAAGCCGTGCCCCTTCAA
>JBEKTC010000111.1:0-14470 GCA_049516475.1 Candidatus Korobacteraceae bacterium | reverse complement strand
CGCGCCCTGTCGCGCAAGAACATCCTGCTGCGCGACCGCAACACTTGCCAGTACTGCGGAAAGATCCTCGCCGCCGGCGAGTTGACGCTGGACCACGTGATCCCACGTTCTCGCGGCGGGGCTTCCACCTGGGAAAACCTGGTTGCCTGCTGCCACACCTGCAATCGCCGGAAGGGAAATCTGCTACCTCACGAATCCAGCATGAAGCTTATGCGCGAGCCCCGCGCGTTCAACCTGCACACCAGCCGGCACATTATGCGCATGATGGGCAGGTCCGATTCGAAGTGGCAGAAGTATCTGTTCTACTGAGCGAAGAAGACCGCAATTAGCAGTTGGCACTTAGCAATTAGTCAAACGCCGGAGCGCCTTGGCTAAGTGCTAAGTGCCAAATGCTAATGCCGCCCTTCTCACTGTTTCGGCGTCGTGGTTGTACCGCTCGGCTGTTGTCCAGACTGAGACTGATCGCCCTTCGGGATTTCCTGCCCCTCGTAAGTGATCTTCGACTTTGCCCCGTAACGTTTGTAGTTCTTGTACTTCACGATGTACCGCATCTTGACATCGTCGCCACCGGAGAAATGCAGCGTGTCCTCGGCGTAAGTGTAGGTGGGGAACCAGTACTTACCGTCGATTTGCTCGCGCCAGGTGGTGTACTTGGGCGAGAGGTTTTCCTTCTCGGGATGCTTGGGATTGTGGACTTGGGGAACGGTTTCGCCATAAGTTTTCACGATCTGGAAATCGTGATCGTCCACCCAGATGCGGCCCTGGAAATAGCGCTGACCAGGCTCAATCTGCTTAGGCGCGATGTCGAAGACAAACGTTCCCAACTCATCTTCCTTTTGCTTGCCCACGTAGAGGACCTGATACTTGCCAATGTCGTCGCTGGTGAGGACAAAGGGCAGGCGATGCCGGATATCGTCGTAGTCGGCCTGGGTCATGATGACCCGCTGCAGACTGGATTGCGGAGCAAATGTCACTTGCTCGATGCGGCGTCCGCTGTCGTCGAAAAGAATGTCGCTCACCTGGTGGTATTGGCCATCCACGGTTTCGCCGTCCAGCGTATCGACGGTCACGTCTTGCGTGTACGTGTATTGTTCGCGGGCGATCTTAAACTGCTTTTCCTTGGCGGCGAACTGCTGGACGATAGCGTCAACTGTGATGCCCTGCGGCTGAGAGGGATCGAGTTTGCCCTCGCCGCGGTCCTGTGCTGAGGCGGCTATGGGAAGGCACAATGGCAGCAGCGAAAAAAACATTAGAGCTAAACGCATAGGGGTTCGGCGGCACTTCATTCAGATCACCCTTCGGATTATTGTATTCGATTGCCGGTCGCGCGGCGTGTCGCTGCACAGATTCACGATTGGTCTATCCCCGGGTGGAGCACGCCTTCAGGCGTGCATCAACGCAGGTTGAAATTAAGGGTCGGCTTCAGCCACTGAGGTAACTCCGCGCGAAATTTACCTCAGCGGCTGAAGCCTGATTTCATAACGAGCGGCTCTTCACGCACGCCTGAAGGCGTGCTCCACCCTCGCTGATGCAGCAGTCTTGCGGGTGCTCTATCGCTGTCACCGCAGGAGCTAACGGCGCCACCGAAGGCGAACGCCAGATGCGCCCTTTGCAGTCCCTTGTCCAACACCCTCTTTTGTTTGACGGATTACCGAAGCAGCCGTTTAACATAGGGGAGAGTGAGTACACCCAATCCCCAGCAACGCATTGGCGTCATCAATGCGCTCCGCGCCTTCGCGGCGCTGGCCGTAGCCTGGGGCCACTTTGTCGGTGGCCAGGGAAAATACCTTGGGATGACCGGCAGGTACGGATATCTTGGCGTCGACATCTTCTTTGTTATCTCTGGATTTGTAATTCCCTGGAGCCTCTATCGCTCGCGCTACGTGCTGCGCGACTATCCTCGCTTCGTGCTGAAGCGCAACGTGCGCCTGTATCCGCCCTACCTCGCGTCGATCGCCATCACCATCCTGGCCACGAACTTTGTGCTGGTTCCGGTGTTTCATATTCCGCGAATGACGATCACCGGAGGCGATCTGCTGCTGCATTTCGCCTACCTGAACGATCTGGTCCATGTCCCCTGGGTCAACGTCGTCTATTGGACGCTGGCCATCGAGTTTCAGTGGTACTTGCTGATTGGGCTGGCACTGCCGCTGCTGGCTAGCCGCCGTCGTCTGGCGCGCTTCATTTCCATCTCGGTAATGACGCTGGCTTACTTCGCATGTCATTCCGACCGACTGGTCTTCCACTACCTGCCGGTTTTTCTTATCTGATCGCGGTAATGGTTCTGGCGATGCTCAGGATGTCGGGCGTGCTGGTTCCGCTGGTTGCGGTGCCAACCGGATTGCTGATTGCGGTTTCCACATTCCATAGCCACGCGATGGACCGCGTCGGCGATGTGAGCTATTCGTTGTATCTGCTGCACCTGCCGATCGGCGTGAGCGTGATTGGCTTCCTCTCCCACTGGCTGCCTTATGCCAGCTGGTATTTAGGAGTGCTGGATGTAATTGGCGTGGCTGCTTCTATGTGGGCGGCGTGGATCATGTATCAGATCATCGAGAAGCCGTCGCAGGACATGTCGTCCGCCATCCGCTTTGCCCACCGATCGCAACCTGCACCGCAACCGGCGGTCGCCACCGCGGCGGAATGAACGCTCCTTTGTCGTGATCCCGGCCAACCTGGACTTGTCTCATCGCACACAGCAGGGTGACGCAGGTTACTGCCGTCTGGGCCGGGCAGGTGTCTCCTATACATGGCGACCTGCGTTCCCAGGCTTATAACGCGGTAGATAGCGTTAGCCGCGGGTCCTCGTTTCGCGCCGCTGGAGCCTGCTCTGAGCGGAGCCGAAGGGCGCGAAATGGGTAGCACGTCGACCGCATCGCAAGGAGAACAGCATGGCTGACAAGAAAGCAGATCTCGCTGGCCCCGGAATTGGCGACTACACAGAGCTGGAACATGTGCTTCCGGCGGACTACAGCTCGCTGCTGCCACCCAAAGACACCCAGAGGGCGATCTTCGAGGTGAAAAACTACATCGAAGAACACCTTTGCCAGGAATTAAACCTGATGATGGTTACCGTGCCCCTAATCGTGGACGAAGAATCCGGCGTGAACGACTATCTTGACCGCGACGGCTCGCGCACGCCCATCCAGTTCCACATCTCGAACGATCGCAACCTGCACCCCATCAACGCGCAAGTGGTGCAAGCGGCGACCAAGTGGAAGAGAATGGCGCTGAAGCAGTTCAACATGCAGCCCGGCGAAGGCCTCTGCACCGACATGCGCGCCGTGCGCAAGGACTATTTTCTTGACCACGATCACAGTGCCTACGTGGATCAGTGGGACTGGGAGCGGGTGATCACCGCCGATCAGCGCAATCTCACCTTCCTGAAAGGCGTGGTCAGCAAGATCTGGAAGGTGATGGTGGGGGCTGAGCGCTACGCGCAGGAGCTGTTCCCGCAGCTCAAAGATTCCCGCTATCCCAACCTGCCGGAGAACCTGACCTTCCTTCATGCCGAAGAGATCCTCGACATGTATCCCGACCTGCCGCGCAAGCAGCGCGAAACCACGATTCTCCAGAAGTATCCGGCGGTGTTCATCATCGGCATCGGCTGGACGCTGAAGGACGGTTACCCGCACGAGATGCGTGCCGCCGATTACGACGACTGGGTCACCGAGACACGCTCGGAAGATGGTCACATACGGCACGGGTTGAATGGCGACATTCTGGTGTGGAACCCGGTGACCAAGCGGCGGCA
Organism: Candidatus Korobacteraceae bacterium; assembly: GCA_049516475.1. Lineage (GTDB taxonomy): Bacteria > Acidobacteriota > Terriglobia > Terriglobales > Acidobacteriaceae > Bog-257. Next base: position 10,716 of record JBEKTC010000111.1, on the reverse strand, counting down.
TGAGCTGACGTCGATGGGCATTCGCGTCAATCCCGAGTCGCTGAAGAAGCAGCTGGAGCTGACGCACCAGATGGACTTCCTGAACTTCCCCTATCACAAGGCGATCGTCAATCACGAGATCCCGCTGAGCGTCGGTGGCGGGATCGGGCAGTCGCGCACATTGATGCTGCTGCTGCGCAAGGCCCACCTGGGCGAAGTGAGCGTCACCGTGTGGCCAAAGGTGCTGAAGGACATGTGCGAGAAGAAGAACATTCACGTGCTGAACTAGCTTTGGATTGCGAGTCAGTCTACGGGCGCGGAGGAATCCGCGCCCGGTTTGCGCGTCAGCCAAAGGCAGTCGCCCTGCGAGCTCTCCGCTCTTGGTCTGTGGCACAGCGAATACCATCCTGCGACTCTGCCCTCCGTCCGACATCCAATGTGGTAGCCTTTTAATGGGATAGAGTGCTCTGGCCGCAGCGGAGTCCGCTCGCCAGACCATGGTCTAAGAACGGCCTATCAAGGGACACGCATTGCTTAATAAACTTGCCGCCAAGGTATTCGGCACCAGTAACGAACGGGAAATCAAGCGCATCGTGCCGCGGGTGGACGAGATCAACTCGTTCGAACCGGCGATGAAGCAGCTTTCCGACGAGCAACTCCGCGCCAAGACCGAAGAATTCCGCCAGCGCATTCGCGAGCGGTTGGACGCGATCGAAGACGCGGACGAGAAGGACCAGGCGCTGAAGGCCGTTCTGGACGAGATTCTGCCCGAAGCGTTTGCCGTGGTGCGCGAGGCAGGCTGGCGCGTGCTCCAGATGCGGCACTTCGATGTGCAGATGATCGGCGGCGTGGTGCTGCACCAGGGCAAGATCGCCGAGATGAAAACCGGCGAAGGCAAGACGCTGGTCGCAACTTTGCCGGTCTATCTCAATGCACTTTCCGGGCGCGGCGTGCACGTGGTCACCGTCAACGACTACCTGGCCAAGCGCGACTCGGAGTGGATGGGCAAGCTCTACACCTTCCTTGGGCTCAGCGTCGGCGTCATCGTGCACGACCTCGATGACGTGCAGCGGCGCGAGGCCTACGCCTCCGACGTCACCTACGGCACCAACAACGAGTTTGGCTTCGACTACCTGCGCGACAACATGAAGTTCGACTTGAAGGATTGCGTGCAGCGCGGTCATAACTTCGGCATCGTCGACGAAGTGGATTCGATCCTGATCGACGAAGCGCGAACTCCGCTGATTATTAGCGGCCAGAGCGAGGAGTCGACCGACAAGTATTACAAGGTGAATCGCATCATCCCGCAACTGGAGATGGGCGAGGAGATCGATCGCGGGATGGGCGAAGATAAAGTCCTGACCGGCGACTACGTGGTCGACGAGAAGCACCGCACCATCACAGTCACGGATATCGGATGGGAAAAGGTTGAGCGGCTGCTGGGCATCGGCAACATTGCCGATCCCGAAAACTGGGACCTGAAGCACCACGTCGATACCGCGATCAAGGCGCACGCGCTGTACCGCCGCGATGTGGAGTACGTGGTGAAGGACGGGGAAGTCCTCATCGTCGACGAATTCACCGGGCGATTGATGCCGGGGCGTCGCTGGTCGGACGGATTGCATCAGGCGGTGGAAGCCAAAGAGAACGTGAAGATCGAGCGCGAGAACCAGACGCTCGCCACCGTCACCTTCCAGAATTACTTCCGTATGTACAAGAAGCTGGCCGGCATGACCGGTACAGCCGAGACCGAAGCGGCCGAGTTCGACAAGATTTACAAGCTGGAAGTCGTGGTCATCCCGACCAACCAGCCGTTGCTGCGCATCGAAAACTCTGATGTTGTGTATCGCACGGAAAAAGAGAAGTATTTCGCTGCGTCAGACGAAATTATTCGGCTGGCTGAGACTGGGCAGCCTGTGCTGGTGGGCACTACGTCAGTTGAAAAGTCAGAGCGGCTTTCCGACTTGCTGAAGAAGAAGGGCCTGAAGCATGTTGTGCTGAATGCCAAGTATCACGAGAAGGAAGCGGAGATCGTGGCGCAAGCCGGTCGCAAGGGCGCGATCACGATTGCGACCAACATGGCCGGCCGCGGTACCGACATTCTGCTGGGCGGCAATGCCGAGTTCATGGCCAAACAGGAGCTGTTGAAGAAAGGAGTGGCGCAGGCGTTGAAGGCCGTCGCCGGCGAAGTTTCGGCCAAGCCCGACGATCCCAGCATCTCCTACTTCTACTACGGCGGCGTCGAATACAAGGTCGATACAGCTACGTGGAACGAAACCTTCCACCGCTACAAGCAGCTCACAGACGCCGAGCACGATGAGGTCACCAATCTCGGCGGGTTGTTTATCTTCGGCACCGAACGTCACGAGGCGCGCCGCATCGACAATCAGCTTCGCGGACGCGCCGGCCGTCAGGGCGATCCCGGCGCATCGCGTTTCTATCTGTCGCTGGAAGACGACTTGATGCGCATCTTTGCCAAGGAGTGGATCTCAAACCTGCTGCAGCGGCTGGGCATGGACGAAGGCGTGCCGATTGAGTCGCGGATGATTACGAAGCGGATTGAGGGTGCGCAGAAAGCGGTTGAGGGGCAGAACTTCGAGGCCCGCAAACACCTGCTGGAATACGACGACGTGATGAACAAGCAGCGCCAGGCGGTGTATGCGCTGCGCCGGCAGTTGCTGGAAGGCCTCGACCAGAAGGAGCTGATTCTCGAAGATTACGTTCGCGATATTCTCGGCGGGCTGCTCGACAAGTACGCCGGCAAAGACACGCGGCCCGAGGACTGGGACCTGAAGAGCCTGAAGAACCAGATCTTCACGCGCTTTGGTGTGGACATCACGGCGGAAGGGGTTGATCCCGAGAAGCTGAACCGGCAGGAACTGGGCGACGCGATCTTCGACAAGCTGAAGGAGCGCTACGAGGCCAAGGAGCAGCTGATCGGCCTGGAAGCGATGCGGCACCACGAGCGCATCATCATGCTGAGCGTCATTGACCAGCAGTGGAAAGACCACCTGCTCAGCATGGACCACCTGCGCGAAGGCATCGGGCTGCGTGGCTACGGGCAACATGATCCGCTGGTGGAATACAAGCGCGAATCGTTTGATATGTTCGAAGCCATGATGGAGCGCTTCGAGGAAGAGACGGTCCGGTATCTGTACCTGATGCAGATCATTGAGCGTCGAGAGGACGGCGGATCGTACTACAGTAGCGGCGGACCGACCGATGGAGGCACCGTAGGTGACTTTGCCGCCGGCCCGGGCGTACCGGTTCCGGGTGGGAGTGGAAACGGGCAGTCACCGCGACGCTCCGCGCGTGCGGTTACTTCCATGGACGACATGGAAGAAGCCTTCCAGCGCCGCAAGCGTCGCGAGTTGGAGCAAGCGCGGATGGCGGGCGCGGGCGAGATGGGCACGGTGCAGCAGGTTGTCCGCGGCGAGAAGGTCGGACGCAACGATCCGTGTCCCTGCGGCAGCGGCAAGAAGTATAAGAAGTGCTGCGGGGCGTAGGGAGGCCGCTGTTCGCTATTCGCTTTTCGCTCTCGGGCAATGCAGCAGTTTCTTTCCGCTGGAAGATTTAGCACCGTGAAACGACTGGAGGTCCGATGAATTTCGAAGGTCGCGTTGTTGTCAGAGACCCGGACATTCTCGGTGGAATGCCGGTCTTCCGCGAAACCCGCGTGCCGTTCAAGAACCTGCTCGATTATCTCGACGGCGGTCACACGCTGGACGAGTTTCTGGAAGAATTCCCCTCTGTGACTCGTGAGGCAGCGATCGCCGCCCTGGAACCGAGGTAGCTTCACGGCGACTGGGACACCTGTGCCGTCCTCCGGACTCCGATCAAAATTTCTGCCTTACCCAGCACTCCTGTGCTGGGCTAATATTGTTTCGCCCTTCGGGCTCATGCGGAGAGTGGAATGCGACTGCAATCGCGGCTGATAATTGCGCTGTGCGTGTTTTTGCCTGCAGTGAGTTCTGCTCAGGACAATTCACTACATCTACTTACCTTTCCGCTCAAGGCTGACGTTCCGAACGAAGACCAGCACCTCACTTCGGCCACGGCGATGACGAACTCGGTCTTCGATCATTCCATGTTCAACTCGACCACGCGGCAGTATGGCGTGTATGCGTGCGATGACACGGTGGTTGCATTCACCGGAACGACGGCGATCTACGGGCCGGGAATCCCGATTCTGGGTGTGGGTTGCAACGCGGGCTACAAGGTGCTCGACGAGCAGGACCCGCCGCCAATATCCCTGGCGCCCGACATGACCTATGCAGGCTGGGAAACGCCGAACCATCTGTTCTACGATGGGCACCCTGGCATTGATTACGTGGCGGCAATGGATACGCAAGTTTACGCTGCCGTCAGCGGCACGATTCATTATCCGACCAGGATTGTGGGACTTGGCTACCCCGCGGCAGCCTATCACGTGATGGAGATTGTGCCGGACCATGCTCAGGGCAGCGTGCCGCCGTATCTCTTCTACTACCTCCATCTCGATACTTATATTGGCCAGCAGCAGATGCCGGTGAACGATCCCGATCCCCGTCCGGGATGTGCAGCAATGGTGTGGCTGCCGCTGGACGAGGGCACACAGGTCCAGGCGGGATGCCTGGTCGCATTGTCGGGCAAGACCGCGCCGCCAATTTACCATTTCCTGCCGCACCTGCACTTCGAGGTGGATCGGGTGGTGCCGAGCTTCATGGTGTTCACGCGCTTCGGCGCGCGCAGCGCAGATGTGTGCATCGATGGCATCGTAGGCCCGGGCTACGACTGCGTTCCGGTGGATCCCTATGGCTGGACGGGCGAGCCGACTCGCTGCGATCCGCACACCGGCCTGGCGATCTCGGGCGAGCCGTATTACTGCTTGACCGGCGTCAGCAGTCAGGTGCTTTGGTGATTGCCGGAGCAAAGGCGGAAAAGGCAGATCCCTCGCTGACTAACGTCGGCTCGTGATGACAAAAACGTGGGGCTTCTGTCGGCGCAGCTGAAGCCGTGCCCCTTCAAGCAGCAAGCAGGGCTCTCGCAAGATTGCCCGCCGGGCAATAACAAAGCCCAACCTGGCGGCTGGGCTTCTTCAAGGCGGGTGGGTTAGACAGGCTGCTGCGATATGGTCACATTGCCGGCTTGTGGTCCCTTTTGGCCGTCGACGATCTCGAATTCAACCTGATCGCCTTCCTGCAGGCTCTTGTAGCCTTCTGAGTTGATCGCGCTGTAGTGGACGAACACATCCGCGCTGCCGTCGTCACGGCCGATGAAGCCAAAGCCTTTCGCGTTATTGAACCACTTTACGGTCCCTTTAAGTCTCACTTTCTGTCTTCCTCCGGGCAAAGCCCAACAGCGCCACCAGGGGCGCTGATCTTAAGTTTGCGTCCATCAGGATGAGCCCAGAAGCCAAAGTCTGAAAAGGTAATCCCCACGTGAGCTATTGGCACGGTGTTCGGAGCCTGCTTGAACTGCCTGTCTTAAGTATGCTTCCGGTTCGTGGTGGTGTAAAGAGAGTATAGAGCCACGGGCCGCATTTTTGGCGGGTTTTTCGACATTTTGACGGAGTTAGGCTACGCAGAATCCTTTGGTTCCAGCGTCACTTTAGTCGGTTACAGCTGGTCCCGACGCAAGGACTCGGCCAGCCACAACACACCGGAGATGGTTTTGCCGTCGCGAATTCTTCCCGAGAGAACCATCTCGATCGCCTGAGCTAGAGGAACGAGCTGGTATTCAATGCTCTCATCGGCTTCCGGCTGGGCTTTGCCAGAAGTCAAGCCGCGGGCGAGGTAGATGGTCATGATCTCGTCCAGAAATCCCGGGCTGGGGTAGAAGCGAAGGGCGCGCTTCCATTGGCGGGCGCGATAGCCAGTTTCCTCCAGCAATTCGCGCTTGCCGGCGGCGAGCGGTTCCTCGCCCGGATCGAGGCTGCCGGCGGGCAGTTCCAACAGATAATCGCGGGTCGCATAGCGATACTGGCGCTCCAGCAGGACGCGCGACTCGCTGCCGCTTTCGTCGATGGCAAGTATCACAACAGAACCCGAATGATGAACGACGTCGCGGCGGGCGACAATGCCGTTGGGTTCCTTTACCTTGTCCGAGGTCACGCTGAACACCTTGCCGTCGAAGACATGTTTGGACGAGAGCAGCTGGAGGCGGTTCTTCGGGTGTTTCCCGAGGGACTTGGATTGAGCGCGTTTATGGATAGGCATGATCACCAATATAAGACAGATGGCAGGTTGAATTTCTCCGCAGCGCATCGCGCACATGAGAAATAGTTGCCGATCAATCGAAAAGCAGGTCCCTCCGTTCGGACTAAAGTCCTCGGTCGGGATGACAAGCCGTGGTCGGCAGATCACACGCGGGGTCGATCCATCAGAAGAAATTGCGCAGGTGGCCAAAGCTGGCGACCTGGAGCAGGCGGCCGTTGCCAATGCCGGGGCGAAGGTCGCCGCGCTCCAGCATCCAGGTGTTGCGATGGGGCACGAAGACGGCGTGCAGGCCGGCCTCAAGCGCGGGATTGATGTCGGAGCTGGGGCTGTTGCCGATCATCCATGTCTGCTCGCGCATGAGAGCGTACTTTTCGACAAGGGAGTTGTAGGCGAGGGCATTCTTTTCCGCGACGACCTCAATCGCGGTGAAATGTTCCTGCAGGCCGGAGCGTTCGAATTTGCCAGTCTGCTCGGTGATGTTGCCCTTGGTCACCAGAAACAGGTGATGGCGCTGCGCGAGATCGGCTAGGGTCTCCGCGACTTCAGGCAGCAGTTCCATGGGATGCTCGGCGATGGTGTAGGCGATGCCGTGAATGGTTTCGTGCAATGCGGGCGTGAGCGGCTCGACCGATAGCTGCTCAAAACACTTGACCAGCGCGATAGCAAAACTGTTCATGCCGTAACCGTGCTGGCGGATGTTTTCGCGCTCGACATCGTAGAGCACTTCGCGGACTTGGTCGGGCGTGTACTCGTGGTGGTTGAGGAATGAGATGAAACTGGCGATGGCGCGCTCGAAATAAATGTTATTTTCCCAGAGCGTGTCGTCGGCGTCGATGAGCAGGTTCTGGCCGGGCGGGTGGCGATGCTCGTGCGACATGTATCTATATTATCGAGGTTTGTTCTCCGCCAGGGGTGGCGCCCCGAACTAAGACTTACTGGAAAGAGTGGGCATCCGCGATTAGCATCTAAAAGGGATTGCAGAATCGCGCATTGACGCTGAACACGCCTGCGTATATAGGAGATTGGCGACAGAATCCTCGCCGACTTGTTGCATGGTCCAAGGACGACCTCTTCTAACGGCAACTGAGAACCCGAGCCGGGGGGCAGGTCGGTGCCGAGGTACGGAATCGCAGTTAGTCCCTTCATGCGAGTCTGGCGTTGGACATTCTGCAGACCCGATCCTTTTCCACGGGCAATACTAATCGCCATTCCTTCTCTTCGTAAAAGGACCGATGCTTGCAGAGCGCAGCCATGCTCGACAGATTTCCTGCCGTTTTCAAGGCATGCTTCAGAAGCTCCTCATGAAGATATTTATCATTCCAATCCATAAACTCCGCTCTATACGCTCCATGTATCAAAGGATGCACAACATTCCACTCGACGAGCCTCTCACTCACCCACACAGGACTGTTGACCTTCCCCCACAACGAGAGCGCCCCCGAAACAAAATGGTGAAGTGCAGACGAGATTAAGCGCTGCTTCTCTGACTCCTCGTAAACACAAGGAGCAAAAGCCGCGAGCGATCCAGACTCTGAACGTGGACGCAGATGCCTAAGGTCGAAGCCTAAGCTGAAGCCCTTCCCTGAATCCCCATATCCCCGCCATTGGCTCAAAGTGTCGTCCAGCGCGGTGAAGGACGCCACGTAGACCTCCAATCGAGCTGGCGACAATACTCCAGTGTCGAACCACTTACTGATGAGGTCCCTGGCTTTGGCGTTTGCCCACGCGTTGTCACCATTCTCGGCCAAGTCTTCTACGACGGATTCCGCAATCTTCTTCGCGTGAATGAACTCCTCCGAGTCATTAAGGAACCTGACATCGGTAGCCCAAACCTTACCAGACCTGACTATGCCTGCAAATCCGTCAAAATTCGCGTAATGCCACAGCCTTCCGGGTATCGGTTGGTAGAGCCATTCGCGCACCGGATCATCAACCAATGTCATATGTTTGGTCTCAATCTGCCACATAATTGCTGGTGTCCTGGTAGTTCAGCCCGGTGCCCTCGTTCAAGCGAAACTTGAGGGGGGTGTTTTCTACCGGTCGAGAAAATCTGCACCCAGGCAAAACCAGCTTGAGTGGGACCCGTGGTCAACTCAGGTCAATCGGATAGTGTTCGCGTTCATAGGTCTCAATCAGCGTAACCCAGGCTTCTAATTCGTCTCCTTGCGGACTACCAGAAGCGGAATTCCAAAGCGCTTCTACGCGCTGAAGCGCCTGGTCGTAGTCGTTCTCTGTTTGGATCGGTTTAACTTCCATATTCCTATCCAATCTTACTGACCTCCCGGCCCCATCATTCCGGCCGGTGGCGGAGGGATGGCGATGTCCACGTTTTGCACCGGGCCGAGCGAGCTGAGCGGCTTGTCGAATTCGGCGTCGTTGCCGACCACCAACACTGCCAACTGATTCTTGTGCACGTATTTTCGGGCGACGCGCGAGACATCGTCGGCCGTGACTTTCTCTACTTCGGTGCGGTAGCGTTCGAGGAAGTCGAGCGGGTAGCGATAGGCCTCGTAGGCCATCTTCTCGCGCAGCACTTTTTCCGGCGAGTCGAACTGGAAGACGAAGGAGTTCAGGATGTCGTCCTTGGCGCGCTTGAGCTCTTCGGGCGTGGCTGCGTTCTTCACCAGCCCGTCGATCTCGTCGTCCATGCCCTGGATGCCTTCGACGGTGGTGGAACTCTTGGTCTGCATTTCAATGTTGGTGATGCCGGGATGGTTCCAGCCGAAACCCACGCCGCCGCCGACCACATAAGCCAAGCCACGAGCGGAGCGCAGATCGTTAACCAGGCGCGACGAGAAGCCGCCGCCGAAGATCTCGTTCATCACGGAGACCGCGTAATAGTCAGGATTGCTGCGCTCGATGCCGAGGTCGAGCATGCTGATGGTGGTCTGGTTGACGTCGGTCTTGCGGACGAGGTAGTAACCAGGTTTCGGCTCGCTGAACTTGATCTCGGGCTGCTGCGCCTCCGGGCCTTTCGGCCATGACTCGAAGGCCGCTCGCAGCTTGGCTTCCATGGCCTGAGGATCGAAGTCGCCGCTGATGCCGAAGATGATGTTGTTGGGATGAACATACTGCTGATGCCAGTTCAGCAGGTCCTGGCGGGTGACGGCGGCGACCGTCGCGTACTCAGGCACGCGCGCGTAAGGATTGTCTTTGCCGTAGGCGAGGATGAGCATCTCGCGATGGACGATGGAGTCGACGTCGTCATTGCGCCGCGAGATGTTGGTGTACATCTGCTGCCTGGCGAGCTGAATTTTGTCGTCGCGAAACTCAGGGTTGCGCAGCAGGTCGAGGTACATGTCAAAGACGGCGTCGAAGTCGCCCTTCAGGCAGTTGAGCGAGATGCTGGTCGAGTCGGATTGATTGTCGGCTTCGATCTTGGCAGCGCGGGCTTCGAGGAAGTCGTCCATCTGGTCGCCCGTCTTCGTCTTCGTGCCGCCGGTACGCCAGACATCGCCGTAGATATCGGTGAGGCCAGCTTTGTTCGGCGGCTCGGAGATGGAGCCGCCGCGAATGCGGGCCGTCGCGCTGATCAAAGGCAGCTCGTGATCGGGCTGGAGGAAGATGACCATGCCGTTCGCGAGTTGAATACGCGTGGGCTCGGGCGGCCTGAACGCGGGAAGCGGCGGCGCCTGGATTTTGTTCCAGGGGGTGAGTTGCTGCGCGGAAGCGAAAGACGCGAGCAACAGCAAACACAAGAACGCCGACACAGAAAAGCAGATCCCTCGGCGACTAAAGTCGCCTCGTGATGACAATTCGTTTTTTATGACATGGACGCGGCGCTGAAGCGCCGCACTACCCGGACAAGATTGGCTGTGCGCGCTCATTGCTGTTCCGCTCCTTTGCCGGCAGCTGATCCTGGACCGGGCGCGTTGGACGCGGTCTGCGTCTGGATGATTCCCACCGTGCGGTTGTTGTCCTGAAAGACCTGGTTGGCTACGCGGCGGATGTCGGCTTTGGTCACCTTGTCGACGCGATCGAGGTAACGGAAAAGCTCGCGCCAATCGCCATAGCGCGTCTGATAGATGGCGAGCTGCTCCGCCAGGCCTTCATTGCTGGCGAGGCCGCGGATCAGGTCGGCCTTGGTGCGCGTCTTGAACATCTGCAGCTCGTCGTCAGTCACGTCCTGCGTCTTCAGCTTCTGGATCTGGTCGGCGAAGGCCTTCTGCAATTCGGCGTTGGTGTGGCCGGGAACCGGTACAGCGTAAAAGGCAAACAGGTGAGCATACTTGTTGCCGGGAAATCCGGTGAAGCCGGCGGCGAAGGCGGCAATCTGCTGGTCACGCACCAGCGAGCGATAGAGGCGCGAAGTACGCCCGTTGGACATGATGTCGGAGATGGCATCGTAGACGACATCGTCAGGCGCAAGATAGCTGGGCCGGTGATAGCCCTCGAGATAGAAGGGCTGCGACGGGTCCTGCAGCGTGACCGCGCGAACGGAGTTCTGCGGCGGCTCAATGGTGTGAGTTTCCGTCGGCTTCGCCGCAGCGGGAAGCTGGCTGAAGTAGCGCTCGATGATGGGAAATACCTGGTCGGGATC
>JBEKTC010000110.1:0-13032 GCA_049516475.1 Candidatus Korobacteraceae bacterium | reverse complement strand
TCTCCTGGGGGCGCTGGATTCAGCGTTACACGCACATCGTTCAGATTGTAGGTGTAGTGCATATCGAAGTTAGTCCAGGGCGACCCTTGAATGTCAACATAACGGCCAAGGCCGTCATAGGTTTAGTTTGTAGCGGGCTCATCACTCGCGGATGTGAGGCAAGCAAATCGACTATTTGAGGAAGTTTTTCCAGGAGGCTTTGATAGTCTGCTCGACAGGCTGCGCTTATCTTCTCCGCCATCGCGAGACGCCCCTGAGCCACGGCCTCATCTGTCTGAGCCTCACTGAGACCCTTAGTCTTGCAGGCAGCCGTAAACAGTAATTGGTAAAGCATCGATTCGCGGTGCAAGATTTCTGAGGCATCCATGAACGCCGCTAACAGTTTAATGAGCGAGTCCTTGTCAATTTCCATAATCAGCGCAACCCCGCTTCGTCTTCCTGAAGAAACTTCGCCTTAATCTCGGGATGGCGCCCGAGGAAATCCAGCAGGCGAACGTGGGAAGCGTTTTTATACGCCTCACTCAGAGCACGGTAGTTGCTTTCCTCCAGCGGCGGCGTATAAGCCATGTGACAACTCCACATCACCGTTGCCCTAGCATTGATTTCCTTGATGCTCAAAGGGCCATCTTGTAATTGCTGGTTGCGTCTCTACCGTCATGAGCTCAAGGGCGATCGACTGTTAAATGGAAAGAGGCTGATCCCCCACGGTCAGCCCCAATGACCCACTTATCAGTTAGGTAGCAGTCAACTTGGTAGCAAATTGGTAGCAAACTGAGCAGTTTATGCCGGTTTTTCCGGCTCTTCCGGTTGTTAAGCTCTTTAGAATCAATGGCCGGCTGTTAGAGCGCTACCTTGACACGGTAGAGGTCAGGAGTTCGAGTCTCCTCGTGCCTACCATATATCTTCCTGAATCTGCTCGGTAGGCGTTACCAGCCGTTCGAGACGTCCTTCCTACTCGTCAACATTCGTCAACAGAATCTCTGAAAGTCTCTCGACCGCTGCCCGCTGCTGTGTCGGCAGCGGGATCGTGTAAATCTCCAATGTGGCAGACAATTTCGTGTGTCCCATCTGGGCCTGCGCTTCCCTCAGTGCACCGCCAGCCGCCTGGAACCAGGTCGCATGAGCTCTGCGCAACGCCAGCCGATGTTGTTGTGAGGACAGAAACCCAGAGTTCGCAGGAACCTAGTCAGCGCTTTCGGAAGATTTCTGTCGCGCGAATTGTGTTGAGTCGTCAGAAGGCCTCCTGTTAGGCACACCGGCCTCAGCAGTCTAAGGTCAATCCCATTGTCGTTGGGGAGGTCAGATTTTCGTCTGGTCAAGATTGACCATCAAATAAAGACGTGTAATTTCGGCGAGATACCTGCGTCTGCTCGACACAGCGCCCAATGCCATCGGGTGTCCTTAATTGACCGTTCTTAGCGCGAGCGGCGTGCAATCATCGATTATGGCCAACAAGATCTCAGACAAGGAATCGGCAAAAGCTATCTTGAGCGGCATCAAGAAAGAGATGGCGAAACCCCGCATTGCAAAGTCTGCTCGGGAAGCGAAACCTGAAGAACTGAGCGTGTTTCCCTTAAGCGGTAGTGCGTCGCCCGAACTCGCGCGTCCGGCCAGTCGCCGTCATAGACTTGTGACGCAGCCAGGGGCTTCATAAGCTCGGCTGCGCAATTGCTGGATGCCGTCTACTGTGCAGATCGGTACGTGCGCAGGACAAAGCTGAGGCCAGTTCCACAGATGGTCAATTCTGCTCAGACCGCTAGAAGGTTGTGAGACTAAAAGAGTGGTAGCCGACGGAGTGGCTCGCATGAATATTCTTCCCGCATCAACCAACCGAGCTTGAGGCTGCGGCGTTGTCGCCAATTGTCGTGCGCAGGGCCGCAATCCTCACTTCACAAGAACCGAGGAGAACCATGAAAACCAGTACGAAAGACCAGATTAAGGGCAGCTTCCACGAAGTGAAAGGCGCAATCAAAGAGCAGATGGGAAAGGCCGCTAATGACCGCGATTTGAAAGCCGAAGGCAAGGCCGAAAAGAATGCAGGCAAAGTTCAACAACGGTTAGGCCATGCTAAGGAGGCCGTCGTAAAGTTGAGAGGGAAGCTGGCAGAGATAAAAGCTGGATAAGCTATTAAAGAACAGTGGCCGCAAGATTAAACCAACCATTAAGACAGAACAACCGCAACGTCATCAAACGTCAATAATTCCTTTACTCAGAAGAAGGCGCGCACTTTCAGTACGTGTTCGCCTTCAGTCTCTGAGAAACAGCTCGAAACCAGGGATGCTTCGGCTTCGACCAATCCGCGGCATATATTGAACGAGCAATTCTGACCAGATTTCGACGACCGGTTCGATAGATACTTTTATTTAGCCGCAGACGAGGCTTCAAAACCGAGCCTTTAACTGTTTGCAGGCGCTCAAGCCTTAAGGGAGTTCCTCGATGAATCTCAATCTGATGGATCCAAAACTGATTGTTCTCGCAGTCGCAGTGGTCCTGGTAATCGTGGTTGCCATTGCCCTGTACATGCGTAAACGCAAGAACACCACGGCGGAGCTACGCGACCGTTTCGGGCCGGAGTATGATCGCGCGGTTCGACAGCACGGGTCCGAACGCAAGGCTGAAGCCAAGCTGGCGGATCGTGAAACACGAGTTGAATTGTTGAAGATCCGCGAACTTGACCTGACGGAACGTGACCGCTACTTGTCCCAGTGGCAGGCGGTGCAATCCCGCTTCGTCGATTATCCGAAGGGTGCAGTGACCGAAGCCGACGAGCTGGTGTGTTCGCTGATGCAGGCTCGTGGCTATCCTGTCACTGACTTTGATCAGCGTGCTGCCGATATCTCCGTCGACCACCCCCGAGTCGTGGAAAACTACCGGTCGGCGCACGACATCGCATTGCGGCTGGGCAGAGGCGAAGCAAGCACGGAAGAGCTGCGCACCGCGATGATTCACTATCGCTCGCTTTTCGACGAACTGGTGCAGGCGCAAACATCAACAGACAAAAGAGTCGCCTAACACGACGGGCTGGGTACTTGTCCAGCTGTAGCCCTAAAATCAACCTTACTAAGGAACAGAGGAAAATTCATGATGAAACCAAGCACGGACGACAAAACCACAGGCAAGATCCACCAAGTCAAAGGGACAATCAAGGAGAAAGTTGGCGAACTTACTAACAACCCCGACCTGGAGGCTGACGGCAGGGCCGAAAAGAATGCCGGCAAAGTTCAAAACTGGATCGGCAAGGTTGAAAAAGGCGTTGGCCAATAAGCGAAGTAACTAACGAACTCGACAAGAGAGAGGTTAAGACCGAATGATTCAATCAGTGCTGGAACGAACGGGTGACCAGGTTGCCGAAACAGCGCGCAAGGCTTCGCGAGCGGCATCCGCGGTCGCTGATGCACTTGAGGATGGCGTAGGAGCAGCGCGTCGTGTCGCAAAACAAGGCGGCGATGCTGCGGAAGAATTTATCGACGATACTACCCGGCGGCTACAGCGTCACCCCGTGGAGACGATCGTGACAACGTTTGCGGTAGGCATCGGACTCGGAGTGTTGATCGGCTGGATGATCAAGCGAAGATAACTGTTACCTGCAGACCGATCATTGCAAGGAAGGGTCCAGCGCGCTGGACCCTTTCTTTAATATACGCGACGACAGTTCCAAGGAGAGATGCAATCACTGCTGTGGTTTTGGTGTTGCCGCCGCGGAAGCTTGGACCGGTTCGTTCGAGTTTGTTTTGGATAAGGTACCAGCGTGCGGTTGCTTGTCAGGCGGCATTTCCGTCCCGGTTGGGTATATGAGAATCCGCAGCGTTCCCCAGCCAATGTCAGGACTCGCATCCGTCTGCTTACCTAATCCCAGAGTCTTGAGGTGACTGTCATCAAATCCAAAGTTTTCGACCAGATACTCACGCACTACCATCGCGCGACCTTCCGTCAGCACCAGGTCCTTCTGGGTATCACCTTCCATACCAGCGGACGCCACGATCACCGCGAACCCGAACTGTTTATTGGCCAGGAACTCGCCTCCAGCATTTAGCGATTTCTGATTCTTCAACTTGGCCGAATCCTGCTTGTCGAATAGCTGTTTTGCGGGATAGGTAAACTCCTTTACCGGTAAGCCTTGAGGCAGCCGTTCGATCTCATTTTGTGTCAGTTCGTTGGAATCTTCGTACCCGCGGTTCTTGAAATACCCTCGCACGAAGAAGCTGTGCTTCAGGGCTTCCATATTCTCCTGGAAGTCGGTAACCCCTGCTTGTGCCTCGACCATGGTGTCACGCATCGTGTTCGCCGTCTGTTCAAGGCTGCTATAGAGCTGGTTGTCGTTAACTAGCGCTCCTGCGGTTCCCTGGCCGCTATCGATCTTGGCGCTGATCGAGTCTAGATTAGCTGTCGCCCGCGTGGCGTTCTGAATCGCTTGCCGGCTCCCATCAAGAATCACGCTGGTCTTTTTGAGCAGGTCTGACATTTCGAGGGGCGGCTGGCTGGCAATGACATCACCGCCCCGTACGTTGGCTGCGCCGGCAGTTCCAAACGAGATCGCCAGGTACTGGTTGCCCAATAGCCCCTCGGTTTCGATTGATGCAACGGAGTCCTGCTTGATAATCTCGTGCGTCGACTTGCTGAGATCCATGACTACCGTGACCTTGTCGCCCGGCTTGTGGGGCAACACGATGTCGCGCACAGTTCCGCTGTGAACCCCGCCCACGCGAACATCGCCGCCGGCATCCAGACCCGCCACATTGTCGAACTGGGTTTTCAATTGATACGTGGAGCTGAACAGATACTGCTTGCTTCCGATGATGAAGATACCAGCCACCAGAATTGCGAGTGTCGCAACGATGAAAGCTCCAATTCGCGCCGCTCTCGACATGTGTCCTCCTACGATTGCTTTAAGAATTCCCTGACAAACTCGACGTCACTTTCCTGAAGCTGTTCAAAGCTGCCTTCAATCACAACCGTTCCCTCATTGAGCAGGGCCAGACGACCTGCGATAGTCTTCGCGCTGTGCAGATCGTGAGTCACTACGATAGACGCCATGTGATGTTCCCCCTGAAGTTTGAGGATCAAATCATCGATCTCTGCAGAACTGATGGGGTCGAGACCAGCGGTGGGCTCGTCGAGAAGCAGAATATCCGGCTCCAAAGCCAGCGCACGTGCCAGCCCAACTCGTTTCTGCATGCCACCCGAGATATCCGAAGGCATCTTCTCGAAACCGTCTAGCATGCCCACTTCCGCCAGCAACTGTCTGACTCGATCTTCCTGCTCGGAGCTCGACATTTCCTGTTTATGGTGTTGTAGGGGGAAAGCGACGTTCTGTTCGACAGTTAGCGAATCGTAGAGTGCGGCGTGCTGAAACAGGAAACCCATTTTCTTCCGGATTTCCCCGATCTGATCGAGAGCCAAGCCAGCAATGTCATCACCGTGAATGCGAACCGAACCCGAGTCGGGCTTCTCCAGACCGATGATGAGTTTCAGCAACACGCTCTTACCGGAGCCACTGCGTCCCAGCACTGCCAGCGTTTCTCCGCGCCTCACGGTCAGGCTAACTCCATCTAGAACGCGCTGACTTCCAAAGGATTTATGTAAGTCCTCGACGACAACAGCTAGATCGCCGTCTACTTCGGCCTCTCCTGGCTTCACAGCAATTTGATCGATGGTGTCCATAGTTGTTTCGGGAGATCGTTTAATCAAAACATCACGGGAAAAATATGATAATGAGCTTTACCAGCACGACATCGGCCAGGATTACAAATAGCGAAGACAAGACCACCGAACTTGTCGCCGCTCGGCCCACGCCCTCGGCGCCTCCCTTTGTTCGCATTCCCTGAAAGCACGCGACGAGGCCGATGATGAAGCCGAAGACAGCCGTCTTAAACGTGGGTGGCAGGAAATCATTGAAATCAGCGCCCTTGAAACCGCTAGTGATGAACTGGTGGAACGAAAGCGGCTCAACCAGGGCCTGTGCGGCCCAACCCATAACCAGGCCGCACAAATCGGCACCGAGAGTCAGTAGGGGCAGCATTAGGATGCAAGCCAGAATGCGGGGTGCCACTAGTAGCCTATAGGGATTTACCGCGGACGCTTCGATGGCATCGATCTGCTCTGTCACTTTCATCGAAGCCAACTCTGCGCCAATGCCTGCGCCTACTCGTCCACTCACCACCAGGCCGGTGATGATTGGACCGGTCTCGTGAATAACAGAGAACACGATGGCGGCCGGAAGCAGAGATTTCGCCCCAAATCGAGTCAGGCTGTAACGCGCTTCTAAGGAGAGCACAACGCCAGTGGCGGCACCGGCCAAAGCGACCAGCGGCAGGGACATTGAGCCGATCTCGTCAAGTTGTCGAAATAGTTCCCGGAATTCGTATGGCGGCGTTACTGCAGCCCGCACAACTTGCCAGAGAAACAAGCCCAGATCGCCGAACCATTCGAGAAACTCGATGATAGGGCCTTTGGTCGAACCCACCGACGGCGACACGAGCGGAGTCTTTAGCCCCATAAGCGGAGGTTCCAGGCGTGCGGCCACGCTGAGTTTGCCGTCGATCATCTAAACTCCAGCTTGCCCGCCAGTGGGCTATGTATCTTCATCGGGTCAGCGGACAAGCTCCATGGTCGCACTGGCATGCAATCTCAACTTCCGCGGACCCAGCTTCCTTACAGGCTTGTCCGCAGTATTTGTCGCCAGGCTGCACCACGCACCTGCATGGCAGATGCGCACACTTACTCTGCTCATTTGTCGTCATAGTGGTTATCCTTGTTCCAAATTTAAGTTCGGACTTCCCGAGTCAAGACTAAGAAAGCTTAAAGCTTTCTACTGTGCCGGCGAGGTGCCGATGCTCCGCTACTCCCAAAGTGATAATGGAAGAACAATCGCGGCGCTGGACCGGCGTGGTTTTTCCCTAAGAAAACCTCACCGCCAAGGCCGCGACTCTTCGATATCCGGCGTGCCTGGAAGCCCGCGCCGGATAATCTCAACTACTTGTTTTCGGCAGTTTCGCGCGTTTGTTTTTCGGCTGCCTTTACAGCTGCCAGAAACGGGTCAGCGCTGGCTGGGATATGCGCATTTCCTGACAGCGTTTCACGAAAAGAGACATCCTTGCCGTACATAGCGATCGTTGAGTCTTTGTCCTGCTGGATCTTAGCGCCATCCACGGCGACTCCTACAAACAAGCCTTTGGTACGCGAGTAGCTCAAGGCTTCCGTGTTCATCTTCCAGTCGGTACCCGCCGAGGCATGCCTTCCAACCGGACCCGCCGTGGCTGATGCTTCCCCAGTGAGTTCATATTTGCTTGACAGCAGCCCTTGTACACCCTTGTCATTCATGAACAACATGACAAGATCAACTGACTGAGCGCCAGCTTGGAAGCCAAAGTTGCCCCCACCAATCGAAATAAATGCCGGTGCGCTCCACCCATGGGACGTGCGGCAGGTGACCACGCCACGTCCATGCTCGCCGCCTACAATGAATCCACCCTTCCCCATGTTCGGTACCACGGCGATACACTTAGCGCCATTCAGAACTTCTTCCGGGATGCCCTTGTCAGGTGCAGCCATGATCTCGTTCATGACCGTGCCGGCTGCTTGTAAGCGCGCTGTGGTGTCTTGCTCGCCGGCAAAGGCAACGATGGTCAAAGATAAAGTCAACAAAGCAATTGCGTATTTCTTCATAAAGCACATTTCCTTTTTATTCCACGCTATTTTGTGGACTACTTGTGAGAGGGCGATTGTCGCCGTGAAGATCAGGCTGTCCTGCGACCGCTGATCAAGTTGATAACCAGAACCACGACAGCAACGACCAGCAAGAGGTGGATTAGACCGCCTGCAATATGGAAACTGAAGCCCAGAAGCCACAGAACCAGCAGAATAACGAAAATTGTCCAAAGCATGGATGTCTCCCTTTTGCCTGGTTGGATGCGTTGAGGTTGCGGCTTGGCAGTCAAGACAGATTTGTCTTCACTTCCACCGAAGTTCACGGTGATACCACTGTGTTGACATTGGCAGCAGAACGCGGGGATCGACGAGCGTTACTACCGTTCAACTATATCCGGCCAAGCAGCAGCAAAACCACGACGACGACCAGTATCAAACCCAGTCCGCTGCTGGGAAAATAACCCCAGGAACGGCTGTGGTTCCACGTCGGGAGCGCGCCCACCAGAAACAACACCAACAGAACGATCAAGACGGTTCCAATCATAATTTCCTCCTCGTTCTAAGAATCCAGAGTCGCCCGAGAGCTGTTTTCGTAAACATCCCTGCCGGCCCGGCTCATTGCGATCAAGTTTGCGATTGCTGTTAAAAGGTTGTGAGGGTGCTGTCCCTTCGGATAGTACCTGTCTGCGATGATGCCCGCGGGCACGGAGTCGCCCTGGTAGTCGCCGCTCATGGCGACTATCAAAATCGATGGGTGCAGGCTACGTACATGTGAGATCAACTCAACGCCAGACATCTCCGGCATGTTGAGATCGGTGACGATCAAATCCGGGACCCTTTGGTCCAGGTGCGATACAGCACTGACGCCGTTTTCTGCCAAGGCCACGTCATATCCAACCGACGTGAGTAACATTCCTAAGCTTTCGCGAATACTGGGTTCGTCATCGACAACCAGAATCTGCGCCTTCGAGCCATTCGGCATGTTTGCTCCTGCCGGGATTACCGGAAAAAAACATCACATGCTTACTCTCTCATTCCGGGTTCCTTCAGGTCTGAGCAAAAGGGGACACCTCATGCAGCATGTCTTTCAAGGCTCTCCAGTCCTATTTACTTGGAACGCGAACCCGATGGCCGCGGAGGGTCGAACAGACTCGCACGTGTATAGTTTTGAGAAGGTGAGCGGTTGCGACTGACAGAGACCGCCGTAAGGACGAGGTGTCCTCACATCTCTGCGAAACTGAGAAATAAATGCCAGCGCTGATCGGACTCTCGCTCGCCATCATGCAACTTTGTGCTGGTCTTCTCGGATGTCGGAGCTTCGGTCCTGAACAAACAGCTCGCCTCGCGCTACTCGGCGCACGGCATCGATGAGAGCGGGCCCATCCATTGAACGATAGACCATACCCCGTGCTCGCAACCAGCGCACATAGGCAATTCGGTCGTTCTCCTCCGTCAGCACCAGCAGCGCAGTCTGGCGCCGTTTCAACATCCGCTGGATCTTCGAAAGCGCTGGCAGAAAGTTCGTCGACAGCATCAATACGTGTGGTTTGACCTTTTTCAATGTGGTCACCAACTCTTCTGAGGAGTGTGCTTGACCTACAACGCGAACGTCGTCCGCGACCGCCAGCGCTTCTGCCATCCCAATACGAAAAAGCTCCTGGTGGTCAGCGATGATGACGTCGATCATGAGTGCACCTCCCATGCGACTGGTGTGATTGAATCTATTGTAAGATAGCCTTTGCCTTCGCCGGAACCCTGGTCAAAAGTGCACACTTGTCATCTTTAAGTGGGATAGAGAAACTGGTATGGAATACGCGACCTGGGGCATGGCGGCTATTTGCGCAAAAGAAAGGTGAGCAGTGCTCGGTGCACGCGCAAGCTGCCGTTGTACTCGATGAGGCCCATCTTACGGAACCGATTCATAAAGAAGCTTACTCGCGACCGGGTCGTGCCAATCATCTCGGCCAAGGTCCCCTGGCTCACCTTGAGGATGGCGGGATCCAGCTTGGATTTCGCACCGAAGTTCGCCAGCGTCAGCAGAGTTCGCGCCAGCCGCTTCTCGCTGGAATTGAAGATTTGATCCAGGAAGTCTTCTTCAATTCGGGCAACGCGAGAGAGCAGGTGAGCGATAAATAGTCTTGCGAACACCGGGTCTTCGTGAATGATCCGAACGATGATCGCCTTTTCTACCCGCGCGATCGTGGTCGAGTGCACCGCTGTCGCAGTGGACATCCGCCGGGAGGTCCTTGCTAAACAGCCTTCCCCGAAACAATCGCCTTGCCGGAAAATGGCGATGACGGCTTTCTTTCCGCCTTTGGAGAGAACCGTCAGTTTCACATTCCCAGTTTCGATGTAGAACATCGCATCCGCAGCATCGCCCTGAGAAAATATGAGCTGCTTATTGCGGTATTCCCGACTGGCGCGGTGGCGGCCGATCCTTTTCAGAAATGCCCCGGGATTGAAGGAAAGCGCACGTTTACTTGGCATAAGCGTCTCGCAAAGCTCCCAAAAGAGTTGATCTTCGAGCTGTAATACTGATCAAGGCATCACTCCAACGCGCACACTTGTTGATCGAGGCTAATCGCGTTCAATACCGATGACTGACGCAGGGCTTGCTCCAACCCTTTGTAAGCGAAGGTTACCGCTTCAATGCAGATGGGGCTGTGCAAAATCGCTCACATGCCGGCTATTACTAAATGATTAACTGTGCAATATTGAACAGGTAGCGCCAACGGATGAGCGCTAAGATGTACCATGTCGAAGTGTACGTATCTGCCCTTCGGAGGTGCGAAATGAGTGCGAGGGGCATTGCGACCCGCACCCAAGACCTGGCCGCCCAGGGAATTGGGTCAAGCGATCCGATTCGACCCAAGAAACCTTCCCGTGGCAAAGTAGCCAGTCCTTCCCGGCATCCAACGTCCGATGCAAAACCAAGAAATGGCGATGGGGCTTTCGATCCCGAGGCCTTTCTCGCGAGAGCTGGGTTGGGCAGAAGAGTTGTCAGTCTGAAGAAAACCGAAGTCGCCTACGCCCAAGGCGATCCGGCCGACACACTTTTTTACGTGCAGACAGGCCGACTGCAAGTAACGGTCACATCCGCGAACGGAAAAGAAGCAACCATCGCCCTGGTGGGAGCCAAAGAATTCCTGGGGGAGAACTGCCTGGCTTCAGCACACCCTCTTCGGCTTGAGACTGCTACCGCAATGACCGAGTGCGCGCTGCTCAGGATCAGCAATGCGGAAATGGTCCGCGTACTGCATAAAGAACCACAACTGGCTGAGATGTTCATGTCTTTTCTCCTCACCCGGAACGCCCGCATACAAGCGGACCTGGTAGACCAACTTTTCAATTCCAGCGAAAAGAGGCTGGCGAGGATTCTGTTACTGCTCGCGCAGTTCGGCAAGGAAAGCAAACCGGAGACAGTGGTTCCGAAGATCAGCCAGGAGACACTAGCTGAAATGATTGGCACGACCCGATCCCGTGTGAGTTTCTTTATGAATCGCTTCAGGAAGCTGGGCTTCATCGAATACAACGGCGAGATCCGGGTTCACAACACCCTCCTCAACATATTTCTTCAAGAATAAGAGCGCATGTGGTTTGCCGGATACGGCTTTCCCCTCTGATCATTTCCGCCCAGAAGAATTTGCGGCTTGCGGTCCAAGGCCAGGTCCGGGATGCCCAGCCACGCTTATAAACTCGACCGGCGTGGCTTCGACGGGTTGAATATTTCAAAAAACTGTGCAATTTTGACCAGACATGCTTTTGTGGTATGTGTTTGACTGGTTCGAAATTCGCGACCGTGTAGTCATTTGTTGCTGTCCTAATCGGAGAATGCGAACCAATTTTCCGCGTTACGCGGAACTCTGAGATTGGCGTGGGGCGAGGATGATTCACCGCAAACGCAGAACACTCCTTTCGTTCACATTGGCATTTTTCGTGGCTTGCTGCCTGACCGTCCCGGTACGAGCACAAGAGCACCCAGGTAACCCGGCTCCGCAAACATCCGCCGCGTTCCCCGGATCGACTGGCGTCCAGTACGCCGACACCGACATTTGCAAGACCTGCCACCAGGAAGTATGGGACAAGCACTTCGCGAACACGCCGCACTCGGCGCTGCTCAAGGGCGGTCAGCATGGATGTCAGGGATGTCACGGTCCGGCGCAGGCCCATGTTGACGGCGGCGGCGACCCCACCAAGATCATTCGTTTTGAAACGCTGAGTCCCGCCGAGACGGCGGCGATCTGTACGAAGTGCCACCAATCCAGCCTGGAAACGCAAAATTTTTCCAACTCTGAACACTTGGCCAATGGTGTCAGCTGTACGACCTGTCACAGTCCGCATGGCTCGACCGATGTCAATTTTCTGCTGGCGAAACCGCCTTATCCAGTGCAGCGACTGCCACAACCCTCATGGCACCCAGACCGGTCACCAGGTGCGAGCCGCCGCCGGTCAATTTGCGGTTTGTACCAAGTGTCACACGGACACGATGGGGCCGTTCGTCTTCGAGCACGCTCCCGTGAAAACCGATGAGGGTTGTCTTTCGTGCCACACGCCACACGGATCAACCAATCCGCGCTTGCTGCAAGTGAACAACGTCAACTTCCTGTGTCTTCGCTGTCATACCCCGAACATGAACGGAGCGGCGCCGGGCGCGCCCTCGTTCCACAACCAGGCCACCAAGTATCAAGCATGCACGATGTGCCACACGCAGATCCACGGCTCCAACTTTGATCCGCTGTTCTTCCGGTAGCTGCGAGGCAGGGTGATGTCTTACCAAAGAAGTTCCAACGTTTCTGCTCTTGGCGTTACGCTGGTCGTGGCTTGCCTGATCTGGACGAGCGGCGCACCCGCGCAGAGTTCGGGGCAAAATCCGTCCCCTGCTTCGTCCAGCTCTTCGGCAGCGTCCGATGAGGGTCAGGAAATTGGCGGTTTTCGGGTCACCCAGTCAATTGAACTCGGGGGCCGCATCTCCGAGGTCAGCGGGAGCCAGCCGATGTACGACACACTGGTCAACGATCAGACTGGTGTTCGCATCCTGGAGCAATCGCTCACCATGCAGTCGATTAGCCACCAGGATGTCTTCGATACCTTGACGCTCAACAGCTTTGGATGGGGAGGAGATCCCGAACAGGCGGCACGTGTACGTGTTTCGAAGTACCGCTGGTACACCTTCAGCGGCAGCTACCAGCACATTCAAAATTATTTCGATTACGACTTGTTTGCTAATCCCCTCAATCCGGCGGCCGGATCGCCGCCGGTTCCGATCCTGAACTCGCCGCACGGTTATTACAATCGGCAGAATCTATATAACTTCGATCTCGTCGTGCTGCCGATGCACCGGGTCTCCTTTCGCCTGGACTACAACCGAAACCGCTTCGACGGCCC
>JBEKTC010000109.1:0-12248 GCA_049516475.1 Candidatus Korobacteraceae bacterium | reverse complement strand
TTGGCGGCCTTGTCCAAATCATGATCGGCGTGAGCGCGGTCTGAAAGTTGCTGGGTCTTTTGCGCCAGCAACGCCTGTGCGCGCTGCGACTTGAACTGCTCTTCGAGCTTGTCCTTCACCTGTTCGAAGCTGGGAGTTTGGGGCGGCTGGATCTCCGTAACCTGATAGATCACGTAACCTGCAGGAGTAGTGGCAGTCGCGGGCGGATCGCTCTTCTTTGCCGCAAACAGCGCACCCATGAAATCGGGAGCGGCACCGATACCGGGCAGCTGGTCCGTTTGCGTAACCAGATCGGTAGTGGTGACAGTCAGGTTCTTTTCGGCGGCAGCCTTTTCCATTCCCGCGGTACGCGCCAAGGTCTGCACCGAGCTGGCAACGTTCTGCGCCTGGGCCGCAGCTTTCTGTTTCTTGAGCACCGGCTCAATCTCGACCTTCACCTCTGCGAGTGGCTTCAGCCGCGCTTCCTGCTTGGCCTCGACGTGAATAATGTGGAAGCCATAATTGGTGCGAATAATGCCGGTGGTTTGTCCAACTGGTGTGTTAAAGGCCGCCTGCTCAAATTCTGGAACCGTTCGGCCTCGCGTCAGCGGAGGCAACAGGCCGCCGTCCTTTGCGCTTCCGGGATCGTCCGAGTACTTCTTGGCCAAATCGGCGAAGCTGGTGCCGCCCTTCAATTGCTTGTCAACGTCTTCAGCTTTGGCTTTGGCCGCGTCCACCGCTTTTTGATCGACCTTACCGTTCGAGTCCGCAGTGGGCGTTTTGATCAGGATGTGGCGAACCGTTACCGTCTCCGGCAGCCGATAGTCGTCCTCATGCTGCTTATAGTATTGCTGCACTTCCGCGGGCGTGACCTCAACCTTGTCAGCCAGCTGGTTAGTGTCGATGAGAATGTATTTCGCCTTGACCTTCCCGGGAATGGCGTTCACATACATCTGCTTGTTCTGATCGTAAAAGGCCTTCAGCTCCGCATCCGTCGGTTTGACATCTTTCTTCACGTCGTCAAGCGTGAGCACAGCGTACTCGAATTTCACCTTGGTGCCCTGCTGGTTGACTTCTTTGGCGACATCCTTGTCGCTTACCGTAATCGCCCCGCCAACAGTAGCCAACAGTTTGCGCTGAGCAATCTCACCCTTGACCTCTTGCTCGAACTGCTGCACGCTGAGGTTGAACTCGCTCTCAATGAACCGTTCGTAAGACTGCTGTCCAATGAAGTTGCCGTTCGGGAAAATCACCTGGCCAAACTGACCCTGGTGAAGATAGTCGCGGAGTTCGTCATCGCTGACCCCGAGACCCATCTTGTCGGCTTCGTAGACGATCGCCTTCTCCGTGATAATGCCCTGCGCCGCGCGCTGCATCAGATAAGGCATGAGCTGCTCGGGAACATTGCCCTTGAACTGTTGCTTGCCGATGAGACGGGCCTGCTGCTCAACTTGCTGGAGGCCGACCTCCTGATCGCCCACCTTGGCCAACACGCCTTGCGTAGTAAGGCCGCTGCCGAAGTAATCGCCGAAGAGGCCGCCGGGAACGAGCGTGATGACCATCATCACGCAGATGACGACCAGGATGCCGCCCAAAATGATTTTCTTGATGGGACCAGGCTTTTGCAGAAATCGAAGCATGCTTTGGAAACTCCAGATGGGTTAGCTGAATCGTCTATTATAGACCAGCCGCGATTGCTGCAGGCGAGGCGCGACTGGATGGTCGTACGGCGTGGGACTGCGCGCTTGCCTAAATGTATCCAGACGCCACTCAGCTGCCAAAATTCCCCACACGCAGCTGAGTACTTCACATCCGGGAAAGTGGGTGTGTTGTAATAGAAATAACCTATCAGTATGACGAAATCGTCAGCAGAAAGACATCGGCGGATCTTAGCCTACAAACGCCGGGCACGCGAAATTAAGATGATCGCCAAAGGGCTGGCCTCCACTGACCACCCGATCATGGCGCACATCATCCCCATTCGCCGCTGCAATCTCTCCTGCGAGTATTGCAACGAGTACGACGATTTCTCCAAACCCGTCCCGCTGGATACCATGAAGCGCCGCATCGATCACCTGGCGCGATTGGGCACATCGATCGTGACCATCAGCGGCGGCGAACCGCTTCTGCATCCCGAACTCGATGAGATCATCGCCCACATGCGGGAATATCCCATTCTCGCCGGCCTCATCACCAATGGCTACCTGCTGACTGCGGACCGCATCCAGCGGCTGAACCGCGCCGGGCTCGACCATCTGCAGATCAGCATCGACAACGTCATGCCCGACGAGGTTTCCAAGAAGTCGCTGAAGGTGCTGGACAAGAAGCTGCAACTGCTGGCGGAGCATGCCGACTTTCACGTCAACATCAATTCGGTGGTCGGCGGAGGCATCCACAATCCGCATGACGCGCTGGTGGTCGGACGCCGCGCCGTGCAATTGGGATTTACCACAACCATTGGCATCATCCACGATGGCGATGGGCAATTGCGGCCTTTGGGCGAGGTCGAACGCGAAGTGTTTCGCAAGATGAAGAACCTGGAGAAGCGTCACTATTCCCGCTTCAACTGGTTTCAGGACAACATCGCTGACGGAAAGCCGAACGATTGGCGTTGCCGCGCCGGCGCGCGTTATCTCTACATCTGCGAAGACGGACTGGTGCACTATTGCTCACAGCAGCGCGGTTATCCGGGCACACCGCTGGAGCAGTATTCGGTTGCCGACATACGTCGCGAGTTCCTGACGGAAAAGAGTTGTGCCCCGCACTGCACCGTCTCGTGCGTGCATCAGGTGTCTTATATCGATCATTGGCGCGCGCCGCAAACCATTCGGACTCCGCAATCGCCGCTCGACGTCGGACAGTTAGTCCAGATCGAATAATAAGGTTAGTGAAAATCGTGCGAGCGCACGTCGGCGTCGGTGACGTCAACCGTGTCGGCCGCATACGCTTCGCGCATGGGTGCAACCCGCTCTACGCGCACGGAGATCACGCCCTCCTGATTTTGCAGTTCGCCCTCCAGCAGTAAAAACTTTTCCGACAAAATCAGGAGGCGGTTTCGCTCAAGAATGTCGGGCGAGATGATGGCATTGCCGATGCCGGTTTCATCTTCCAGGCTGAGAAAGACAAATCCCTTCGCCGTGCCCGGCCTCTGCCGCGCGATGACACACCCGGCAGTTCGCACATGTCGGCCGTGCGGAACCTGCGTCAACTCTTTCGCTGAGAGCACACCGGCCCGCCGCAGATCGGCCCGACGATAAGCCATGGGATGCGGACCAACCGTAAGTCCAGTGCCATGGAAGTCGGCCACCAGTCGTTCCTCTGGCGTCATCTGTGCCAGCGGGGATGCTTCATCGCTTTCCGGAATGCTCTCCAGCAGCGGCCCGGCAAATCGCGCGGCGCGCTCCACCTGCCACAGGGCATCGCGGCGATGCAGACGGTTTTGAAGGGGCGCAGCTTTAGCCGCGCTGTGAACAATCCTTTTATGTTTGTCATCACGAGCGAGCTTTAGCTCGCGAGGGATCTGCTTTTTCTCGCCCTTCCATTCAATCGAATTCAGCGCCCCAATCGAAGCCAGCAACACCAGCTCATTGCGGCGCAGCTCTGGAACGCGATAGGCCAGATCGGCGATCGATTCGAAAGGCCGCTGGCTACGAGCACGCAGGATTGCTCGCGCTGTCTCTTCGCGCAATCCCCTGGCATAACGAAATCCCATGCGAAGAGCAAAACGGGTGGAAGAGCGGGCCTTTAGGCCCGCGTCAACAGCTTGTACAGGACCCGGGGCTTTAGCCCCGGCCAATGACAAGTTATTGTCCCACATTGTGGTACACCATTCCGGCTCCAAAGTGCACAGCCACTCGGAACAAGTGATATCCACCGGCTTTACCCGCAGTCCATGACGCTGGGCATCTTTTACAATGGTTGCAGGACTATAGAACCCCATCGGCTGATTGTTGAGCAGGGCCGCCGTGAATGCCGCCAGGTAATGACACTTGAGATAAGCGCTGGCGTAGGCGATCAGCGCAAAGCTGGCGGCGTGCGACTCGGGAAATCCATACAGCGCAAAGGAAGTGATGGAAAGAATGATCTGCTCCTGCGCCTCAGGCGGAATGCCGTTGCGCTGCATGCCTTCGCGCAACTTGACTTCGATATCACCCATGCGCCGCTCGCTACGTTTGAAGCCGAACGCCCGCCGCAGCTCTTCCGCTTCGCCGCCGCTGAATCCGGCGGTAATCATCGCCATGCGCAGCAATTGCTCCTGGAAAAGCGGTACACCTAATGTGCGCGCCAGCACCGGCTCCAGCGAGGGATGCGGATAGACAACTGCTTGCCTTCCCTGCCGCCGCAACAGAAAAGGATTGACCATCTGCCCGACGATCGGGCCGGGACGGATGATGGCGACTTGTACCACAATGTCGTAGAAGTGCGTGGGATGCAGCCGGGGAAGGCACGACATCTGCGCCCGGCTCTCAATCTGAAACATGCCGACCGTATCAGCCTTTTGCAAGGCGTCATACACTGTGGGATCATCAGCCGGAAGCTTTGCCAGATCTACCTCTTCCCGATAATGGTTGCGGATGAGCGCGATGGACTCTTCCAGCGCAGCCATCATCCCCAGTCCCAACAGGTCAACTTTGACGATGCCCAGGTCGGCGCAATCTTCCTTGTCCCATTGCACCACCACGCGGTCAGGCATCGTGGCTGGCTCCAGCGGGACGATGGAGTCCAGTTGCCCCTGGCAAATGACCATGCCGCCGGAGTGCTGTCCCAGGTGGCGCGGCAAATCCTGCACGGCCACGCACAGCTCGAAAAATTTGCGAATGCGCGGATGCCGCAGGTCGAACCCTGCCTCGCGAAACTGGCGCTCCAAAGTGTCGCCCGGATCTTTGTACTCCCACGAACTCACCAGAGCTGCGAGGCGATCGAGGGTCTCGCCATCGAAGCTGAGCGCCTTGCCGACCTCACGCGCCGCCGAACGACCGCGATACGTAATGACGTTAGCCGTCATCGCAGCGCCCAGCTTGCCATAACGCCGGTAGACATACTGAATGGCACGCTCGCGCTGATCACCGCTGGGAAGATCGAGATCGATATCCGGCCACTCGCCGCGCTCCTCTGACAAAAAGCGCTCGAACAGCAGGTCCATGCCAACGGGATCGACCGCAGTGATGCCCAGCGAATAGCAGACCGCGCTATTGGCTGCCGAGCCGCGCCCCTGCACCAGAATGCTTTGCGCTCGGCAGTAGCGAACGATGTCCCAAACAATAAGGAAGTAGCCAGCCAGATGGAGCTTTTCGATCAGCGCGAGTTCGCGTTCGATCTGGCGTTGCGCACGCTGCCACAACTCGCCCTGACCGGGACGCAGATAGCGATCGCGAGCGCCTTCCATAGTGCGCGCCCGTAGAAACGTGTCCATGGTCTCGCCGTCGGAGACGGGATAGCGCGGAAATTCGTAACCGAGATCATTGAGTGTGAATTCGAGGCGCGACGACAGCTCAACCGTATTCGCCGTGGCCTCGGGCAAGTCGGCAAACAAGCGCAGCATCTCCGCTGGCGATTTGAGATAGCGCTCGCTGTTACGTGCCAGCAAACGTCCGGCCGTATCCAGCGTATGGTGATTGCGAATACAGGTGAAAACATCCAGTATTTGCCGCTCTTCCGGCTTGGCATATTGCGCGCCTTGGGTTGCTAGCAAGGGCAAATGCAAACCGCGCGCCAGTTCAATTGCCGCCTGATTGCGGGCCTCCTGCGCGCGATTGTAGTGGCGCTGCAGTTCGACATAGACATTTCCGCGACCGTAGATCGCAATAAGTTGTTCGAGTAGCTTGTGGCTTGCTTCCATGCCGCCGCGCGCGAGCGTCTGAGCCAACGGCCCTTCATCACCTCCGGTCAAACAAATCAGCCCTGTGGCATACTCGGCGAGATCGGCAGCAGAAGCGGCCGCTTGCGATTGCAGGATAGACGCTTCCTCATTGTCTGTGGGAGTCCGACGACGTGGTACATTGACTGGATATTTTGGAGCGCGCAGCTTGGTGCGGGTAATCAGCCGGCAAAGATTCCGGTAGCCTTCGCGTGAGGCACAGAGCAGAGGAAGGCGTGGGATGATCAGCTTGCATGGCTGCGGGCAGGCCAGCAGCGAAGTGATCTCCGCGCCGATATGGGCCTTGACCTTCAGCTTTTTCGCGGCAAGATAAAAACGCGGCGCACCATAAACTCCATCGCGGTCAAGCAAGGCCATCGCCGGCATCTGCTGCTGGGCGCACACCTCGGCCAGTTCCTCGGGAACCGAAGCCCCTTCGAGGAAGCTGAATGCAGAGCGGGCGTGAAGTTCGATGTACATCAATAGCCAGTTGTCGGTTGTCAGTAGCCGTTCGCTAATTGCTAGTTGCTAGTTGCTAGTTGCTAGTCGCTAGTCGCTTCTATTCAGTCGTAGCTGGCGTCGGCAAACCACCGGCCAGTCGTCAAGTCGCGATAAATGCGATACAACGCAACTTCGACTCCATGGCCGGCCGTCACATTGCTGGCAAGAGCTATGTCCCATTCTTCGCGGCTCCATGGACCAGCCTGCCCGATATTCGCGTTATCCTGGTTCGCGTTTTCCGCCCACCAGTCGCCTGACGATCGCCAGGGCCCAGCCGACCACACTACTTGTCCTTGCAGCTCTTCACGATCGGTTTGTTTTGCATCCGTGGCAAGGCGGTCAGGCCGACCATCCATCAAACAGACACGAAGCCGGCACGCCGGACGGAGAAGCCGCATCGCCAAAGGGGGGTGATCGTTGGCCTCCCACGTTGTGGGACAAGCAGTTTGTTTTAGATCACCTGTCGTGATCGCAAAACGGTCGACTCGGAAACTGCCTTGCCGATGGCTATCGAGCAACCGCGCAATGCCTGCCCGGCGTTCGCCAACCACCGCGCTGATCCGGGCCAGCGTGATTTCCAGCTTTTCGGCTTCAGGAGTGATGGGCAAAAATAGCCCGCGCTGCGCCGAACGAGGTGGCGCCGGCACGGCTATGATCCATATTTTCGTAACCGGAGCGCCGGGCGGATGGGCCGCCAACTCCAACTGCAGCAACTTCAGAAATATCTTGGGATCGTGAATGGAAACTGGCAGGTGCAGGGCACGCTCAAACATTGGCTCGTGTGCCACATTGTGGGAGCCGGCTAAATGGCTAACCAGTTCCTGGACCGTTGTGGTCTCTTCATCGGCGACCCGCCGCTCCAATTGCAAACGCAGACATAGCTCGTGCGCCGCGAGGGCCCGGGCCTCCAGCCGTGCGCACAATTGTTCCAACAGCCGATTCAAGACGAACGACCAAGACTCGATGGTTTCAACAGGAGATTCCAGCTCCATCGCTTCTTCAAATTGCGATTGCGGCGCGCACAACACGAGAGTGCGCATGCCCTCGCCGCGGGCCAGCCGCCGCAACTGCGCCCCTGCTTCACCCAGCCGCGAAACCAGGGCGTGCTCCGGCAACAGCGCCAAGGCACGAAAATCGCGGACTCCCCAGCGTTCCAGCGTGTCCAGCGTCTGCTCGCGCAGCTTCTCCCGCCCGCGCTCGGGCGTTCTTCCAGCAGGCTTTTTCTGCGAAGAAAGTTCGAGCGCATCCAGCAACACCTGCAACGGCAAAACTCCCAGGCGCTGCGCTTCCTTACCGCCGGGAATAACCGTCGTCCCATTGAATCCCCGCGCCGCGTGCATGGCTGCATCCGGATTAGCGGCCACCGCGATGTTCGCTTCGATTCCGACGGCCATCACGCGTGCCGCCAGATTGCTGGCCATTCTTGGAGGCGCACCGTATAGGCGATCGAGGCCCTCGAGATCAAGCAACAGCGTGTCCGGAGCAGTGTCTTCCACGCGCGGAGTAAAAGCGTGGGCCACATCGAGCAGCGCGGCATGGGCCGAGATCTCCTGCTGAGGCGAGCGTTGGCGCAAGATCGCCAGATTGGGGTGCGACGAAGTATTCGCGCGTTTACTACCACGCTGTGGGACTAGAGCTTTCGCAGTCTCCGACGGCAAAGTGCCGGCGAAAACGGCCGCCTGCAATTTGGTCATGCCGATTTCCATTCCCAGGAGGCGAGCTTTTTCATTCACTGCAATCACGCGAGTCAGAGGAGGTCTGCCTTCCAGAACAGCGACCGCACGATGGCGCAGCAATGGCTCGATGCGAACCATGGCTTCCACCGGGAAATCGGGAACGTAGATGCAGGCAAACATGAATGCAGATCTGCCGCCGGCTGAAGCCGGCTCGGGAAAATAAACTCAAGCGCCTAACGCGGACCCTTCGGCTTGGCTCAGGGCAGGCTCTGAAGGTCCGCCCTACCCGAGATTCACAACGCAGGGCGCAGTTCAAAACTGATGCCGATTGATTGCGGTGGTTTCCGCTGCGCCCAGGAACGTATCACCTCAGCACGAAAACGCATTCCACGCAAGAGTGCCGCATGGCCCACAACATTGTTTTTCGGAATAGGCGGCCCAGTATTTGCGAATCTCACATTGTGGGATGACGATGTTAGGCCGAGCTGATCTGGGTCTAAGAAAGTAGTCGAATTAGACGCGAAGATTGCCTCCGGCTGAAATCGCAGTACCAGCGAGGCACAGGTCTTCGCACATGGCTCTTGTTCAATCAGCAGCAGCACGGTCGCCGTGGGCTCGACCGCGCGGCGAAAGCGAAACCACGAAGTGAGCGGCACGCGTCGCGCACTTTCCGCCGGAATGTCGCCCAGGTCGAGCACGACCATACCAAAGCCACCTCCCTGCAGAAGCAGATCGGTCACCTTCAGCACTTGTTCCAGCGCCGCGCCAAAGGCAAACCCAGCGTGTGTGGGAGATTGGGATTTCACGCTGGCGCCTTGGCGCTTGAGTTGTTCATGGCAGCGCACCCACAACAGCCGATCCAGATCGACGCCGGCCGTTGCCGCCGAGGCAGGATCGAAGCTATCGCTGGCATCCACCAACGCGCATACCTCCTGCCGGCGAGTGGCTGCGGCGAGCGTCGCCAGCATTACTCCCGTGCGTCCGGAAGAAGCCGGCCCGGCAATCTCGCTGAGGGCCCCACGCGGCAAGCCCCCGGTAAGAGCGTCGAGAGGAGCGATCCCGGTCGAGACAGTCAAAGGGACAGCGCGTTCGCGAAGCAGCAGGGTGGAAGAGAGGCGCGCGCCGAGCGATGCCTCGATAAGAGAACGCGTGGAACGCGGGCCTGCGAAAGATATTTTTGGCGGAGTGACGGCGACCGACGACATGAAGAACCTCAGGCGGGCGAAGCGGACGG
This sequence comes from Candidatus Korobacteraceae bacterium, assembly GCA_049516475.1. Taxonomy (GTDB): domain Bacteria; phylum Acidobacteriota; class Terriglobia; order Terriglobales; family Acidobacteriaceae; genus Bog-257. Next base: position 3,001 of record JBEKTC010000109.1, on the reverse strand, counting down.
GGAGTTGTTTTCGCTTTTTATTCGCCTACGAGTGAGATTGTGCTACGGGGAATCCGGGTTGTCAACCCCTGCAGAAAGCCGCCGTTTGATCGCTCAAAAAAATGTTCCACGTGGAACATTTGCCCATAAACTAAATAGAAAGTGCTACTTGCAAGGCCGGTAATAGGCGGGACGAAAGCCCTTTTGCTGGGCTTCGGATTGTTTCATGTACTCTCCCGATTTGGTGGTCCCGTACCAATGCGTGCCGGGACAGTGATAAACCCCTGACTTCGTGTTGACCCAGACCTTAGCCTCGGGGTTGCCCTGAGTTGCAGAGGATTCTTGCGGCGCAGCCGGTTTCGCCTGCGCGGCTTGCGGCGCCGGTGCGGGAGCGGATTGCGCCTGCTGAGCCGGAGACGCCCGCGGCACGAGCAGGATGATGCACAATAAGACCGCGATCACTGCCCATCGTCTCATCGCTGAATTTTGCACGGACGTCATTCCCGGAATAGCAGAGATTGTTTGTGTCATGAACCTGACTCGATGTCGAACGACACTAGCATTTCGGAAAGGTGCGCGCAATGGTTAGCCGCACATAGCCATGTGTGGTGAGCCCAGGATGAAGCATTGGGCCGATTCCGTTACATTTTCAATCGCACCATCACGGGCACGTAGGTAGTGCGCTCTTCGAATTTTCACAGTCACTATCGGCAGGGGCGCTGTGCCGGTCAAAGCAGCGCACTATCGGCACGTGGAACCCTTATCAATACTGGGGATTTCTTGTTATAATGCAGTGTCCTTTCAGAGGGGCGCTATCGTCTAGGGGTTAGGACGGAAGATTCTCAATCTTCAAACCCGGGTTCGATTCCCGGTAGCGCTACCAAACCTTAATGCCTCTGCAATCAATTGCTTACCGCTTCTCTTCCAACGACCACAATTTCTACCGTGTGCTCGGTTTTGTGCTCACTGCACAACTTCGTTTCGTTTGTTGATAGCCATCCCGATCTGCTTCAGGCCGGGATGCTGGTAAAGGCGCGTCACGTCAGGTCGGCTGTGACCCATGACGTCCATTACCGCCATTAAATTGCCCGTCCCGTCCATGGCATCGGTGCTGAACCTGTGCCGAGCACAATAGAGCACAACGGCACCCGGTAGACTCGCCAATTTCTTGGCGCGGTCAAACTGCTTCTGCACCGTCTCGATGTGACTCGAACGGCTACGGGCCGACGGGAACACGAAGGATGAATCTTTTGCCCGCACCAGCAATGCTGCCTTGACGCGCTCACTCAGTGGCACATACCGCTTTGATTTGCGCGACTTGCTGCGTGGAACGAAGATCAGGCCCCTGTCCCATTTCACATGCTCCCATTCCATGCGAAAGACCTCTGCCGGCCTCATACCCGTATCGAGCATGATCAGCAGAACATCTCTCAAAGGCTGCCAGCCGTAATTCGCCGATTGGGGTGAGTGCTTGCTGCTTGGCGTGCGCTCGATCTCCATCACGGCTAAAAGGTTAGCTTCCATCCAGGGCTCTAACATAATCTCCCTGCCCGGCTCTTCCACGAGCCGAATCTTTGGAACGGTGTGAATCAAGCCCCACTCTTGACCCCGCTTGAGCATTCTCCGAAGAGTGCGCAGGGCATTGTTAGTGTTGGCCGGGGAGCTACCCACTGCCAGCGCGGAGATGTCGTCACGTTCGATGTGGTCAACTCTCCGTCCTGCCATCGTGGTTTTCTCCAGCAGTTTCCAGCCAACGTGGTAATACTTGCGGGTTCCCTCTTTCGGCGGGCGATCCGTCGGGAGTGAATCCATCCATTGAAAGAATCGACCTGAGAACTCGGCCAGCGTGGGGATCTTACGCGATCCCGGCGGCCGCTTATTCTCCAGCAATCGGGCCAACATCAGCGACTCCACTTTCCTGGCCTCTGCGAATATCGAGGTCTTGCAAGAACCGCGATACTGCTTGCTACCATTCCAGCGGAATCTGTACCAGTAGGTTGACCCCCGTTTATAGAGCGACATGCTTCTCCTCCGCAGTCGCTCTCGCCTTTTGGACACGCAAATGTGCCCGCAGCCATTCTGCGAGTACTGCAACATCGTACCGCACGGGCGAACGTCTGGCTGTACCCAATTTGTAGAAGTCTGGTCCGTCTCCACAGTTCCGCCAAGATCGGAGCGTATGCAGGGATATGCCGAACCGCTCGGATACCAGTTTCTCGTCGATGAGTTCAGGGAGTTCCATCTGTTTCTCTTTGCTCGATCGTCAGCTTCGGTGTGCTCATAGTCCCTTCGCCTGGTCACATCGCAGTTCTAGCGAGCCTTTTCCGCCAGACAAAATCGGAAACGAGAGATGTTGGCCCTCCGAGCGAGCAGTATTTGAGTTAAACCTGCCGCCTTCCGAACTTCTTTGAGTGTGCTCACCGCTGTCCTCTTGCGGAAACATTCCACATTGCATAGAGCTCTTATATAGGTCGAGAGGGGGAGTAAGGTGTGCGCTATTGGTGTATTTCGAGGGAACCCGTGTATCTCGCGGGACTCCTATCCGCGAGCGGGGAGATTGAGCCGGTACGTCCCTCTACGCTCGCCGCTAACGACTAGCGTCTTCCACAGCGGAGAATGCCTAAAAAAATCCTGTACCCGGCTGGATTCGGACTCCACAGCGGCGAGCAATTTGGATTTGCCGATGCTCGGTGTTCCTCGCTCGAACGCTTCATGAAGAATCTTGATGATCGTTCCTTGGTTGCGAGTCAGGGTATGAGTCACCCCGTTGAAGCGGATACTTCGATAGTCAAGAGATGCAGTGAAACACGGCTCCTGGTGTCCGGGAGCAATCGGCTCGACGTCGACCGGGAGGTCTGACTGCGCCTTTTTCATGCCCAGAGACTGCCTAACCGATTCTAGCGTCTCTCCCACCACATATTCCTCGGGTGGCTGTTCTCCGTTGTGCGCCTCCATGTACTCCTTGATTATGGCGCTCCTAGAGCGGATTGGCGGTCCATCGATGTTAATTCCGTAATTTTCC
>JBEKTC010000108.1:0-12254 GCA_049516475.1 Candidatus Korobacteraceae bacterium | reverse complement strand
TGCACCAGGTCGAGTCCCGTGACGAATTCCGTCACAGGGTGCTCAACCTGCAATCGGGTGTTCATTTCCAGGAAGTAAAAATTACACTGTTGATCGAGTAAAAATTCCACAGTGCCCGCATTGTGGTAATTCGCTGCCTTGCCGACCCGGACGGCGATTTCGCCCATACGGCGTCGCATCTCCTCGTCCACAACCGGCGACGGCGACTCCTCCATCACCTTCTGGTGGCGCCGTTGCACCGAACACTCACGCTCGCCGAGGTAAACCACGTTGCCATGCTCGTCGCCGAAGATCTGCATCTCGACGTGCCGCGGGTTGACGATGAACTTCTCGATGTAGACTTCGTTGTCGCCGAAGGAGCGTTGGGCTTCGCTGCGCGCGGCCTCGTACGCGGAATGCAACTCCGACGGCGACGAGACCATACGCATGCCTTTGCCGCCGCCACCCGCCGCCGCTTTCAACATCACCGGATAGCCAATCTGCTCAGCCATCCGCTCGGCAGCGTCAATCTCCAGCCCGTGCTCGGAGCCCGGCACAAAAGGCACTCCCGCGCGTTTCATGTGCTGGCGGGCGCGCGTCTTCGATCCCATCATCTCCATCGACTCGGGCGACGGCCCGATAAACTTGAAGCCGGCCTCGGCGCAGGCACGCGCAAAGCCTGCGTTCTCGGAGAGAAAACCATAGCCGGGATGAATCGCCTCCGCTTGGCTGCGGCGTGCTACGTCGAGGATCTTCTCGATGTTGAGATAGGATTCGCTCGCCGTCGGCTTGCCGATATGATAGGCGTAGTCGGCCTTGCGGACGTGCAGCGCCTTGCGGTCCACGTCAGAGAAGACGGCCACCGACTCGATGCCCATCTCGCGACAGGCGCGGATGATGCGCACGGCAATCTCGCCGCGGTTGGCGATCAGCACTCGTTTGAACATGACGAATTCTCAAAAGCGTCTGCCCGCAGAGGGCGACGATGCATCCCGAAAAAACTCTGCGGAAGCGAAGGGCGGAAAGTGGGCAGCTAACGCTCCCATCCACAGAAGAATGGATTGTACTGCATTGGTCACCAGGAGGGAGTACAGGCGTCACAACGCAGTGTGACTACCATTGGCCGCGACAGACAAGAGGTCATCTCATAAATTGTTCTCGGGTTGTGTCAGGGCACGACTTTTAGTCGTGCCGAGCCCGACTACAACGAGAATCAGGGCTTTAGCCCCTGTAACACTAGAGTTCTCAGGGGCTAAAGCCCACATCAATCACAGTCCGCCTTCGGCACGGCTGAAGCCGTGCCCTGACACATTCATTTATAAGATGGCCTCTAGCCTGGGCCTCGTCTGCGCTTACCAGTTTGTTAAACTTCCACTACGCAATCCTAAAGAGGTGACGCAGGTGAGCAAACAGGCACAGACAATGGCCGGCCACGGCTGTAATTTCGGCTGGCTGGCAGCGGGTATCGCAGGCTTCTTTCTTGGCGGAGCAATCATCGCACTTCATGCTCATCCGACCCAGCCGCCATCGCAGGCAACTGCGCCAGCCGCGCCGCAGACGGCCGCTCTGAAATACAAGAACATCAAGGTCCTCAAGGACATTCCGGCAGACGAGTTGATCCCGTCGATGCAGTTCATCACCGCCGCGCTCGGCGTGGACTGCAACTTCTGCCATGTCGAAAACCAGGGAAAGCTTGAGTTCGACAAGGACGATAAGAAGGAGAAGAAAACCGCCCGGGAGATGATGCAGATGATGTTCGCCATCAACAAGAACAATTTTGACGGCGAGCGTGAGGTCACCTGCAACACCTGTCACCGCGGTTCGCCGCATCCGCAGCCTATTCCGGCCATCATGGTCGAAGCACCCAAGCCGGAACCCATGGAGGCCATGCATGAGCACGACATGGATCCGGCTAAGCTTCCGTCGGGCGCCCCGGTTCTGGCGAAATATATTCAAGCCATCGGAGGCCAGGCTGCACTCGACAAGATTTCCGCTCGCGTGGAAAAGGGCAACGCTCTGATGCCCGACGGCCCACCAATTCCGATCGACCTCTACACCAAGGCCCCGGACCAGCGCGTTTCGGTCATGCACATGTTGAAAGGCGACAGCATCACCGCTTACAACGGTCAGGCTGGCTGGATTTCTTTCCCCGGCCGGCCAGTGCGTGAAATGTCGCCGGCTGATCAGCAAGCCGCCAAGCTGGATGCCGAAGCCTTCTATCCGACCCAACTGGAGCATGAATTTGCGGAACTGAAGCTCGATGACCACTCTGAGAAAGTAGGCGATCGCGAAACCAATGTCGTTCTTGGCCTTGCCAAGGGCCAGCCGCCAGTGAAGCTCTACTTCGAGAAGGATTCTGGCCTGCTGGTGCGGATGGTCCACTACGCCGACACCGCCTTTGGCTTCAATCCAACGCAGGTTGACTTCGCCGACTACCGTGAGGTCGGCGGCGTCAAGACGCCGTACCGCTGGACGATTGCCCGCCCCAGTGGCAGCTTCACCATCAAGATCGATGAAGTAAAAGAGAACGTGCCCATGGATGACGCAATGTTCGTCAAACCTGCGTCACCGCCGGGGCCGAAGTAAATTGCGGCAATGTCGATTCGCCCGTGCTGCGTTCCTCTGAAGGGGCGCGGCTTTACGGGCTGCTGAAAAAACTCTGGGCTGTGCCTTGCTCGGGTAGTGCGGCGCTTCAGCGCCGCGTTCAAGCCCTTTGTTTCTCATCCTGAGCCGGCTTCAGCCGGCGGCAGCCCTCCTTCGACTTTTTCAGCAGCCTGTTTAGCCGCGCCGACGGCGGCCTTTTTTTTGTCATCACGAGCGAGCTTCAGCTCGCGAGGGATCTGTTTTTGTCCCGCCTTGTAAGCCAATTCCTTGCGGCGGCATCTCTACCCAGTCGCCAACTCTAGCCGCCCGCAATAGCTCCTACGATCAAGAAGGGCTCGGCTCCGCTCGCAACCGCGTCGGGCAACGCCGCGTCGGGCGACTCATGCGACAAGTCTTCCTCGCATGCGAAGAAGCGTAGGAACGGCCGCCGCTGTTTCGTGACGTGGTCGCGAATGGTGCCACAGAGCATGGGATATTGTGCCTCGAGCGCGTCCAGGACCGAGCGTTGCGTAGCTTGGCCCTCGACTTCGAGCTTTACCTCTCCGCTGATCTTCGCCAATGTCCGCAGATGTGGCGGCACAACCACGCGGATCATCATGACAGCGTCTGGACCTCGACAGAAAGCACCGGCGGCAGATCGCGAACGATCGGCGCCCAATTGTCACCAGCATTCGACGACAAGTAAACCTGCCCGCCGGTGGTGCCGAAGTACACGCCGCAGGAATCGAGAGAGTCGATCGCCATCGCGTCGCGCAGCACGTTCACGTAGCAATTACTCTGTGGCAGACCCTTGGTCAGCGCTTCCCACTCATTGCCGCCCGTACGGCTGCGATAGACACGCAGCTTGCCGTCGGGAGGATAGTGCTCGCCGTCACTCTTGATGGGAACCACGTAAATCGTCTCCGGTTCGTGCGCGTGGACGTCGATGACGAAACCAAAGTCAGTGGGCAGATTGCCGCTCACTTCCTTCCAATTCTCGCCAGCATCGTCGCTGCGCATCACGTCCCAGTGCTTCTGCATGAACAACACGCCGGGACGCGAAGGATGCATCGCGACGTGGTGAACGCAGTGGCCGACCTCGGAATCCTGATCGGGCAGGAACTGGGAGCGCAGTCCACGATTGATCGGCTTCCAGGTCTTGCCGCTGTCGTCGGTGCGGAAGGCTCCGGCAGCAGAGATCGCAATGTAGATGCGGCCCGGATCGTTGCGATCAAGGATGACGGTATGCAGGCACATGCCACCTGCACCCGGCTGCCAGTGCGGCCCCGTGCCGTGACCGCGTAGGCCGGAAAGCTCTTGCCAACTCGCTGCTCCGTCGGTCGAGCGGAACAAAGCGGCGTCTTCCACGCCTGCGTAAACCGTATTCGAATCGGTGAGCGACGGCTCCAGATGCCACACCCGCTTGAACTCCCACGGATGCTGTGTTCCATCGTAAAACTGGTGCGTGGTGAGCGGTTTGCCGGTTTCCGGCGAAGTATCGTAGACAAACTTGTTGCTCTCGCCTACGGGCCACCCCTGTGGCGATTTCCCTGGCCCGCCGCCGGGAGTCTCCCACGTCTTGCCGCCATCGCTCGAGCGCTGGATCACCTGGCCCGACCAACTACTCGACTGCGAAGCATACAGCCGATCCGGGTCCGCCGGCGATCCCTTCATGTGATAGACCTCCCAGCCCGCGAAGTGCGGCCCGCTGACTTCCCAATTCTCGCGCTTTCCGTCCGACTCCAGAATGAAAGCGCCCTTGCGGGTGCCTGCCAATACCCGTACTTTGCTCATCGTCGCTCCTTACTTAGCAATTAGCGATTAGCAACTAGCAACTAGTGATTAACAATAAATTAGAGCGACGAAGCGAGCTAATCGACGAGACGAAGAGCCTTTATTTCACCTCGCGCCAAACGCTCATGAGCTCATTGCTAGTCGCTAGTCGCTAGTTGCTAGTTGCTAATTGCTAGTTGCTAACAGCCGCCTACATTACTGGAGCCGGTGTTCCGTCGGACCACTTGCCCACCGAAATCACCCACACGTCGATTGGCTCGGCATCTTTGAACTGCGGGTTTAGCATAACGGGCGAATTGGGCACACCGTCGCCCCATGCCGCAGGATCCAGGTGGGGCGTGTAAATCATCACATGGGCGAGGTTGCCTCCGTCCGCGGTCAGATAGGCCCGCTTCGACATCATGTAGCTCATTGAGCCTGGCTCCAGCGGAGGCAACTCCTTCCTGTTGTAAGCTTCCTTGTTGGCTGCGATGATCTCGGCTTTCGATTTACCTGCAATGGCCAGCTTCGTTCGTTCCAGTGTCGCCGGCAGAATCGATCGCGCCGCCGGAGGATTGAAGCAAAGCGGCCCACGCATCTTGGGATTCCAGAAGCTCGGAGAGTCGTCGGGCGACATCCACGCTCGCTCCACGATACAAACAAACCCGTTCTTACCCTCAACCGCGGTCACGTAGCCGTGCTCTGTCAGCACCATGACGGTGGCGTCGCGCGATATGGCCTCAGGGGCCGCGCTTCGCGCCATCGCAATCTCGGCATTTCGATCGTCGAGGTAAAGATGGAGCGGAGCCATGCTGGTGTACTGCGTCTTGGCATCCGGCGCCGCTGCGTAAGCCGAGCTCAGGCCAACTACCAGCCCCAGCATTGCCGATGCGCATATCACCGCGATGTTTGCTTTTACTGACTTCGCCTTCATAACCACCTCCAGAGCGCCTCCCGGCGAGGGGACAAGAGTCCCCGCAACCGAGCATCGCGCAAAAATCAGTCCTGCGTTTGCTCTTCGTGTCCGCCGATCCAATAGCCTACGCGGCCCCTTCGCAGTTGATCATCCACGGAACACCGAAGCGATCCGTAACCATGCCAAAGCCGGCGGCCCAGAACGTCTTCTGGAACGGCATGCAAACCTTTCCGCCTTCGGCCAACGCGTTGAAGATGCTCTCACCCTTCTTTACGTCATTCAACGCGAGCGAAACCGAGAAGCCTTGCGGCTGGCTATATCGTCCCGGCGGAGCGTCGGATGCCATCAGCCACTGATCGCCGATTTTCATGCGAGCATGCAGAATCTTGTTTTGCCATTCCGGCGGCACTTGCCCAGCCGCCGGCGTTCCAGCGTGCGTCATCATGGCTTCGATCTTGCCTCCCGTGCACTCCTCGTAAAATTTGAATGCCGCCTCGCAGTCGCCGTTGAAGTGAAGATAAGTGCTCAGTTCCATCATGCGCTCCTTGTTGCGTGAATAAAGTTGTGTGAATCAACTCCCTGCACTAAGCCATCGGGCTTTTCCGTACGACAGAATGACCATCCCTGATGCCAAAGACCTCGTCGCCAGAAGTTTGACCTTGATTCGTTCCGTAATGCCACGGAACAATGGCTTTCCGCCGCCAATCAGAACGGGATTAATCAGGACGCGGTACTCATCGATCAGCCCTAGCTGCAACAACTGTGACGCCACGGTGGCGCTGCCCAGCACCACCATGTCTCCGCCCGGCTGCTGCTTCAGCTTGTTGACTTCCTCAACCAGCTCGCCCTTCGCCAGCCGCGAGTTGTTCCAGTCGACCTTCTGCAGCGTCTTCGAGAAAACGATCTTGGGAAGGCCGTTCATCTTGTCCGCAACTGCATCGGTTGGTGCTGTCGGCCAGTAAGCGGCCATGTGCTCGTAGGTCTTGCGACCGAACAGAATCGCGTCCACCGAATTCAGCATCTCGGCGGCATAGGCGAGGAATTCCTGATCGACGACAAAGAAGTCGATCTCGTCGTTCGGCCCTTCGTAGAAGCCGTCCAGCGATATCAGATTCGAAACCAGGATTTTCCTCATTCGCTCCCTCTCACGGCCACAGCCACGCCCCGGATTTTGCCTGCCACGGCGTTGAATCGCGCCTTCGCCAGCGCCTCCGTACTTCGGAAATGATCCGCTTCCGGTTCTTCTCCATCTTTTCGATCAAGGCGCAAGGAGCTCCGGCGTCTTCATATCTCGCGCCCCAAATGAGCAATTCCAAAACCACCGGCGCCAGATCAATACCCTTCTTGGTGAGCCGATAGTTCACTTTTCGTCCATCCGCCGCCTCGACCTCCGCGGTGGTAATCCCTGCCGCTTGAAGTTTCTGCAGGCGATCAGCCAGAATGTTGCTGGCAATTCCTTCCCCCGAATCCTGAAATTCCTTGAAGGTCCTGAAGCCGCGGACCATCAAGTCGCGGACGATCAGCAGCGACCACCGGTCCCCCAGCACGTCCAGGGAAATGCTCACCGGACAGCCCGAGCGATGCTTCGACCTAGGCTTGCCCGGCATGGTGAGGGGAAAATATCAAATTCGACTTGTGAAATGCAAGCGATTCCCGAGCGGGACATCACGGAAAAGTGCGGCTGATCACCGCTGGAAGGGCGCGGCTTCAGAGGCTACGGAAAAAGTCCGCTTTGAACACTTTGTAACAGGGCACGACTTCACAGGCCGCTGAAAAAGTCGCTTTTGGAGTGCTTCGTGTCAGGGCACGACTTCAGTCGTGCCGATAAGCCGTTTATTTTTGTCATCCCGAGCGGCCTTCAGGCCGCGAGGGATCCGCTGTTCCGACTTTTTCAGCAACCTGTTCAGCCGTGCCGAAAGCGGGTAATTCAAAGCGGACCCTTAGCCCCGGCGCTTTCACCTTCTAATTCCCGGCCCACATCCGGTTCATCAGGATCAGTTTGCCTCCGCTGCGGGCCAGTTGATAGCTCCCACTCTGTCGGACATAAGGCGGAACCTTGTCCTCCTCAACCCAGAGGAAGACGCGCCCTGGCCCCCGCCACAATGCGTCCAGCGACGCATCGTTTTCGAAGATGGCCGGCGCATCGGGAAACAGAGATCCGTAATCCAGGTCGCCCTCAGTCCGCGTGTTCACCACGTGCACTGGCTGCTGAACGTAGAAGTTCAATGTCGAGGCGTCCTCATAAGTTCCGTAAGAAACAATCACGTCGCCGGGGCGAAATTCCTGCTCGACCGCATCGGCCAGCTTCTTCGAGGAGAGAATGGGCGAAAACATCACCAGTCCCTGATGCACCGCGAAGAGCACGAACACCATCATGATCGTTAGCACCCAGTTGGCAGCCGTCGCCAGGTTGCGTCGGCGATATAGGAAGTTAAGAATGCTGCCCACAAACAGCGCGATGGCGAACGTCGCCAGCGGAACGCGAAAAAGTCCCAGAGCGCGCGGGGTAAGGTCGAAGATGTGACCGAAAGCCAGCGCGTATTCGTTCGGGTTCTTTTTGAGCAAGTCGGCGAGATCGCCACCCGCTGCCGCGCTCTGGCTCTGCGCCAGCAGGAACATCGCCGCTACGAAGACAACCGCGCCGATCACGACCAACGCGATCGATCCAATCCGGCCAGCCCTGCGCAGCGACGAATCCTTCACCGAGTCGTCTTCCAGTTGCAGCCAGCCGCCAATCAGCAGCGCCAGCGCCGGCAAAGCTGGCACGGCGTAATACTCTTGTCGGGTAGAGAAGCTGAAGAACAACAGAATGAACGCAGCCCAGATGGCATAGAGCAGCGTCGCGCGCTGCGCTTTGTCTATGCCGCTGCGCCATTCCCTCCAGCGATGTGGCGCCTTCGCCAGCGCCTGCACAAGAAACGCCGACCACGGAAATAGCCACAGCAGCATCAGCGCCCAGAAAACCAGCAAGGGGACCGTATCGTAGTCGCGCGGTATGCGCTTGCCCAGATAGCGCAGGAAATGTTCGTTGACGAAATAGAACCACAGAAAGCCGCGCGACTGACCAGCGGCGGGATTCTCGATGGCAGCGGCGATATGCCACGGCGCGGCAATCGCCAGCAAAACCAGCGTGCTGGAGATGAGCCTCATGCGCAGCAGATGTTTGAGATTCCCAGTGAAAATCAAATAGATCCCGATGATCGCCGCCGGAAAGACCAGTCCGATCAGACCCTTCGTGAGCACGTTCAACGCGGCGGTCGCCGCCAGCCCCCAGCAGGACGCGATTGAAGGCGGCTCTTCCTCCAGCGTTCGCAGGAAGAAGTCGAATCCCAACGTGAGCCAGAGCGGGATGAGCATGTCGGGGATCAGAATGCGGGTAAAGAGGTACGGCCCTATCGATACGGTGAGCGCAATCGCAGCCCAGAAACCGGCACGCTCTCCCAACGTCCGCTTGCCTAGCGAGTAAGTCGCCAGCAACAGCCACAACTCGGCGAGAATCAGCGGCAATCGTGCTGCCCAGTCCTTCACACCGAAGAGTTCATAGCTGGCCGCCATGCCCCAGTACAGCAGCGGAGCCTTTTCCAGATAACGCACGCCGTCGATATACAGCGTGGTCCAGTCGTGGCGGACAAGCATCTCGCGCGAGGCTTCGGCGTGGACGGAGTCGGCGTCATCCAACAACGGTGGCGAAAACAGGCCGGGGACGTAAACGATCGCCCACAGCAGCACAATCCAAATCCAACGATGCCGCTTTGGATGAGGGTTGCGGGAGATTTCAGGTGAGACAAAGCTTGCGGCTTGGGGAGCAGGGGAAGAATGCATCGCGGATAGCAAAATTTCATTATAGGGGAGCGGCGGGTGTGTCGCCCGCTGACACGAACCGGAAGAACACGTTTACAATGAAACCGACCGACCCTTGGAAAGGCGCTGAAGCCATGACCGGTATCCAGTATGTGACCGACGAGAAGGGCCGTAAGGTGGCCGTTCAAATCGATCTGAAGCAGCATCGGGAGCTATGGAAAGATATTGAGGATGTGCTTGTCTCGCGGTCGCGGCGACACGAAAAGCGAATTCCGCTCGACAAGGTAAAAGCGGACCTCGTCAAGAGCGGTAAGCTTTCGCATGAGTAGTTACCGGGTTGCTCTGACCGCAAGCGCGGAAAGAGAGCTGCGTGGTCTGCCCGCGCAATTGGTTGCCCGAATTCTCCCACGTCTCGAACGTCTTGCATCAGTTCCCCGGCCCGCGGGCTGCAAGAAACTCAAGGGCGGCGATGTCGAATGGCGAACTGGTGTGGGCGATTACCGCGCCCACCGCCGCGACGTTTACGAATAACTGCACCGAGGATCGACTACCGGTTTCTCCGCAGGCTCCTTAACCTTCCGAAGCCTCGCCGGCAGGAAGCACCTCTTCGAGGCGCGCCGCGTCACGTTTTCTTGCCGGCATCGTGGTAATGACGATCACGCTCACCAGCACCAGCAGCGTTCCCAACAAGGTTCGCGCTCCCACGGCTTCGCCGGCGAAGAAGTATCCCAGCGCCACCGCGATCACTGGATTGACATACGCGTAGGTGCCGACCCGCGTCGGGGACTCATGATGAATCAGCCATACATACGCGGTGAACGCGATGATCGATCCCGCGACGATAAGATACGCCAGCGCGATCCAGGCTGCGCGCGAAACCGCCAGAGGGTGAAATCCGCGAAACTCTCCCAGTGCCGTCGAGGTCAACGTCAGCAATACTCCTCCGCAAGACATCTGGGCGGCGGAGCTCATGGGCTTGGAAGCAGGCAGGGGCAGCTTGCGGGTGAGCGCCGAAGCGACCGACCAACTCATCGCAGCAACCAATAGCGCAATTGCGCCCGGCGGATCGATCGCGCTCTCGCCCAGCCCCAGGGAGTGGCTCACCAGCACTACGACTCCGCCGATTCCCACCAGCAATGCGAGCGCGAGCCGCACGGTCAGTCGTTGCGTTCCCAGGAAAAAGATTTCCGACAGCACCATGAACACTGGAATAGTCGCCAACATGACAGCGGCGACTCCCGACGGCACGCGCCTTTCCGCCCAGAACAGCAATCCGTAGTCGAGCACGAATATCAGCACAGCCAACAGAGCCGCCGACAGCCACTCGCGGCCGCGTGGCGAGGCTGTGCCTCGCGCCCGCATCCACGCATATAGAGCGATTCCCGCGAGCAAGAAACGCATTGCCGCCAGCAGAAACGGCGGCACCTCGCGCACGCCCACGCGGATCGCGAGAAAGGTCGAGCCCCACACGAAGTACACAATGCCGAAGGCAACCAGAACCTGCCATGTCGGTGGGCGAGTCGTGCTATCCATCGAAGCTCCACGCGGGCCGTCGGTACAATCCGGCTCGTCTGCTTCAATAGATCAAGGCAACCCGCCCGCGGACGCAAGCTTCGCCTATAAGAACTTTTGATGGATAGAAGAGTTATTGTTTATCGGCGGACGGTGATATGCACTTCCGCCCAGAACGATTATTTCTTGCCCTGCACAGCTGCCAGGCATTGCCCATAAAGCTCCAGCAGATGCCGGGCATAGTCCTCAGCTTTCGATTCACCGCCTGCCTGGAATCCCGCCCCTGGCGAAGTGGCCCTTCCGTATCCGGTGGTCACGGCAACGAACTTCATCAGGTCCAGCGCAATGTCCTCATCCCGGCGTACGCCCGGAGTTGCTGCACTACGTTCCTCCACGTTCTCCTCCATAAGTTCCCGATTGGTAGCGAAATCATAGCAGAGAGCAATGGATTCACACCTCCACTCCAACGTGGCAGACGCGGCCAACAATGTACTCGGAGTAGCTTCTGCCGCGCTCGACTCTCAGCATCTCGACTTCCTGCCGCGGATCGCGCGGACGCAGCACCAGGTAATCGTCAAATAGCGACACATATCCCACGACCAAGCGGCCACCGAAGCTGACGGCATAGACATTGGGCTGAAGACGGCGGTACGGTTGCAGCGAACTGTAATGGCGATCGATCAGCAGGACCGCGGTCGATGCTCTCGAAGGAAACAGATTGGTGCCTTTCACCGCCATCCTGATCATCACAAAGCGGAGCCAGTCGCGGCGGTCTTCGTCAGAGCGGGCCTTCAGCCTGCGCAGAAAAGACTTGTTGAAGGTTCGTGTCTCCAGTATCTGATCGGGAGCGAAGCGGGCCAATACCGCATTTTCGACGGACACCACCGCAATCTTTTCGACACCTTCGGCAGCGTCTGGCAGCACGAACTGCTCTTGAATATCTTTGGCATCCACCAGATCGAGTACCCCGATATCCAGGGTCTCCAGAAGACGGTCCATCGATTCCAGGCTCAGACCGCGGCGGGCATTCAGGAAATTGGAGAGATGGCCCTGCGGGAAATCGGCTGCGCGAGCCAATCCGATTCCGGTGAGCTCTCCCCGGGCAATGCGGGCGCGGATATGAGTGCGCAGTTGGTCCTGCAGATCTTGAAGTTTCATCTTGAGAAATTTGCCAACAGCAATACATGTACTTTAGTGGTATGCTTAAAGCAATATTTTTGTTGACGAAGTTGGTTCCCTGTGCAAAAGTTGCACTAACCCCGGAGTTCTGTGGTCCTGGCCGAGGTATTGAAGAATGCAGGACACCGAACCGAACGTTGAAGATCGAAGCTTTGCCGAATTCCGCCGCAAAATCAGGGGAGCCGAACTGCTCTCCGCAGCCACCGAGAAACTTCTCCGCAGCCTGCGCTTCTCCGGAAGACTGTGCGTCGTCGTGCAGAATGGAAGCATTTTGAAGTCCGGATATGAAGAAGGCTATTTCAGCCGCCGGCAGGACGAGCGGATGATCTCCTGAGAATCCGACGCGCTGCAGCACAGCCAGGAGAGTTCAACCGTCGCAATGATCTCCGTAATTTCTCCGCTGCGCTTCCAGCACCGCTCTCCACAAGCTAAATAAACAGCAACAGGTCATCGTAACTGAAACGAGCCCTGTGCACGTCGTCCCCGAATCGTCAGGGACACGCGCCGCAGG
>JBEKTC010000107.1:0-12258 GCA_049516475.1 Candidatus Korobacteraceae bacterium | reverse complement strand
CTTATTTCACGTGGTTTTCTCCACCAAGGAACGCCGTGCGGCCATCAAAGAGCCGGCGAAGCTATGGGCATACGCGGCTGGCATCGCTCGCAATTTGCAATACGAGGCGCTGGCGATCGGCGGAACGGAAAACCATCTGCATATATTGCTTCGACTGCCGGCACACGTTCCGGTTGCTGAAGCCGCCCAGAAGCTCAAATCAAACTCATCGCGTTGGCTTCACGAAGAGAATTCGTGGTTCGGATGGCAGGAGGGCTACGGCGCGTTTTCCGTCAGTCCTTCGAATATTGACGTGGTAAGGAGATACATCCAAAACCAGCCGGAACATCATCGGCGGCGCAGTTTCGAAGAAGAGTTCTTGGCCCTCTTGGCAAAATCGGGCGTCACCTTCAACAAGGCTGACGTGTTCGAGTAGTGTGCCGTCCCTAAAGGGACTCTAGGTAATGGGGGAATGTGAACCCAGGACTCACGTCCTGGGCTACGTCTCTGTCGCCCTTTGGGCTCCGGAAATTTGCTCCCCTTCTTACATCGCCGGGTGCCCCACTCATTCCTGCGTTTGGAATGAGTGGGAGCCGGTTGACCTTAACGCGATTCCCGCCACGTTCCGCGTCCGCAAGACGTGGGTCGGATGATTCCTGGTCTCCCAACACATTCGAAAATCGCGAATGTGTGGGGCACCCAACTTTCTTCTCGCTCCACCGAACCGCAGATCCTTCGACTCGGGCTGAAGCCCTCGCTCAAGGATGACAACGGAGGAGGTTGCTACGCGTATAGGGGGCCTTCGACTCCGGCGGCCAAAACCGGGCCGCCTCCGCTCAGGATGACAAATCAAAATAAATACGGGCGGGTGCCGCGCTCATTCCTGCCGGGTGCTGCGCTCATTCCTGCTTTTGGAATGAGTGGGAGCCGGTCGACGTAGAGGCGCTTCCCGCAACGTTCCGCGTCCGCAAGACGTGGATCGGATGATTCTAGGTCTCCCACACATTCGAAAATCGCGAATGTGTGGGGCACCCAGCTTCCTTCCCGCTCCACCGAACTGCAGATCCTTCGACTCGGGCTGAAGCCCTCGCTCAGGATGACAACGGAGGAGGTTGCTACGCGTATAGGGGTCCTTCGACTCCGGCGGCCAAAACCGGGCCGCCTCCGCTCAGGATGACAAATCAAAATAAATACGGCGGGTGCCGCGCTCATTCCTGCCGGGTGCTGCGCTCATCCCTGCTTTTGGAATGAGTGGGAGCCGGTCGACGTAGAGGTACTTCCCGTCGCGTTCCGCGTCCGCAAGACGTGGGTCGGATGATCTCTGGTCTCCCACACATTCGAAAATCGCGAATGTGTGGGGCACCCGACTTTCTTCCCGCTCCGGCGAACTGCAGATCCCCTTCGGCTCCCCATTCGGCAAGCTCAGGGTCGCTCAGGGTTTCGGCATCGGGCTGGCGCCCGATAGACGCCTCAACTTCGACTCGGGCTGAAGCCCGCGCTCAAAGAACAGTTGTCAGTGGCCAGTTGTCGGTTGTCAGCAAATACGACCCGAGGTTTACACTGACAACTGATCTGGTTACTAAAGGACAATTACTCGGACATGTACTTTCGTAACCTTGACAGAACGGAGCGACGCGGTAGGCTGATAAGTTGGGCGCAGTGTCCAATGCCTCTGGGGAGTTTTCCGGAGGCGAGAGATCTTTGACAATCCGTGGCAAGTGGGTCAGTGGCTGGTGGCCGGTTGTCCCGCCACCCAAGTTCGGGGCAGCTGACGTAAGTTCTTGCATGCAAAAGCTTTACAGAAACCTTTTGTTCTCAATATTTTGCGCGGGGGAAGAAGTAAGTTATTGAAATTAATAGGCTTAGCTCGACGCATAAGTCCAATGTCTTGAATATTTTGCGGGCAAAATATTAAAAGCAAAGGTTTTACGATGGGGGAGGGGAGAGGGTAGAGCCAAAGTGAGGGACGAGCTGAGGCATCGAGTCTGATTCGTTCATAGGGGTCCCTCGACTCCGCTGCGCTGCGCTCGGGATGACACCTTCGGTGAGGATTGTTGCCCGCTCGGTAGGTGAGAGATTGCCGACCGCTCTTTTAATTAATTCCGGGCGGCCAATGCAAGCATCTGACGTGACTAAGTCTTGGGTTACTGAATCCTGCGTTCTGGAGATGAAACATGAACTATTGGAAGTTTGCCGCTGCAGCATCTTTGCTTGTACTGGCCATGGCGACCGGAGTCTCTGCGCAGGATGTCCAAGTTTATCCGGGCGCAAAGCAATTCACTCCTCCCGCAGACGAGAAGGCCATGCAGGCCATGCCTCCGGGCGCGACGGAGACCATCTATTTCACCCACGATTCGTACTCGAAGGTGGTCGCCTTCTACCAGAGTCTGGGCAAGGTACACACGCCGCCGTGGCTGAAGAAGGGCGCGACGCTCCCTAGCGGCCAGCCGCTGAAAGAGACCTTCTTCATCTTCGATGGTTCAACGACGCTTACCTTCTCGAAGAGTTGGGCGAAGATTCAGCGGCCGTATGTCGGCGCTATCGACCTGGAAGGGTCGACGCCGGACTACCATGACGTTCGCGATGTGACCGCGATCTTTATCATCCAGAAAAAGCAGGGCGAGTGGCCCGAGAGATGATTCAATCAGACGAGGTTACCCAATCCCACGTCGTGATAGAGCTCAAGATAGTGACAGCGCGGACACATGACTAAGCGCACGGGCACGGCGCAGTTGGTGTTCACGCTCGCACCAATGTCTTTCTGGGAGCGCGGTTCTACATAGCCCGGGACGCCAAAGCTGGTATCCAGCATGGTTCTGTCGGCGTGGCATTTGGGACACTCGATCTTGACTCCCACTGACATGAACACTCCTCCAATCGCGGGCGCGATGGCCCACTTTATCACGCGATTGCGCAGCGAGCGGCGTCGAGGTGACTCAGGGAGCAGCGATCTCCGGCGCGGCGGCTTCCGGTAGCGGCTGCTTTTTCGACGCCAGCCAGCGCGCGCGTATCTGGAGAAATGGCCACTCGATCAGTTGAAAGGTCACGAAAGCGATTGCTATCGACGCCAGCAGGTTGATCAGGTAGAGGATCCAGAAGCCAGCTTCGCCACCCGTCACACGCCATCCCGACAGCAGCGCGCTCGATCGCTCCAGCAGACCGAAGTGATTCAGGTACATTCCATAGGAAAGCCGGCTGACGATGTAAAAGCCGTGCCAGTTCAGCAGCTTTGGTGTCCGTTCCAGCCCCACGCCCCACAGAGTTACGGCGCCGAAAATCAATGCTAGGGCAGTAAAGGCGAACACCTCCCGATCGACGAAATGCAAGCCTATGGCTGCCACAACCATAACGCTGCAAACTGCCAGACGCAGCCGCCCGGAGCGAATAACCTCAGGACGAAAGACGCTGAACCAGGCCAGCAGGCCGCCGATCGCCAGCCCATCCGAATGCGCATACATTGTCTTGTACAAGTCAAAGGAAAGGTGAGCCAGTCGAGACTCCACGTATTTGATGGCGATCGCGCGATTCATCACGACAAAGAACATGCCGACCACAGGTAGAATCCAAAGACGCGTGGGTTTGATGATCCGCGAGAAAAGCGCAACCGATATGGGAGCGATAACGTAAAACTGCTCTTCCGTGGATAACGACCAGCCGCCCCCAATCTGGTTGTGGAAGTCATTGGAGAGGAAACAGATGTCGGACCATAGGCCGCTGAGATTCCGCCCAAACAGTCCCTCGAAAGCCACCAACGCCACAAATGCATAGTAGAGCGGCCAGATGCGCAGTCCGCGGCGCAGCAGGAAGCGCCCAATCTGGATGCGGTTGGTGCGTTTGAGCTCCTTCCAGAGCTGGCCGCCGATTAGAAAGCCGCTGAGCACGAAGAACAGGTCGACGCCGGTCCAGCCCCAGTTGAACATGGGCAGCGCCTGCACCCGAGGCACGGCCCGGAACGCGTCTCCGTAGTGCGCGGTGAAAACCAGCAGGATGGCAAGACTGCGCAGGACGTCGAGCGCCGGCATATTTCCGCGCGGCCGCACCCGCAGGTCGTGGAGCGCTCCACGAAAGAAATCCGAAACCGGAGGCTTACTCATGAGCAGCCCTTACCTCGGTCTCCGATTATGCGGACGGCAAGGCCCCAGCCACAGGCTAAAGACACTTGAGTCACCTTGAGCTTGCAGAAGCGGCGGTTGCCGACAGCAAACGTGACAACGCGCAGATCTCCGGTGGGCTGGTATCGCTTCACTCCCCTGGGCACAGGCAGAGAATATGGCAGCCGAATACAGAGTGCAAGTGACGTACAGCACGTGTGAATGTACGAAAGCGTCTAACAGGCTACGGAAAAACTCGTGGCGAAGGAGAATTCAGGTAGAGCTGGCCTTCAGGCCGGCGTCTGAGCCCTTTCTTTCTCATCCTGAGCCGGCTTCAGCCGGCGGCTGGGCCCTTCCTCGACTTTTTCAGCAACAGCCGCGCGCGAGCAGGATGATACTGCCGCTTTCCGGCGTCACAACGCATCTACATAACAGCAAGGAGCGAAATCATGAAATCTCGTTCAGCACTCATGTCCGTGCTTGTAACCCTGGCGGTTCTCAGCTTGGGGCTATCTCTCCACGCGCAGTCGGGCGCAACGCCAGGCGGCCAGTCCGATACGAATCCCCCCAGGACCATGAGCCCTCCGATCCAGATAGCGGTGACCGGCTGCCTGAAGCGCAGTAACGAGGGCGGCTACCGGCTTACCGATCGCAACGGCACAACCTGGCTGCTGACCTCCGATACCGTGAACCTTGCGGAGCACCTGAATCATTCGGTCACCGTCACCGGCAAGCCAGCGGGGACACCGAAGCAGCAGGAAGCAAACGGCCAGCAGGGTGGAACGGTCGAGACAGGCAGCAAGCCGTCGCCCGGCCTGCGCGTGCTCACTTTGAATATGCTAAGCAACAGTTGCACACGGTAAGGAAACTCTGATTAAGACCGGCTTCTTGAAGGGGACGTCCTTCAGGAATCTGCGTGAGCTAAGTTTGATCTTCGCCGGCGGAGTACGACCCACGAAAAAAGAACCCCGAAGGGGTGGAAGTGCAGTTAGCCCAGGACGGAGCGAAGCGGAGTCCTGGGGAAGTGGGAAAAAGATCGGAGTCCCGTAGGTGTCTGTGTCATAGCCGTGTCGCCGCTCCGCGGCTCGGGTCAATTTCCCACTAGACCCGGGGCTTACGCCCCGGGCTAACTTCATAGCCGCCGCTGCGCGGCTAGTTTCATCGCAAATACGAAGGTTTATTCCACCGCTTAGATCAAATTGCAGCTATGACACAGACACCGTAGGGACGGCACAGGTTCTCACGCACGCACTTTAGGCCGTCAATAAACGCCCGGTCACGACTGCGGCTTTAGCCGCTGGTCGACTTCGCCGTGACTTGATCAGGATTTCCTTAAGCCTGCATCGCCCACCTCTCCCCGTCTACTTGTGCCCGCGAAATCGCAGCTCCGCACTTGCGCCGACGCACTTGATGCTGGCATCATGAGCTAACTCCCCGCGTAGCCAACCCAGGGATAACGCCCAGATGTCAGTTCTCAGTGCAGCCGCGCGTCGTGTGTTACGTGAGCTTCGCACTTATGCGCTGGTCCTGCTGGTCGCATGTACCGTGACCGGGCTGCACGCGCAGTGTCCCTCACCGCCCGACGCCAATTCAAACGATCCCAATCTCATCTTCAAGCGGCCGGCTCCGGTTAAGAGAGCGCCGGGTCAGGAGTCGTTGCTGCCGGAGGCCGGATTCCTGTCGAACACCCATTACACCAGCCAGTTCTTCGGCTTTGGCTTCGATCTTCCCCTCACCGTGCAGGGTCACGAAATCATGGTGCCGGTGATGCCTGAGAAACAGCATGCTCTGCTGATGCTGCAGTACGAGAAGGGAGACCACAACGGCTACATCCAGGTGACGGCGACCGATCCGCGTCCCGGCTATGAGGTCAGCACTCCCGAGAAGGAACAAGAGGAACTGCAGAGATGGGCAAGAAGCGGACAAGGCTTCGGAGGGCCATTGCAATTCCCCGTCCCTGGCTTCATGTTGCGCTCCGGGCGTTTCTATTCCTCTACGCGGCGTGTCGGGCGGAACTATGCCGCGCAGTACTGGGCGGGCATCAACAACTACATGGTCAAGGTGGTGATCCGCACCAACGATAAGGACTTCCTGCGCAAGGCCAAGGACCTGATGGCGGATGCCCGTTTCTATTGCCCGCAGGACGATGGCACGCTGATTGACGAAGAGGGCAAGCCGGTAAAAGCTGAGGGTGCACCTTACACCGGACCCACCGTGCCGACCTTTCGGGTGAATGCCGCTCTGCGCGACGAACCCGGCAAGAACATCCCTCTCGGGGAAATGGTCGACGGAGTCTACCGCAATCCTGAGGCGGGCTTGCAGTATCGGATCCCGCAGGGCTGGGACGTTGTTGCCGCCGACAAGAGCGATCCTCCTCCTCCGCAAGACGAATCAACCTTGCGCGAGTACAAGTTTTTTCACGCCTGCTCGCAAACCCTGCTGCAGATTGCTCCCCATCTTCCGGCCGGCGTGAGGGAGCAGCAGCCTGGCCCGACCATCACTTTGCGCGCTCTCGATCCCAATTGCCTGTCGATGCGCACCGCCGCCTCCCTCACCGACAAGCGAACTGCCGATGAGGTTGCTGCCAGCCTGGAGCAGATGGGCGACTTTGGGGAGATCGATTCCGATGCGCTGATGTCGATACATGGCCATCTGTTCATGATCTTCCACGGCACGATGGCAACCACGCAGAGAGGGGAAGATCTGGGGCAGCGCATGTCGCAGGCGATCTTCGCCACACGTTATAACAAGCTCTTGCTGATGTGGTCGGTGATGGCGCCCGATGCGGCCGCCCTGGCCCAGTTACCCGCCAGCAGCATCCTCTTCGACGGTTCCCCGCCCATCGAGTTGCGCGCGTCGCTGCTGGAAAGGAAATAACAGCGAAGGTTAATCCTTGTTTTGAAGGGGCAGCTTCAACCATGCCCTGAGCTTGCCGAACGGGTGCGCCGTTGCATGTCCTTTTAATTTGTCATCCCGAGGAGGGCTTTAGCCTGACGAGGGATCTGCTTTCCCGAGTTTTTCACAAACTCTGAAGCCGCACTCCTTCAAAAAACAGCTACGCGCGCAAACGTCGTGCCGGATGCTGGTCAGCTACCGGGGGTCGGAATCGCGGCCAGCGAGCCGGCACGACATGAGGTATTACGCCAGAATCGTACTCGCAAGCCAGCCGCGGCGCAGCAACCTGGGTCACGCTTCAACGTGCGACATTGCACCGCAGTCGTGTGAGCCACGTCGCACCCTCGTGTGCGGTGCTCGCCTATGCACCGTTCGCCAGCGCGACCAAAAAGCCGCGCGGCACAAGCCCGCGGCTGTCTCACCAACGAGATCGTTGTCAGCGCCAAGATCCTAGCGGCGTTTTTTCTTGGCAGTTTTCTTCTTTGCGCCTGCTTTTTTCTTCGCAGGAACTTTCTTGGCCGCCTTCTTCGCCGGCGCTTTCTTTGCCGGCTTCTTTGCCGCGCTCTTCTTGGCAGCTTTCTTGGCGGCTTTCTTGGCGGGTTTGGCCGGCGCTTTCTTGGCGGCTGGTTTCGCCGGCTTCTTTGGAGTGGGCTTGGGGGCGGGCTTGCGTGAAGCCGGAGGCGGCGCCGGAGCTTCGCGAACCACCGGTTCTATCTCAATGTCTTCTTCCACAATCGTCACCGATTCGGGCTCTTCTTCTTCTTCCTCTTCTTCTTCGTATTCCTCGTCGTCGGCGGAATCGCCGTAGGCGCCGTCTCCGTAGTCATCCATTTCGTCGTCTCTGCGGCCATAGAGCGTTTCATCGAATGTCATATGCTTGTCCTCCTGATGGTGCCGGACTCCGCATGACTGAACGGAGGCAGCTCGCTAAGCAAAACTTGGTTGTATACCAAAGACAAATATCACACAAGAGGCACGCGATCACAACGCAACACTCCGATGGCTTCGCCGCATCGCGGGCCCGGCAAATTAGTGCAACGCGCCTGTTGTAACAGAACATCCGCGCGAAGGGAAGGGGTAAGTCAGTGGTCAGTGGCCAGTGGTCAGTGGTTAGTGGTCGGTGACCGCCATGGCCCGGGGTGTCAGCACGGTCCCGCAGAGAAGGAATATCAGCCTCGGAAAGCGACGCGTCGTGGGCAATGAGCGCCGACCGCCGAAACCGTGGTACTAGCCACTGGCCACTGACTACTGCTTCCGGATCAGCAGCACCTCGCCGGCGCGCAAATTGGCAGCCAGCTTGGGATTGTCGCGTTTCAGGGCGGCGACGGACGTGTGGTTCGACTCAGCAATGCTGCTGAGGGTCTCGCCCTTCTTGACCTTGTGATACTTTGCGGCGTCGGAGCTTTGAGCCTTGCTGGACTTGCCGCTGCTGTGCCCTGTGCTGGCCGAGGCGCTCTTGGTCTCTGCCTTAGTCTCTTCCTTGGTGTCCGATGAATCGGCTTCGGTGCTCTCCGAAGTGGTGGGCTTGTAGATGGTCAGCGTGCGTCCGGGCGTCAGCTCGCTCCCACGCAAGTGGTTCCATTTCCTGACTTTATCGACGGGAACCTCGAAATCGTCGGCCACCGAGGCCACGGTATCGCCCTTGCGCACTTTGTAATGAGTGGCCTTGTGGGAGTAGGTAGCTGTCTGTGTGTCGTGCCGTCCCGGTGCGATCGGGATAATCAGCTTCGTCCCGGCCTTCACCTCGTCGTCGGAGAGATTGTTCGCCTCCGCAATCGACGAGGCCGAGGTGTGATACTTGCGTGCGATGGAGGGTAGCGTGTCCCCGTATTCCACTCGGTGATAGCGCCAGTAGGTGCGCATGTCCTGTGGGATGGTGGCCATCGCGGTCTCGTACTTTTCCTGCGATCCAGCCGGCAGCTTCAGGATGAACTGCTGGTCTTTCGGGGTGGTCATTCGCAGCAGGCTGGGGTTCAGCTCCTGCAGGCGATCCACCGAAGTGTCAACGCATTCGGCCACCAGGCGCAAGTCCACGGGATAGTTGATCGTCACCTGGTCCGTCGGTTGCGTCGGTTCGGGCGCTACCCGCTGCAAACCATACTGCTCCGGGTTTTTCGCGATAATCGTCTCGGCCAGAATGATGGGAACGTAGTTCCGCGTCTCCTGTGGCAGCACGCCGCGCCGGTACAGCTCCCAGAAATCGGCGTACCCGGTGCGTTCTACGGCGTGTTGCACCGTGCTGGCGCCTGAGTTGTAGGCGGCCATCGCCAGGTACCAGTCGCCGAACTGGTTGTACAGGTCCTTCAGGTGATGGGCGGCGGCGCGCGTCGCCTTCTCCGGATCCTGCCGCTCATCAATCCACCAGCTCCGCTCCAACCCGTAGATTTCCGCCGCGCCGGCCATGAACTGCCACATGCCGCGCGCCCCGGCCCGCGACAACGCCAGCGGCTGGAAGCCCGACTCCGCCTGTGCCAGATAGATCAGGTCCTGCGGCACGCCTTCTTCCTTCAGGATGCTCTCTATCATCCCGCGATAGCGTCCTGCCCGTGTCCAGGCGTGCTCCAGCGTGGCCTTTCCGCGCGGGCTGGAATAGTAGTTGATGAACATCGCCACCTGGTCATTCATCACCAGCGGCAGGTCGGACTTGGTGTTCTTGACCTCGGCTTCGGCCACGGCCCGGACGTTGGGATCGACTGGGAAGGTGATGTCGTTGGCTTCGTCGATGGGCGCCGGTTCGGAGCGCGGCTCACTGAAGCCGTCGCCCTGCTGCAGCGCCGCCATCTCCAGCTCGTGGACGGCCTCGACTATCTTGTCGAACTCGCGCTCCAGTTGCTCATTGTTGCGAACATCGAGGTTGCTTCCCAGCAGCGTATTGAAGGCCTGGTCGAAATTTTGTTTCGCCGCTTCCAGATGTCCTGCCTGATAGTTGGCCTGCCCGGCGGCATACTGCTTCTCCGCCTGCGCGATCAAGGCATCGACGGGATCAACCTGCGGCTTGGGATCTTCCTGGATCTTAGGCGGTGGCGCGGCCTTCTGGACAACTGGCGCGGTGACTTCAGGGGCGGTGGCGTGTGCGGGAAGAGCAGCGGAATTCTTGGGTTCAGTAGTCTCGCAACTGGTGAGGATGATAAGGAAGCTGAGGAACAGCAGTACGGCGGCCGGAACCTTAAGGCGGAGCAATGTCATCGTGGCGACAATTCCGAAACAACCTTCTCCTGCGTTCCACCGGTTGCTGTGATGTTACACGCCGCGAATTTCAGGGTCAATGAAACGGCGGAGGAACAGCCTAACTGGCTGCCGATGAATTACTTAATGTGGTGAGGCTGTATTCGCGGTGGCCTCAATCGGAACAATCTTTGTATCCGTGCGGAATTTCTTGTAGTCGCGGTCCGTGACATCCACGTCAACGTTGAAATCTTTCAGCAATGCCAACCGCACGTCCACTTTGACCGCAATATGCTGTTGCAACCACACTTCGTCGTTCACCCTGGTCTGCTCGATGACAACGCGCGAGCCCTTGTGCAGCCTGGCGATAAATAGTCCGAACGAAAATGTGTCGATGACTTGCACATCCAGCTTTTTCATCTGCGAATCGTCCTTGTCGATCCACACACGAAAGCGGGTCTTGGGCAGGATTCTGGCTTCCTTCCGGACCGGCTGATATCCCGGCTTGGGGTCGCCGTCGATGACGTAGTTGTCGCGTCCATCCAGCTTCTCGATGCCGACGAACTTGAAGTTGTATGCATCGGCTACCTCGCGCACAAACTGCCGCTCGTCGTCACGTTCCTTCTCTTCTTTCTCCAGCCGTTTCTTGCGGTCCGCTTCCGACTCGTTCTTGCGCTTGTCGATCAGCTTCTGGACCTTCTCCTCCTCCTTTTGCGCATCTTTCGCTGAGAGCGGCTTATCATCCTTGGCGATCTGCTTCTGCACTTGCTCGCCATAGATTTCCATAACGTCATAGGTCTTCGTCTCGGTGGACTTCACCTGCCCCTTGCCGTCGAGTCTGCGTTCTTCCTGGCGCTCGATGTAGGTGTAATCCCGTTGCTTCTTGTCGTTCTCGAGATCTTTGTCGGCGGAGAGTCGAATCAGTTCGCGGATCTGCTCCTGCGAAAGCGTGGCGGGAGTTGCAGGCGCCGAAGAATCAGCCGGTTTCGCGGCCACATTTTCCTGTGCGAATCCCAACGCCGCGGTGACAAGCAGAAACACGAAGCTGCGCCAGACCTGCATCGCCATACCTGCGTGACTACAACCCATGGCGTTTCCCAAAGTTCTGGGAAGTGATAGTTGCTCTGCCGGCTTCCTGGACAACACATCTCCTGATCGGATAATTCAGCTGCGAAGCAGCGACATTTGTGTTAGCCGCGGGCGTAAGCCCGCGGACAGGTGCCTCTAGGGAGACTGAGCCGCGCAGCGGCGGCACAGGAACTGCTCGCAGTAGCGCTAACCTCAAGTCATTTCTTTGGCCGTCGGTGAGAATCGCTCAGGCAATTCGGCGCAGAACCACCGTTTATCCAGCTGTCTCAGCGAAAGAGCACCGTCCTCCGAGAGCGCCTTTTGACATGCGTCGATCAGCTGACCGTAGTGCGAACCTATGTTCTTGACCTGACCTTGCGAGTCAAGACAAACCGATATTCCCGCTCCATTAAGAATCCGACGGTCCAGCACCGGCATTACATCGGGAAAGAATGCATGCAAGAGCGCTGAGGCGTAGGAGGGACCGAATCCTCGGATTTTAGTCTTCGCATCGGATGCTAGGTGCAAGAAGCTATCTCCGCACACTTTTACTTCGCCGAGTTGGTCACCCAGTTTCCCGAGCTCCCATCCGGAAACAGTAGGATCAATCTTCCTGAGATGTGCTTCATACCGCCGCAGCTTAGTCGATAACCCAGGCTCCGGCTCCGTGATCGATGCGTTCCCACCTTTGAAGTTGCTGACATGCAACAGGTCAGTTATCGAAAGAGCAAATCTGTCCGATTTGCTCGCAATGTACGTTTGAAAGTGCGTCATTGCCACATTCAACATTTCCCATGTTGTCGCAGGATTACGCGACATGATTGCCCCCATTAGTCGCTGAACCGAGCAGTGTCAGAACATTTCGAATGCCTCTGGGCAGGCCTTTACGCTTTCTCCAGCGCCTGCTCCAGGTCCGCGATCAAATCGGCGCTGTCTTCGATTCCTACCGACAGCCGGACTGTCGCCGGCGAAACTCCCAGCAACTTGAGTTGCTTGGCGCTCAGCCCGGTGTGCGACGTGAGCACCGGATACGAGACCGTCGACTCCACGCCGCCCAGGC
>JBEKTC010000106.1:0-15950 GCA_049516475.1 Candidatus Korobacteraceae bacterium | reverse complement strand
CGGTGCGTACTCGGCGAGCGTTTTGACGACAGTGTCGCCCAGCGCCTCACGTTGCGAATCCCAATCCGCATGGCGCAGCTTGTACGGCGCGTATTGCATATAAATCGACATCACATGCTTGCCGGTCGGCGCGAGGGAACCATCCCACAATGTGGGAATCATTGCCTCGATATACGGGTGCTGGGAGAACTCTCCATACTTTGCGGCATCGAAGGCGCGCTCCAGATAGTCGATCTCGGGCGAAATCTGGATTCTGCCTGACAAGCGCGCACTCACGTCGCCATCGACCCCTTTGAACGTCGGCAGTCCACCGAGCGCGAGGTTGATCTTGGCGACGGTGCCGTTCATCCGATAATGCAGCAGCTTTTGCAGGAAGCTGGGCTGCAGATGCTGCGGCTCGACCAGCCCGAGCATGGTCCGCTTGGGATCGGCGTTGGAGACGACAACTCGCGTTTCGATCTCGTCGCCATTCGAGAGAACAAGGCCCGTGGCCGCGCCATCATTGATCTTGATCCTGATGACCTCGCAGGACGTTCGAATCTCGGCGCCCGCGGCTTGAGCCGCCGCAGCCATCGCCTCGGTCAGGGCACCCGCTCCTCCCGCAACGTACGACGCCGGTCCGGCGAGGTTGCTGTCAGATGCACCGCGCAGCAGCAGGGTTGCGCTGGAGCCCGCTGACCAGGGCCCGAGGAACGTCCCAAAGATCCCTTGCGCGGCAATCGTTCCGCGCAGCAACTCTGTTTCGAACCATTCGGCGACAAGGTCGGCGACTGCCATTGGCGCCCATCGCAAGACACGATAAAGATCCTTTTCGCCGAGGCCGCGAATCTTGCGGCCTGTCTTCAGCAACTCCCAAAGATTGTGTGCGCCTGGGTCGTCAATATCGGGCGGGGTGATGTTCATTAGCAGAGCCGCAATTTCCCCGATGCGAGTCAGCGACTGCTGAAACTCAGCGTAGTTCGCGGCGTCTTTCTGAGAAAACCTGGCCATTTCCTGCTGCGATCTTGAGGTGTCGCCATAAAGAGCGAGATTGCCCCCGTGAGCCAGCGAGAGCACGCGGACCGTGGGAGTGTACGTTTTCAGCCCATGCTTTGGCAGATCCATATCTGCCACAATGTCGGAGCTGATTGGTCCCGTGGCGTGAGCGAGCCGGGAACAGCGGAAGCCAGGATGAAATTCTTCGGTGATGGCGCAGCCGCCGACAACGGGCCGTCGTTCCAGCACCAGGGGTTTGAATCCGGCCTTGGCGAGGTAGAACGCGGTGACCAGGCCGTTGTGCCCTGCGCCGAGTATGACGATGTCGTTAGTTTGTGGCATGTCGCGTGAGCTGACGAGTTTTGGACGGAAATAGATGCTTTGCTTCCGGCACGATTTAGCCGTGACAGAGCAGTCTTATGTTAATTGGCGCTTTAGCCCCTGACGGGTGCTGCAGGGGCTAAAGCCCAGCGTAAAACAAAGCCTCTTTCGGCACGACTGAAGTCGTGCCCTGACACAAACCGATGAGCAAAGCCACTACTGCGCTGCAGCCAAAAGCCTGCCCTGAGCGGAGCCGAAGGGCTGCGCCCCTGCAAAATCGCGTCACTGGTGCTTCAGGATCTCCAGCGCAGCCAGGCGGCCTGGCGCGCCCATGATGCCGCCGCCGGGATGCGTGGCCGAACCGCACATCCACAGATTCTTGATTGGCGTTTTATATTGCGCCCAGCCGGGCACAGGTCGCAGAAAAAACAATTGCTCCAGCGAAAGCTCTCCCTGAAAGATGTTGCCCTCGGTCAGTCCCCACTCGCGTTCGAGATCGAGCGGCGTGACCACCTGCCGTCCGACGATGATGTTTTTCAGATTCGGAGCACGTTCGGCAATCGTATCGATCACGTTATCGCCAAAGGCCTCGCGCTTCTCATCCCAATTGCCCTCTTTGAGTTTGTATGGTGCGTACTGCACAAAACACGACATCACATGTTTACCCGGCGGCGCCAGGGACGGATCGGTAAGACTGGGTATCACGATGTCGATGTACGGCCGGCGCGAATAATTGCCATACTTCGCATCGTCATAGGCGCGTTCCATGTAATCGACACTGGGAGAAATCGAGATGGCACCGCGCAAGTGATGACCCTCGCCGGGAAGGCAGGTGAAATTCGGTAATGCATCCAGCGCGAGATTGACCTTGCCGGACGACCCTCGATACTTGTAGCGCTTCACCTCGTCGCGAAATTCGCCGCTCAGGTGCCGGGGATCGATCATCTTAAGGAATGTGAGATTGGGATCGACGCTGGAGGAGATTACGGGAGCGAAGTATTCATCGCCGGTGGTGGTCGCGACGCCGACAGGTTTGCCATCCTTGATCAGAATCTGCGCGACCGCGGTTTGCGTCTTGATCTCGACGCCAAACTCGCGAGCTGCATCCGCAATTGCGTTGGAGATGGCTCCTGTACCGCCCCGCGCGAATCCCCAAGCGCGGAACGCGCCGTCAATCTCTCCCATGTAGTGGTGCAGCAGGACGTAAGCCGTTCCCGGCGAGCGTACACCGAGGAAGGTGCCGATGATTCCCGACGCCGACATCGTGGCCTTGAGCACATCGGTCTCGAACCACTGATCGAGAAAATCGATGGCACTCATGGTCATGAGCTGCACCTGGTTGTACTTGTCTTCACCACTGAGGTCCTGGAATCGCCGGCCGAGGAAGAGCAGCTTGAAGAGATCTTTGGGATTCAATGTCGTCGGGTCGGGCGGCACCATGGCGAGAATCGGCTTCACGAAGCGGCACATCTGCAGCATGGCCTTGCCGAACTCCTCGTACGCCTCTGCGTCGAAGCGGGAGTGGCGCCGCAACTCGCGCATGGTCTTGCCGTGATCGTTGACCCGCCAGAGGTAGTCGCCGTTGGGCATCGGCGTGAAGGTACCGTCGAGAGGAAGAATTTCCAGACCGTGGCGAGGAAGATCGAGGTCGCGAATGATTTCCGGGCGCAGGAGCGACACCACGTACGAACACACGGAAAACTTGAAGCCGGGAATGATCTCTTCCGTCACCGCTGCGCCACCGACCAGGTGGCGGCGCTCCAGCACCAGAACTTTTTTCCCGGCGCGGGCCAGATAGGCGGCGTTGACCAAACCGTTGTGGCCGCCGCCGATGACGATGACGTCGTACCGTGATGAGCTGTCCGCGGGCATAATATTTGTGATGTAGAACAGTGTTCCACATTCTAGCGTAGTGAGCCACCGAAACAGCGGTCGGCCCGGATGGGAGTCGCGAGAGCTTGCCGCAGCTTTCCGCGGTCGCTATAATCCGCGCACTAAGAAACCGCGAGGAGTGCATCGTGCCGGTAGGAACAGCAGTCCATGAAAGAACGTTGGCTCTGTGCCAGAGCCTGAATTACCGGGAGTGGTCCGGCTATTACGCCGTGGGCGTCTACGAGACGCACCATGAGCACGAGTACAACGCGATTCGTAATGCGGCCGCGCTCATCGACGTCACTCCACTCTACAAGTACATGGTCAGCGGGCGCGATGCCACGCGCTTTGTCAATCGCGTCATTGCCCGCGACATCAACAAGGTTGCCATCAATCAGGTGATCTACTGCTGTTGGTGCGACGAAGAGGGCAAGATCGTCGACGACGGCACCATCACACGGCTGGAAGATAACCGCTATCGCTGGACTGCGGCTGACCCCAACCTGCGTTGGTTCCGGCAGAATGCAATCGGGCTTGACGTGCAGATAGAGGACGTCACCGAACAGGTTGCCGCGCTGGCGCTGCAAGGACCGACGTCGGGGAAGTTGCTGAAGAGCATCGCCGAGGCCGACATCGAAAACTTGAAGTACTTTCGCAAGACCAGCGGAAAGATCGGCGGCGTCGCGGTGGACATTTCGCGAACCGGCTACACGGGGGATCTGGGCTACGAAATCTGGATTCCGTGGCAAGAAGCGGTCAAAGTTTGGGACACACTAATGGACGCGGGCCGGCGCTTCGATATTCACCCAACCGGCATGCTGGCGCTGGACGTCGCGCGCATTGAGGCGGGACTTATTCTCGCTGACGTGGATTACATCAGCAGCAAGAAGGCGCTGATTGCCTCGCAGAAATACAGCCCCGCAGAAGTTGGGCTAGGGAAGCTCATCCACTTTGAAAAGGAAAACTTCATTGGAAGGGAAGCGCTACTGGCCGAGCAGAAGGCCGGACCGATGCGGAAGTTGATGGGACTTGAAATCGACTGGAACGAATTTGAAGCGCTGTTCGACCGCATGGGACTGGCTCCGCAGACGCCAGCCACCGCTTCACGGGTACATGTGCCGGTATACAGAGGCAGGGAACAGGTGGGTAAGGCGACGTCGAGCACCTGGTCGCCGCTGCTGAAGCAACTAATTGCCTTGGCCAGTGTGGATTCGCGACATGCAGAGCCGGGGTCAAGATTGCACGTGGAGATAACCGTGGAGGCGGTGCGCCATAAGGTAGCGGCTACGGTTCGACAGCTACCATTTTTCAGTCCGCCGCGCAAAACCAAGACACCAGTCTGAATGCAGGGCTACGGCATCGAGTCTGGGCAAAAAGAAAACCGCCGCAAATGGGCGGTAGTTGGCGGACGTCAGGCGCAGGGGCGGTTTATCCACGTCCGCTTGTAATGTTGACCGTCGACTCTTCCGGCGGGTAGAGGAGCCGCTCGACCGTACGGTCCATGTTGTCCAAGAGGCTATCTTCGGGAATGGGCACGCGAGCATCTTGCAGCGCCGAATTCCAGTCCTTGGAGCGCAACAAGATCGGCTCGGCGACCCTGCTTCGGGACGGCGCAGCGGCCAGAGTATAGCCGAACCATATGATCACGGCGATCAGGTACGCGGCGCTGTTGATCTGACTTAGGGTGGCATGAAGCAGAACGCCGCGATGGCTGGCACCGGTGACAACCAGCATGTTTACGGCTGCGAAGAAGCCAAATCCCAAGGAAATTCCAAACAGAAGGCTGCGGTGAGGGATACCAAGATATTCGCTGAAAAGCAGGAGGAAAAAGACCAGGCCGCACTGCATCAACCGCAAGCCGCGGTCGGCCAGCAGGATAACGTCCTGAACCCGATCATAGTCGGGCTTGTGTGCGGCACTAATCGCCCACATCACTCCCACCAGGAGCACCACCAATGCGGACCAACGAAAGAGAATTACGCCCAAATCTCGTAACGCTTCGTAAGGCCGGAACGCTGCTCTGAAAATTTCCTGTAGAACGGCAAACGACATCAAAACGCTGAGCCCCAAATACACGTAGTAGGCATAGTAATAAGCGGTATACGAGAGGGGGTGAATGATCAGGAGAATCGGGTCGCCAATTACAGCAAGAATGGTGTAATTGAAAAAATAAGGGTAGTCCTTATGCAGGCCGCGCCGCACCATGCACACCAACACCGCTACCTGAAGAAGGGGTGAGGCGAACCAGAACACGTAGTCGATAAGGTGAAGCTGCATGACTCCACCAAAATAATATGCGTGGAGCCGGCACAATACAACAAAATATTTCTCAAGACCGGTAACCGGCCCTGGATTACTTCCTGCTAACGGAACATCTGCCGAAAACCTAATTCGCGGGGCTTTCGCTAACCTCTACCCTTAATTTTCGTCAAAATCACGCCCAGTTCGGCAAACGACGCTCCACCGGCAATCTGGCGGAGCTGACCAGTGCAATTCTGTCCAGGAGGGCAGAGGGGCATGGGAGCGCCTTCACCGGCGATCTGGCGGAGCTGACCAGTGCAATTCTGTCCAGGGGGGCAGAGAGGCATAGGAGCGCCTTCACCGGCAATCTGGCGGAGCTGACCAGTGCAATTTTGTCCGGGAGGGCAAAGAGGCATAGGAGCGCCTTCACCGGCAATCTGGCGGAGCTGACCAGTGCAATTCTGTCCAGGAGGGCATAGGGGCATGGGAGCGCCTTCACCGGCGATCTGGCGGAGCTGACCAGTGCAATTCTGTCCGGGAGGGCAGAGGGGCATGGGAGCGCCTTCACCGGCGATCTGGCGGAGCTGACCAGTGCAATTTTGTCCGGGTGGGCAAAGGGGCATAGGAGCGCCTTCGCCTGGAGATATCGCGGCGCGATTCGGGCTGCAGACATCCTGGCTGGCACAAAGCGAATACGCGGACGACGCCTGGGCGATTCTCTCCGGCGCGCTGTTCGTAATTGGGAGCGAGTTGGCGCCGGCGCAAGCGATACCGACCGACATTAGAACAGCGAGGGTAACGACGAGGGTGTTCTTCATTACAGTCTCCTTGGTCGTTTCCGACCCGAATCATTGTCAGAAGTGTGTGCCAAACGAAATGGCGTCATTGTCAGGAACTGAAGACACAACGACAGGCAAGGGCGACGGCCCTTCCCCGACGACGGCGACTGGGCCGAACGATCTCATCGAGGTTGCGCCGCTAACAGCGCTGAGAGAGCCTGCGATCATAAGGGCGGCAAGGGCGGCGAACATCAACTTCTTTGCGTTTTTCACGGGAAAATCTCCATTACTAATCTCGATTTAGAAACCATTCGGCGTCGCAAGGCGCGAACAGAATTCTCACCTTCGGCAAAGCTCTACCTTGGGCCAGAGCACTTAGTTCCTATTCTGTATACAACTTAACGGCGACTAAAGCCCGATGGTGTCGCCACTCAGGCGGCACGTTTCCTGATCTTTGTGCCAGTTACTAACTGGTAACTGCATGTCCTACACCCATTACGTTGTCGGCAAGGCGAAAAAAATTCCATCAGGGTGATGCATATCGAGCGCAGATACACGCACCCATTTATGATTATAGGACAATCGTATACGAAATTTTCACGGAATTATCTGGACGGGTGCAAACCGAGGTACATGTACCAATGGGGGACCACCTGGTCGCCGGGAGACCGCCACCTTTTGGCAAGTTTCTGCTCAATAACATCGTGTATTCTGCGGACAACAGGGCAGCTGACGGGGCAGTCATGAACGATAATCCATCCACGAATTCCCGGACCGAACACGAAGACGAGCCGCATCCTCAGACTGGCCGAAAGCCGGCGATAATCAGCATGCAGGTGTGTCCCAACTGCTCCGAACAACTTCGTGAAGACCATTGCAAGCTGGCGTGTCCACGATGTGGATACTTCCTGAGCTGCTCCGATTTCTATTAGATACCGTGAAACGGCGGTCCAGCAGGACGAGGATTTTCCGACTCGCAATTTTCGCGCCTGCCCACGATCTCCCCAAGATCTGCCGCGTTCGTGTAACGTAATCAGGGAAAGAAATTTATCTCCAGGAGGGTAATATGCAACGTACAGCCAGTGCTCACTGGTCGGGCGGGTTGAAAGATGGCAAGGGAGCTGTGTCCACGCAGAGCGGGGTGCTGAACCAGACGCAATATTCTTTCAGTACGCGTTTCGAAAATGGTGTTGGAACGAATCCGGAGGAGTTGATCGCCGCGGCCCACGCGGGGTGCTTCACAATGGCGCTGTCGGCGCAACTGGGAAACGGCGGCATGACTGCCGAGAGTATCGACACGACTGCGAAGTTGACTATGGACAAGACAGACGCGGGCTTCACCATTACTGCAATTCATTTGGAGGTGAAAGCGAAAATCCCTGGCGCGGACAAAGCGAAGTTTGAAGAAGCCGCTCAGAATGCCGAGAAGGGATGTCCGGTTTCCCGCGTGCTGAATGCGAAGATCACGATGGAAGCCCAGCTGGTCTCGTAAGCATCGGGGAATGGCTGCTCCATCGCGCGCGGCGCTGCGAAGCGGAAAGCTCGTCGCGTTAACGTTTAGGCGCTCTCAGGGGTTATCGGCCGGGCTCACTCTGAGAGCGCAGGATCTCGCGGATCTCGCGGTTGACGCGGGCGGCGTCCTGGGAAGCCTTGTCGACCAGATCGAGCCATTTCTTGTTGTTGTCGTCGAGCTTGGCCTGGGCCAATAGATACGACGCCTGCATGATGGTTTCAATGTAATTGCTTAGATCATGGGACAAGGTGCGTAACCTGGCGACCGTCTCACTCTGCAAATTCTTGCCCTCTACCGCTGTGGAATGGCCCACGGTTTCTTCTCCTGCTACTCTGTGCGCTAACCGGACAATGACTGAAGGTTAGATGCTGAGTCCGGGTTTGGAGTTGTTTCCAGACGAAAAATACCGTGGAAGACGTTACCATATCCGATGCCTCGGGAACATCCCGCTTCGGGGGAGGAACTCGCGCCCCATTTTCGCCTGGTGAGCGGGCTGATATGATACCGGCAACAGCCCGCGCCACCGAATCTTCTTTCTTGTGGATCCTATGCGTTTGAAGACAAAACTGGTGCTTGCCATCAGTGGCATGGTGGTTGCGCTGGTCGCCATATTTTCCTACTTCTACGTCTCGCGTTTGGTGCGGCAGCGCATCTACGAGGCCTACGATAGCGCCGACTTCGTCGCCAAGGAGATCCGAGAGAGCGCTCGCGCAGCCAGCCTGGCCAAAGTGGGCAGCACATTTGCCGACGAGAACGATCCCCATCAGGTGGACGCGGTGTTGGAGCAGGAGCTCAAGCTCAATAAGGGCCTAAACACCTTGCTGCAATCGGTGGTCGGTTATTCTCCCACGGTTTCCGATGCGGCCATTGCGGACATCAGCGGCCGCGCTATCGTGCACACCGATCCCAACGCCGTTGGCACCAACCTGAACCTGAAGCAGCGAAAAAACTTCCAGCAGGTTCGTAATGGCAGCTTCCTGCAGCAGCTGAAAGTGGTATTCGGCGCGCCCCGCGTCTACGACATCCATCTTCCTATCCAACGCGAGGGCCAGCCATTCGGGGACATTCGGGTCGGTATTTCGACGGTATTTCTGGAGAGCGAAGTTCAGCCCGAGTTGCGCCGCGCTCTCTACTTTTCGATCTTCGCGATCCTGGTCTCGATGGTACTGGCTGCCAGCCTGTCGAACATAGCCTTGCGTCCGCTGGAGGCGATTGGGCGGCGGCTCGACCAAATGACCGCGGGAGTTCCCGACAGTACTCCCGATCCCGAGCCGCGGAAGACCGACGAGTATGGCTTGGTGAACACAAAAATCGACCGCCTGGGACGCCAGATCCGCGATGTGAAAGAGGTCTTCAGCGCCCTGAAGGAAAACCTCGACCAGATCATGGGTACGCTGCAGGACGGTCTGGTCCTGTTCACGCGCGACACCCGGGTGGTGCTGGTGAGCGCCTCCGCCGAACGTTTCATCGGCCGGCCGCGGGGAGAGATCCTGGGAAATGCCGTCGAGGGCGTCTTCACCGATGCCAACAAGCTTGGCCGTATCGTGCTGGATGCGTTTGCCCTGCACCAGCCGATATCACAGCGCGAAATCGAGCTGGAAAACGGACGCCGCATCCAGATCGCACTCGATTTCATCGCTGAGCGAGGCGAGCGCATTGGTGCACTGCTCACCATGCGCGATACCGAGTCGGTCCACCGTATCGAAAACGAGATCGAGCTGTCACGCCGCCTGGCGGCCATTGGCAGGCTTAGCTCCGGCGTGGCCCACGAGGTCAAGAACCCGATCAACGCCATCGTGTTGCACCTGGAATTATTGCGGGAGAAAATGCGCGAGATCGATCCTGACACGCGGCGCCACCTGGACATCATCGGCAACGAGATTCATCGCCTCGACCGGGTGGTGCAGATGCTGGTGGACTTCAATCGCCCGGTAGAATTGCGGCTGGTCGACTTCGACCTGCGACGAGCGATCGAAGACGTAGCCTTGCTGGCATCTCCGGAAGCCGCCCAGCAAGGTGTGAAGGTCGAGACCCAACTGAGCAGGGAGCCGCTGCCGGTGCGGGCAGACGCCGACTTGATCAAGCAGGCTTTGTTGAATGTGGTCCTTAACGGAGTGCAGGCCATGAGCGGTGGCGGCGTACTCAGCATTACCTCGGGGCAGCTTGACACGGCTGCAACCATTGAAGTGCGTGACCAGGGGAGGGGAATACCCGAGGAGGTGCGTGATAAGGTTTTCAACTTGTATTTCACCACCAAGAAAGCCGGCAGCGGCATTGGCCTGGCCATGAGCTACCGGGTGCTGCAGTTGCATAACGGGGCGCTCGATTTTGTTACAGAAATGGGTCGTGGCACGACATTTCGCTTGATACTGCCTCTGGCCGGAGCGCAGCAGCACGAAGGCGCGGAGGCGATTACTCGAATGTGAGACTTAGGCATGGCAACCCAGCCGCCCATCGGTGGTGACTGCGGTTTTTGCTGACTGTGTTTATCATGGAAGCAATGTCCGAGCTGGCTTGCTCCGCCACTTGAGTTCAAGGAATGAAGCGCCACGCAGCTCGGCAGACCTGCACATGAAGCTTAGCCGCCAACTCGTCGCGTTGCCGCTGTTAGCGTTGCTTTTCGCGGTAGGTTGTCAGAAGAAGGCGCCACCGCTTCCAACGCAGGCGAAGGCCCCGGCTGAACTGATTCCTTCAGCCTTGCCGGTTGAGATTTCGGAGGAGGCTCCGCCCCCGCCACCGCCGGAAGAATCGACGCCGCAACCGCCTCCTGCGGAAGAACCGAAACCCAAGGCCTCTGCGCATCACCGGCGCAAGCCGGCGCAGCCTCCTGTTGCGACTCAGAGCAGTGCGACGGCGCCGCCGACAGGTGGTAGTAACGGCACTACGACAATTGCCGCGACCCATCCTCCAGCGAATCCGGCAGCTCCCCCACCCGAGACGGCCATTGCCGCCGATGTGAGCAGCGCGCAATTGTCGCAGCAAAAGCAGATAACTGCGCAATTGCTGGACGAAACGGAGAAGACCGTGAGCGGCTTGAATCGCACGCTATCGAAGGACGACCAAGAGATCATTGTCCAGATACGGTCGTATGTGGCGCAGTCGCGCAGCGCGACCAAAGATGGCGATTTCGAACGCGCCTACAATCTCGCGACCAAAGCTCATCTGTTATCCGCCGCGCTAATCAAGAAGTAGATCTACAACGTCCCATGCCCCGGCCCCACGTGGATGCTGCCATTCACGTTATTGAGTTCGATGTGAACGCCGCCGCTGCCCAGCGTGCCACTCATGTTCTTGCCGACCCAACGGCCCTTTACGGTCAGCGGGAAATCGGTGGAGATGGCGCCGTTGACGGTGCTGGCGCTTACGTCGGCGTTGGGCGACTGCGGCAGCAGCAGATCGACCGAGCCATTCACCGACTTCAGCGTAATCTCGCGGACATTATTCAGCGAGGTGTAGTTGGCTTCGACTGAACCGTTCACGGTCGCCAGATCAGCCGTGCCGGCCAGGTCGGAGGCGCGCACTTTGCCGTTCACCAGGTTGGCCTCGATCTCTCCGGTGAGCTTCTGCACCGTGAGCGATCCATTGACCAAATCGATTTTGTCGAGACGCGCGTTCTGCGGCACGTGCAGGGTGTAGTGCACCCAGGCGGGATTATTGTTGAAAAGGTGCGAGGGATAGTGGGTGTCGATTTTCACGGAACTGCTGCTGGCGTTGACGTCGATGCGGGCTTCGTCCAGGCGCTGCTGGTCGCGACCTGTCTTTACCGCATCGATCTGGACCTCGTTCTTGTTCCAGCCGGTGATCTCGACGTCGCCATTGATGTTGCTGAGCGACACCCGTCCGTCGGCGGAGAGCGGAACGGTCTTGTGAAATTCCTGGGTTACCTCGGCGTGGACGGGAATGGCCATCAGCAGGGCGAGAAACGCCGCTGCCATGACGCCTGCCAATGTGCTGGGTTTGCGATGTTGAGCCATAGTGCCTCCTGTCGCGCGTGGGACGCGAGTTCGCAGAAAAAGTTGTGGGCCGGTAGGTGATACGGCAGGGAACGCGCGGCGGTTCCGAAAATCGGGACGAGATGCAGAGCCCGGCCCGGTCGGGTCGCAATGTTTTCGGGATTGGGTGCGATATGGCCTGTTCTCACTCGCTATCGTAAAAGGTCTGGAATGCTCCTATAAGCGTCCCGAGGGACCGTCATGTCCCTGCTCACGGGAAGGCGATTTTCCATCAAATGACCAGGGCAAGTGGTTTTCCTAATTTTCGGGTAGCTGACGACTCAGGAGTTGACCCACTCGGTTCTCGCTTTCCTTAACAATCAAATGAGACTTCCGCACGTTGTGCACTCGGTTAGTTGCTGGATGTGACAGGCATCACAGATGGGACTGACTACACCTGAGAAAATCTTGAGACATGGTGTACGCTGCGCGGCTACCTTCCCGCAATATGCGCAGTGGCGCGACCCCCATTCAGAAGGTAGAGGCAAAACCTGAAGACTGCGGTCCGGAAGGAACCGCGAACCTAGCAACTACGGTTCACAGAGGCGGACCGCAATGATTCCACTAGCCTTCTTTGTCTCGCTTCTTTTCCTCTACAGCCTGTTGTCGGGGCGCCTGGAGCGGACGATCGTCACCGCGCCCATTGTCTTCACGGTCGCGGGAATGCTGATGTTTCCCGCCCTGCAGGGAATTCTGAGAGCCGGGTTCACTGCCAAGGCCGGACTCCATATTGCCGAAGTCGGGCTGGTGATGCTGCTCTTCACGGATGCTAGCCAAGTCGGGCTGGTGATGCTGCTCTTCACGGATGCTAGCCGCACCGACCTGAACGTTTTGCGCAGTATCAGGAACCTGCCGGCGCGGTTGCTGAGCACAGGCATGTTGTTGACGATTCTTCTGGGCGCGGTTGTCGCGCGGCTGGTGTTTCCGCAGCTCTCTATCTGGGAAGCAGGAATTCTGAGCGCCATCCTCGCGCCTACCGATGCCGGCCTGGGACAGATCATCGTGAACAGCCCGCGCGTGCCCATGCGCATTCGCCAGGCGCTCAACGTGGAGGCTGGTCTCAACGACGGACTCTCGGTCCCATTCCTCCTGTTCTTCATCGCCATCGCGGCCGCCAAAATCGAAGGTGGCTCGGGCAGCCTGATGCAGTTCATTGTGGAGCAGCTTGGCTTTGGCGCGCTCGTCGGCCTGGCAATAGGCCTTGCCGGCGGATGGTTGCTGGGCTTCGCGCGCCGCAAGGAGTGGATTGCGGAATCGTTCCAACAAATCGGCGTGGTCGCGCTGCCACTGCTTTGCCTATTGGCGTCTGCGATGGTTGACGCAAGCATGTTCATCGCAGCGTTCGTCGCCGGTTTGGCGGTGCAGGTCGGATTCAAGGAAGCCGGTAAGCACAGCGTCGAGTTCGCCGAGGAATGGGGACAACTGCTGAACCTCGGCGTGTTCTTTCTGTTTGGCATGGCGGCAGTGCGGGATTGGCCGCAGTTCGGCGCGGCATCTTGGATATACGCGCTTCTAAGCCTGACGCTGGTGCGGATGTTGCCAGTGGCAATCGCGCTCATCGGTACGCGTCTGAGTGCGGCCAGCGTAGCCTTCATGGGTTGGTTCGGGCCGCGCGGGCTGGCGTCCATTGTTCTCGGCCTCGTCTATCTGGAGCAGGAGATGCATTTGCCGGGCGAGCCAACCATCCGTTTCGCGGTGGAGGCAACCGTGCTGCTCAGCATCTTTGCCCACGGGCTAAGCGCCATGCCTGGCATCGGGCTCTATGCGCGCAAAACCACATCGTTCGCTGCCGATGCCCCAGAGCACCAGAATTCAAGGTGATGGGTTAGAGGGGAAGACTTTGGGAGGATTGAGGTGGCCTTTTCTCATCCAAGGACACGGTTTGTCAAAAAGTACCTAGATCCGGCAGACCGATTGGAAGAAGTCCTGTGTGGCCTGATCATGGTGCTCGACTTCACCCTCATCGGGGGGCTGACGGCGGGCGCTGGAAAACAGGGAGTGCGGCATCTGTTGATTGCCGCTCTCGGCTGTAACGTCGCCTGGGGCATCATCGACGGCGCTCTGTACGTGGCGGGCAACTTAACGGCTCGCCGCCAGCGTTTCCACTTGCTTAGCAAAATCAGGAACGCTGAAAATGAGAGCGCGGCATTCGCGGCGATTAGTAGCCAGATCGACTCGCTGCTGGAGCCCGCGACGAGCGCAGAAGACCGCACCCGGATTTGTCAGGCGTTTCTGCCCGCGCTGTCACGAATCCGATTGCCTGAGGCTGGCCTCGTCAAGGACGATGTCTACGGGATGGCCGCGATCTTCTGGATCGATTTAGCGTCGGTATTCCCGGCCGTGCTCCCGTTCCTGATCTTTCCTTCCGAGCCGCGCTTCGCTCTTCGAGTTTCGAATGCCCTGCTGATCGTATCGCTGTTCGCCGCGGGGTT
Source organism: Candidatus Korobacteraceae bacterium (assembly GCA_049516475.1). GTDB lineage: Bacteria > Acidobacteriota > Terriglobia > Terriglobales > Acidobacteriaceae > Bog-257. The sequence continues at coordinate 1,825 of JBEKTC010000106.1, read as the reverse complement.
CATGTGGGGAAAATACACAGGCTCCAACCGCTATGTGGCGGGAGGCTGCGCGATGCTGATGGGCTTGGCGCTCGTCGGTGTTGCCATTGCGCTGGGCGGATGAGCCACGACATCGGTCACGATCGTACTCTGAAGCCCATGCAACTACTCGGGGTGCTCGCTGTAGTTGTCCTCCTGGGCGGCCAGGCATTGGGCCAGGGAACGGCGAGCGGCGCGCCGGCTAAGCCTCCTGATGCCACCAAGAACCCATGGGCCTACAATCTCACGGTCGATGGCTACATCATTCCGGACAGTCAGTCCTACGTGGATCCAGTTTTCACTGCAGACCGCAATTGGCTGCATCTGGAGGCGCGCTACAACTACGAGAACCTGCAGACGGGATCGTTGTGGGCAGGCTACAACTTCAGCGCCGGCAAGAAGCTGGTGCTGGACGTGACGCCGATGATCGGTGGCGTTTTCGGAAGAACCAACGGAATCGCACCCGGTTGCGAGGCCTCGCTGACCTATAAGAAGGTCCAGCTGTCGATCTCCAATGAATATGTATTCGACACGACGCATAAAGCTGGAAACTTTTACTACGCCTGGCCGGAACTTACATACTCGCCACTGAACTGGTTTCGCGTGGGCCTGGTGGCGCAGCGCACCAAGGCTTTCCACACCAGCCTCGATGTGCAGCGCGGGTTCCTAGTCGGTGTGTCCCATAAGAAGTGGGAATTCACGACGTACATCTTTAACGCGGGCTTTACCGATCCGACGGTAGTGCTTGAGGCGGGCGTCAGTTTTTGAGGGCCAGCGCGGCATCACAAATGCGACAGCAAGATTTGCGAATGGCTGTATTCCGCGAATTCTTATCTGTGATGTCAAACGACCACGCTTCGCTTTCAGCGTTGTCGCCGGACCTCGGCTTCGGTTACGGTTGCAGCAAATGGCCTATCACAAAGTGAGGTCGGCGCAGATAGGTGTTGTGAAATCATCGCCATATCGCCAGTAATCAGCGATCACAGCCCGCCGCTATAATCCTAGCTGGCCCTCACATAAGCCCAGACTTTTGCACGATGTGACCGACAACTCTGTGAACAGCACAATAAAGCCATTGGCAGGCATCTCAGCAGCCAGCGTGACCGCGACCGTCCTCAATGAGGTTGAAGACATTGACGGGCTCGTCTCGACGCTGGCGACGCAGGTCCCGCCGCCGAAGGAACTGATCGTGGTCGACGGCGGCTCGACCGACGGCACCTGGGAGCATCTTCAGGCTGCGCAAGCGACGTACGCGAACCTGATCGCCATCCGCGACGAGAGCTGCAACCTGAAGGCTTCTGCCGGGCCGATTGCCCGCGGAAGGAACGTTGGCATTGCGGCGGCCACGTCGGAGGTCGTCGCCTGCGCCGATGCCGGCTGCATCTACGATCCCGAATGGCTGGCGCGGCTGACCGCGCCAATTGTGAACGGCAGCGCCGAGTATTCGCTGGGCGGCTCGCGTATCGATCCTCAGGAGCAGACCGTTTGGGACATTGCCTCGGCGCCATTCTTCGGGATGAAGCAACTCGCCGATGGGACAACCAAGTCGTGCACCGCGCGCTCGATGGCGTTTCGCAAGGAGCTGTGGGAGCGGGTGGGGGGATTTCCTGAGACCAGCCTGATGGGCGAGGACACCGTGTTCGATCTACAGGCGCGCAAGCTGGTGACGCCCGCCTACGCCGAGCACGCGCAGGCGCTCTACCGGCCTCGGCACACGCTGAAGAGCTCGCTCAGGATGATGGCGCGCTACGGCGTCGCCGATGGTGTGCTGGGGACGCGGCGCGGGCGGCTGGCGCGGAATTTTCTG
>JBEKTC010000105.1:0-12584 GCA_049516475.1 Candidatus Korobacteraceae bacterium | reverse complement strand
GGCTTGGGCTTGGGCAGGATTTGACTGTGAGTAGATGTCGCCGTTGAGGAAGATGATGTCGGGCGGCATTCCTGTCTCGGAATTGACCGTTACCGGTTTGCCTGACGTGACCAGGGACAAGATCATCGCTGCTGTTAACAGACTCCTCATGACGTTGGTTGCGGGTTCAAACAGTAAAGCCTGTTCTCCGTTAAGACCCAGCCGCGGAGCGGCGGCAGGGTTTTCGCGCACGCTCTCCTCTGCTGCCGCTGACAACCGACAACTGCCCCACCCCCTCCCTCACCTGGTTTTCAGCATCAAGGCGCGTAATGAGTAAAGACAAGGTCGCTCGCTTTCGCCTTCTCGTGGCAGGGGAAACAGGTTTTCATAAACGCCGCGTCGCCAGGTTTGCCGTCGGCGAAGTGACCGAACCCCCAGCCGCCGGTTGCGGCATATTTTTTTGAGTCCTTGACCATAAATTGAATGTTTGTGGGAGGCCCGGGAACAAAAGATTGGGCTTGGCCAAAGACTTTGTTGTTTTCCGCTGATGGGACGTTACGGTAATGCAACGCAACAATGATTGTGCCGTCCGGGTACGGAAGCTTCCCTTCCCGGAAGGCCTTGAACGCTACATCGTTGCCTAGGACGGCACCTAAACTGTTGAGGTTGCCTGCTTCATGGGCTGAGGAGATCCACTTCCAGTCGCGGTAGCCCTGAGGGATTTCACTAAGGAAGATCGGCGAGGGTTGCCCATCCGCGCGTCCTGATGCAGGGGCAATGAGGGCAGCAAGGCCGGCTATTGTTGCAACGGCAACCAGGAAAAATGTGAAGTGTTTCATAAAGACTCCTCCATTCGGCACGCATTTTACCTCGAAATCCAATATGTGTGGCAGGAATGACTGGGGAATTGTTGGTTGTTGGCGGGTTGATGGTTAGTCGGCGACTCCGCTGAGCGCCAGCGTGAGCAGCAGAATGCGCTTTAGCCCCAGATCGCGGCCGGTGGGATCGTACCACTCGTGAATGGTGTGGGCTCCGCCGCCGCTGCCGCCAGCTCCAATGGCGACGGCTTCTCTTCCCAACGAAAGCGGGATGTTGGCATCGGTGGAAGCGCGCTGAATCCGGGCAGTGTTGCCGAGTTGAGCGTCCACCGCGCGAATCACTTTCAGCAGTTGTGACTCGGTTGGCAGGTCCGCTGCCGGTCGATTGCCGATAACGCGGACCTCCGCCGTCAGCAGTTCCTGCTTCTTGCGAGCGGTAACGTCGGGAATGACGTGGTCGACGGCTTCGTGCAGGGCGCGCTCCAGCCGGTCAAGCTCCTCCACTGACGCCGAACGCGTGTCCACGCGCATGGTTGCCGACTCCGGGATGGAGTTCACCGAAGTTCCACCGTCGATGATCCCGATATTGTAGGTGGTCTTGGGCGAGACCGGAACCGGCGTGCGACTGAAGCGGTCAATGACGCGAGCCAGAGCGACAATCGGGTTGGCTACGCCAAAGTCGCTCCAGGAGTGACCACCTAGTCCGCGGACAGTGACCTCATAGCGGCGGCTGCCCAGCCCCTCGGCAATGATGGTATCGGTACCCGCGCCGTCCAGCACCAGCAGAGATGCGATCGTCGCCGACCATCTCGGCTGCTGGTAGATATGCCTGATTCCGCGCAGGTCGCCCTCACCTTCCTCGCCGACGTCGCCAATGAACAGGATGGGCGCGACGTTCGCAATTTCCGCGGCTTGCAGCGCACCGGCTATGGCCAGCAAAGCGACCACACCCGATGAGTTGTCGGAGATGCCGGGACCGTAAAGCTTGTCTCCGTCGCGGCGCACCTCGATGGGCGTGCCCGCGGGAAAAACTGTATCGATGTGAGCGCTGAGCGCGATGAACGGAGCGCCAGGATCACTGCCCGGACGGATGCCCAGGACATTACCCAATTCGTCACGGTGGACATCCGCCAACCGCAGTTCGGCGAAACGCTCAGCCAGCCATTGGCCGCGCGCGGCTTCGCCCCACGGAGGCGCGGGAATCGAAGTTACTTTGAGCTGCAACTCTTCGAGCTCACGAGCATGCCCGCGAAACCAGGCAAAGGCCTCATGCACGCGACGAAGCTCGGCCATTTGCGCAACCTGTTGCTGCGCCGAGCGCGAACCTCGCGATTCACTTGGCGAGAATGCGTCTCCGAAAGAAACACGCACTGGAGGAGGGGGGCCCATGAGGATGTTCCATGGTAATACGGCGGGAGGGTGGAGAGAAGAGCGGGGGCAAAACGGATTTCAGAGGACAAGCACAAAATCGCCAAGTGACTTGAGCGCACGATCGAAAGTTACGAGTTTGAGGCCTGCAACTGAGGCGAATGCAGCGAGGTATGCGTCGGCCCAGACTTTGGGCGATCGACTAAGCAGTCGCGAGCGGGACCGGAACTCTCTTTCCAAACCCTCCGGCTCCGGCAGGAACGCGATGCGGCTATCATCACAGCCTTGATCCCATGCCTTCCAGGCGTCTGCCATAGTCCTCGTGTCCGATCCCATGATCTTCTCGGTCGTTAGAAGTCTCAGGACCGCCAGTTGAGTAAAGCGGCAGAAGAGGAATTGCTCGTCGTTGGCTTGGTCGAACCAGAGCCGGGCTCTCTCAGAATGCATGTGCCGGCCCCACAAGAGTGCCAGCCAGACGTTGGCATCAAGGAAATTCAATGTGTTCATAGATCTGTTCGTTAGTCACATTTACTTTCGGACCTTCTGAGACGATGATCGGGAACTTGACTCGCCTGGCCCGTGGCCGATGGGCCTGTAACAAGACACTCTTAACGCCTGCTAAGACGAGTTCGCGGACAGATTCTCCGCGCGCGGCAGCTTGTTCCTTGAGCTTGCGGTACAGGGGCGCGGGGATGTCAATCGTGGTGCGAACGGATTCCTGCTTCATGCTACGATTATTTCACAGGTTGCCATAAATATGGCGTGAGTATTTTGGTGCGGAAAACCCGAACGCCCAACTCGAAAACTGTTGCGGCAATGAAATCGGCCCGCCGTGGGGAATTAGTGACGGTTGGCAGTTCCGCGAAGCTGCTGGCAAGTCTGAAGAAGGACAGCCAGGCAGGCTACAGGCATCGCGCAATGATGCCGCTTGCAGCCTACGAGGCCATCTCCGACTGCACTCCATTCCCGGCGTGAACGCATTCCATGATCTCGGCGTCGGTGAGCGTCCGGTCGGATTCCTTGGCGCGCTGGTAGATGCGATCGACCAACTCGTCGGTTGCGGTAATCTTGTGGCGCTCCAGCCAGAACTGCACGTTGGACTTGCCGCTCATCGGCCCAACTTCGATGATCTGCTCCATGCCGAAGAAGTGCGAAGGCACGCCAGAGTAAATGCTGTTAGCCAACATCACGTCGTTTTTGCGATAAGCCTTGATCACGGCCGCAGCGTGCACGCCGGTGCCGGTGCGGAAGGCATCGTCGCCGACCACCGGATAATTCTTCGGAATCGGAACGCCCGTGGCTTTTGAGACCGCGTCGCAATATTCCTTCAGCTTGGTCAGGTCCTGGCTCTTCCACGGCTCGATGCCCAGGAGCTTCAGATTTACCAGCATCTGGTCCATCTGAGTGTTGCCGACGCGCTCGCCAATGCCGCAGGCGGTCGCGTGGACCACTTCGGCGCCTGCAACCAGCGCAGCAATCGAGTTCGCGACTGCCAGGCCGCGATCGCAGTGGCCGTGCCACTCCACGCGAATGTTCTCGCCCGACGGCTTCACCACCTCTTCAATGACGAAATGCATGAGCGCGACCACGCCCATCGGCGTGGCATGACCGCAGGTATCGCAAATCACGATGGCCTTCGCGCCGTAACGGATGGCGGTGCTGTAGAGGCGCTTGATGGTTTCAGGATCGCAGCGGGAGGTATCCTCGGTCACATACATGACGTCAAGGCCGAGTGAGACGGCATACTTGACGGCATTTTCCGTGGTGCGGAGCAGAAAATCATCGGTCCAGTCTTCGGTGTAGCGGCGGATGGGGCTCGAGCCGATGAACGTAGCCACTTCAATGGGAACGCCGGTGCGCTCTACTATTTCTGCGACGGGGCGAATGTCGTTCTGATGAGTGCGGGCCGCGCAATTGGGCTTGATCTTCATCCGGCTGCGGCCAATCTCCCGGGCAAGCGCTTCGCAGTGAGCCTGCGCGCGCGGGCCAGCGCCAGGCAGACCGATGTCGAGCATGTTGATGCCGACACCCTCCATGAGGTGAAGGATCTCGATCTTCTCTTCGATGGAGGGATCGCGCACCGAGGGCGACTGCAGGCCGTCGCGCAGCGATTCGTCGTTCAGCAAGACCCTGCCAGCCGGGATCATCGACCTGGCGTAGATTGTGTTCCAGTCGTAAATCAGTTCAGAAATATTGGCAGTCACTTAATTGGCACCCCGTCAACCGACGCCCCACAGCGCCGGAGTATCGCAAACGGCCCGTACAAGGAAGACTTGCAAAACGGTGGAAGGGCACGGCTTCAGCCGTGACGATAGCAGGCAAGACATAGGCGGCTTTAGCCGCGGCCCACCGTGGCTAAAGCCAATTTCTACTATCGTTCAGTTTCGCCGGGCTAAAGCCCGGCGCTTCCACCCAGCCCCACCTTGAATTATCGCCGAAACCAGCCCTATTGCTTGTCTTTTTCTTCCTGGCCGGGTTTCGATGTCAGGGTCAACCCGAACAACGACTGGCGTCCCAGACCGGCGACATTGCGCCCTCGCGGCTCTTCGTCGCTGGGCAGATACAGCGTCCGGCAATGCTCGCAGCGATAGATTTCCGCCTTGTCGCCAAAGGCCTGCCGAACGTCACCACACTTTTGCTCCAGAACGTCGACCCAGTAGGACCAGCGCTTCAGGTGCCCGCCGCACAGCTTGCCCTTCGCGTCTAACTCGTTGCAGGCACGCTGAAACGCCTTCTTGTACTTCACTTTATGTTTGGGAAGCTGCGGAGCTTCGCTCTGAGTAGCCTCGGGCATGTTGGCAGTATCCCTTGTTGTCTGGAATATCGCAATATCGAAGCAGAGGTCCGGAACCAGAGTTGTACGCTTCGCAAAGGAAGCTCGCTCGGGATGACAGGTCAGATTCTGGTCGAGCGCTTGAAGAGTCCGGCGGATCGCAGAGCGCCTTTCAACTTCTTCGCCCAGCCCCTGGCGAACAGCAGATCGATAAATCCGTTCATCTGCTCTTGATATTGCTTGCCATAGCCGAACCACCATACTTTGCGAATCCTGGGAATCAGATCGACATCCACGTATTTCACTTGCACCATCTCCTGCAGTCCCATCTCGCCGTGGGTGCGGCCGATGCCGCTCTGTTTGAAGCCGCCGTGCGGCGCCTCGGCAATGCCGAAGCAGGAGATCATGTCGTTGAGCATGACGGTCCCGGCCTTGATTCTCGCGGCCATCGCCTCGCCCCGTCGACGGCTTCCAGTCCAGACGCTGGCGGCGAGACCGAACTCGCTGTCATTGGCCAGGCGAATCGCTTCTTCGTCGCTATCGAATGGAGCGACCGCCAGAACCGGGCCGAATGTTTCCTCCTGCATCAGGCGCATGTCATTGGTCACATCGGCCAGCAAGGTGGGAGCGTAAAAGTTCGGACCGAGTTGGGTGAGTCGTCTGCCGCCGGCCAGCAAGCGTGCCCCGCGTTGCACGGCGTCGTTCACCTGCGCTTCGACGGTCTTTAGCTGGCGCTCGTGAATCATAGGTCCGATTTCGGCCTCGGAATCGATGCCGTTGCCTACGCGCAGTTTCGTGATCTTTTCGCGACACTTGGCAAGGAACGGCTCGTAGAGGCTGCGATGGACGTAGCAACGTTCCAACGAGAGGCAGGTCTGACCAGCATTCATGAAGGCTGCCCAAAGAGCGCCACTGGTGGCAACTTCCAGATCGGCATCGTCGAGCACGACCATGGGATCTTTGCCGCCCAGTTCCAGCACGACCGGCAGGAGGCGACGAGCGGCCGCTTCGCCTACGCGCTTTCCGGTTGCGACGCTTCCGGTGAACATCAGCTTGTCGACCGGCGATTCTACGAGCGCCGCTCCGGCTGGCCCCTCGCCGACGACCACCTGCATGAGGTCGGGATGCAAGCCGGCAGCTAACAGCAGCCGCTGCAATTCCAGCGCGACCAGCGGTGTGAGTTCCGATGGCTTCAGCACAACCGCGTTGCCCGTGACCAGAGCGCCCAGCGTCTCGATGGCAGGGATGGAGAACGGATAGTTCCACGGCGAGACGATGCCGATAACGCCGTACGGTTCGCGCACCAGCTTGCCGCGCTTGGTCTTCATGAAGAGATTGCCGTGCGGCAGAGGCTGGTCGCGAAGGAAGCGGTGCGCATTGCGAATGCAGAACTGCGCGGCATCGAGGACGACGAGGACTTCGGTGGCGAGCGCTTCAGCGGTGGGCTTGCCAGCCTCGCGGCAAATTAATTGCGCGACGTCGTTGCGGCGCTCATTCAGAAGCTCCTGGAATCGCCGCAGGACAGCAACGCGCGCGCGCACGGGAGTCGCCTGCCACTGCGGCTGAGTCGCCTTAGCGCGCAGCACAGCACTGCGAACTTCGTCCGGAGTTGCGCAGGGCAGCTCGGCCAGAACTTCGCCGGTTGCGGGATTGCTGCTGACGAGGGTTGCACTGCCGACAATTTTCGCTTCGCTTGCCATGATGGTAGAACTGGCCTTCAGGCCAGCGTCCAGTCGTTCTATTTAACTTCCCAAGCCGGCTTCAGCCGGCGGGCCTCCTGCCTGGAAGGCTTCGAAAAGCAGATCCCTCGTCGGCCTAAAGGCCTCCTCGTGATGACAATCAAGTATAAAGGGCGTCAGAGCAGACCCGAAGGTCCGCATTACCTAGTATTCGACGCTGACCAGATACAGGCCGCAAGCGGCTGCCGTGGGTCCGGCCGCACTACGATTGCGGGCTTCCAGAATGGTTGGCACGTCGCTAATCTTCAGCGAACCTTTGCCGACGAGGAGGAATGTTCCTACCAGATTCCGCACCATGTGGTGCAGAAATCCGTCTCCCCGCACAGTGTAGACCAATTCCTCCCGGGTGCGAGCCCATAGCGACGAGTGAATGGTGCGGACATTGGTCACGATCCCAGAAGAGGAAGGCCCACCATGTTCTCCCTCTCCCGCTAGCCCGCCCTGGTCAGTCCAGAACCGGGCACCCGAAATCGAAGCGGGAGTCGCTTCCGCAATCCGCGCGCTGCGGTCGGGATCGGACGCAGCGAACGAAGTGAAATCGTGCTTGCCAACAACCTGATCGGACGAGCGCATCAGAGCTTCTTCATCGATGGGATAGGGATCGTGATAGACATATCGCGCCAGAAACGGCGGACAAATATCTGAGCGATAGATGCGATAGCGATAGATCTTGGCTTTGGCGGAGTGGCGCGCGTGAAAGTCGTCCGATACTACTTCCACCGAATTCACCCGCACCGATGCGGGCAGCATGTCATTTAACGCAATCACCAGATTGCGCTCCGGGATCGGACTCTCCAGTTGCACGGATGCCACCTGGGCCAGCGCGTGGACTCCAGCGTCCGTACGTCCCGATCCTTGCGGCAGGACATCTTCGCCAGTCAACCGCTTGAGGCACTCGGCGAGCGTGCCTTGCACGGTTGGCAATCCCGGCTGCACCTGCCATCCGTGAAATTCGGAACCGTCATACGCCAGCGTGATTTTCAGATTGCGGCCCACAGGCTCCTCACTATAACGATTCCATGTTCAAGCTTTTCGATCTGTTAAGCAGTGTAAAGGTGTGTAAAGCATCCACTTGCCGCGCTTGTACGTCAGCTATACTAATTTCCTGCAACGTGAGGTTGAGATCAATTTCCATCCCCCTGCGACGTCAGCTTGAGACCGAATCGCCGCCAACTGTCCCGCCATCTACGTCAGGCGAGAGGAAATTGCCGCAAGGGCAGGCAAAACTCTTGGCGTTCTTCTAGGAGAAGCAAAGAATGTCAGTTTCCAATCCGACTTCGAATCGTGCGTTCGCGCCAGCGGGTTTACTTCCGCTGCTGTTGATCGGGGTGTTCGCCATCTCGAGTTTCGCCCAGGATGCAGCGCCGCAACAGAATACCGCGCCGGCGCAGCAGAGCGCGCCTGACTCAAGTGCAGCGCCGCAACCGGCCACGGCGCAGTCGACTACAGCAACCCAGCAAAGCGCCGCGCAGAAGTCGCAGCTGACGCCGCTGCCGCAGGCGCCGCAACCGCAGCGCAATGCCCATCCCTATTCGGAGCAGGACTACACCCGGGGACGCTGGCAGTGGCCGAATCCGTTCATCATCTACGCCCCGCGCACGGTCGGGCCGCTGCGCGTGCAAAATTCGACGCGGGTGGACCAGATCCTCCGCGACGGCAAGATGTATTTGTCGATCGATGACGCGGTGACGCTGGCGCTGGAAAACAATCTCGACATCGGCATTCAGCGCTACAACCTGTCGATTGCCGACACCGACATCCTGCGCACCTCGTCGGGCGCAGTGGCGCTGGGCGTGAACGCCGGCCTGCTGCAGGGAACGCCCGGCGGGCAAACGGGCACGACGGCGGCTGGTGGCACGGGAACATCGACCACCGGCGCAACCGGCGGCGGTGTGGGTGGCACGACGATCGGAGTGGGCGGAGCCGGCGCGGGCGCGGCCGGTTTGGTCACCTCGACCCAGGGCGAAGGACCGCCGCTCGACAGCTACGATCCGGTCATCACCGGAACGGTCTCGCTGGCCCACTCGGTCACGCCGGAATCCAACACGGTCATCTCCGGTACCAACGAGTTGTACGAGAACACCACGACGGCAAACTTCAACTACACCCAGGGATTTCCTACGGGCACGCTGCTGACCGTTGGCTTCGACAACACGCGACTCTGGCAGAACTCTATCTACAACACCATCAATCCCACCCTGACTCCGAGCTTTAACTTTCAGGTGCGGCAGCATCTGCTACAGGGTTTCGGCTACGATCCAAACCTGCGCTACCTGCGGATCGCCCGCAATAACAAGCTGATTACGGAAATCACCTTTCGCGACCAGCTGATCACCACGGTGTCGCAGATCGAGAACATTTACTGGGACCTGGTCAACGCCTACGAGAACGTCGAGGTGCAGCAGCGCGCGCTCGATCTGGCGGAGAAGACGCTCTCCGACAACCAAAAGCAAGTTGCGCAGGGGACTCTGGCGCCGCTTACCGTAGTGCAGTCGCAGAGCGCGGTCGCCACGGCCAAGCAAAACCTGATTGCGGCTGAGGTGGCCCTTCAGCTGGAACAGCTGTTGATGAAGAATGCAGTCACGCGCAATATGGCTGATCCCATCCTCGCAGTCGCGCCCGTGATTCCCACCGACACCCTCAACACCACGTCGGAATATGAAGTGGGGACGGTGGACGAGCTGATCACGCAGGCCATGAAAGAACGGCCAGAGATCGCGACCGCCCGTCTGACGCTGACCAACAACATCATCACCAAGAAATCGCTTCGCAATGAATTGTTGCCGACGCTGGATCTGTACGCCTTCTACGGCGCCACGGCGCTGGCGGGGCCTGGGAATAATTTATGCAACGACCCGACTCGCTGTGCCGTGCCCGGATTCCCTACCAGCTACGCCGGCGCCTTCGGCAACCTTTTCAACGGTAGCGCTCCGGATAAAGGCGTCGGCGTGAATCTCACCATCCCTCTGCGCAACCGCCAAGTGCAGGCCGACCAGGTGCGCAACGATCTGGAATATCGCCAGGCGCAATTGGCCCTGCTGCAAACCGAGAACACTATTCAGTTGCAGGTACGGCAGGCGCAGTTTGCCTTGACGCAAAATTGGGTGGCGCTGCAAGCGGCGATTTCGGCCCGCGATTACGCCGCCGAAGCCCTGGACGCGGAGCAGAAGAAACTGGTGATGGGAGCCTCCACCGGCACACTGGTCCTGCAGGCCTCCAGTAACCTGACGCAAGCCGAGTCGAATGTGCTTGCCGCCGCCACCAACTACGAAAAGTCCAAAGTGCAGCTTGATCTCTCTACCGCGGAAACGCTCAGCAAGCTGGGCATCGATGTCCTCGACGCGGAAGCCAGTCAGGTGAAACATCAGCCCAAGGTGCAAGGCGTGGTTCCGGCGGACGCGCCCAACGAATTGACGACGCCTCACCTGGTGCCGCTGGGTCCAGGAGGGGCTGGAAGCGGGCCAACCATGGCGCCACAACCGCCGCCGCAACCACAGCAACCGGCATCACCACCCCAGCGATGAAGCTGGCGGACGGCGGATGAACATCGCGAAATCAAAGAACGCGGCTTGCAGAAAAGTGGCAGCTGCGTTGATGACGTGGCGCGACGCTTTTTGGAAGCTGCGCTCCGGATTACAATCTGTGGCGCGGGTGCAATTTGTTCAAATATACTGTCTGGTATCGGACGTCAAGATTCGCATACTGGTCGCGGCCTGGTCTAGTTCGCCAGCCGTAGACCAAGTCGTGAGAGCTGCATAGGAAAAGGCTTCTACTTCTCGTAAATCGTCTCCAGTGCACCTCATCACGTTGCGAAAGAGAGCCACTCGCGAGAGGCTGATGATGGCAACGGAACGGTCGAGGCGCCAACCCTTCGGCTATGTTCTCGTCATCACGAACCATGCAGGCGATGCCAGGCTCATCCGGGAGTCCTTACTGGTTATGGGACCGGAGCCGTTGCCAGTGGAGTGGGTCAGCTCTCTGTCCGAAGGCCTGGACCGGCTGAAATGCCTGTCGATTGATGCTGTCATTCTCGACCTCTCCCTGCCCGACAGTCACGGGATCGAGACCTTCGACAAAGTGTCGATCTGCGCCCCGGGAGTCCCCATCCTGGTCTTAAGCGACTCGGCCGCGGAAGATGTCGCCAAAGAAGCCGTGCGCCGCGGTGCTCAGGATTACCTTCCCAAAGATCGTCTGGATGCCTACTCTCTTCCCCGCGCCCTGCAGACCGTGATGGCCTTAAAGGTTGCGGCCGAGATGCTAGTCGGCGACCGGGAACGAGCCGAGGCAACGCTCAACTCAATTGGCGATGCCATACTCAGTACGGACAACCAGGGAAAGATCACCTATCTGAATGCCGTGGCCGAAAGAATGATGGGTTGGACACTTGGCGAGGCGCACGGACGGCGCTTGAGCGAGGTTTTCCATATCGTCGACCGGGAAACTCGCGAGTCAGCCGCTAATCCGCTGGAGTTCGCTATTGAACAAGACCAGATGATGGGCCTTGCGGCAGACTGCCTGCTCATCGGGCGCGACGGATCTGAACTGGCCATCGAGGATTCCGCCGCGCCTATTCGCGATCACGAAGGCCGGGTTGTGGGAGCCGTGCTGGTTTTTCGGGACGTGGGTAGGGCGCATGCCCTGGCTCATAGAATGTTTCACCTGGCGCTGCACGACTCGCTTACCGAATTGCCGAACCGCGTCCTGTTGAATGATCGGCTCAAGCAGGCGGTCAGAATGGACGAACGTCATCACAAGAAGCTCGCAGTGCTATTTGTTGACCTGGACCACTTCAAACCTATCAATGACTCGCTGGGCCATGCGACTGGAGATGCACTTCTCAAGTCAGTGGCAAAGCGCCTGCGCGAGGCTCTGCGCGAGGTGGATACCGTCAGCCGCCACGGCGGAGATGAATTTGTGATTTTGCTTCCGGAGATCGAGGAGGCCAGCGACGCCGCCCTGGTGGCGGAAAAGGTCCTCGCCGGACTAGCAACGCCTCACCTGATCGGGGATCGCGAGCTGCACGTTACCGCCAGCATCGGAATCAGCATCTACCCCGATCACGGTCGAATGGCGGAGATTCTCGTCAACCGCGCGGACCTCGCCATGTATGAGGCCAAGAAAAGCGGCGGGCGCTCCTATCGCTTCTTCAAATAAATACGATTGTTTTTTCATGGGCAGTCAAAGTGACCCTTTGCTCCGTGAGGCTTCCTCCTTGCCGCTCACTCCCGCATCTACTAGCATGGAAGAGTTCGTCCTACTGTGGGGTAGCTCATGGCCAATAACCGCAAGTCCAACGGGAAAGCTGTATCAGAATCGCCGGTCACCGATCTGTTCGAGGCTGGCCGTCATCCTTCCGAGTCCGAGAAGCAATGGGCTGAGAAGACGCTTGCGCCTACGCTGGAGAAAAACCCTGAGCGGCCCATCGGCGCGCCCACAGGCGTCAACATTGACGAGCATGGCGACGCGCGCTTCACCACGATTTCCGGCCTGCCCATCCGCCGCCTTTACACGCAAGCCGATCTTCCCGAAGACTGGAGCTACGACAGCTACCTCAACTATCCGGGCCAGCCGCCGTACACGCGCGGCATTCACGCCTCCGGCTATCGCGGCAAGATGTGGACCATGCGCCAGTTCTCCGGCTTCGCCTCGCCGGAGGAGACCAACCAGCGCTACAAGTATCTTCTGACGCACGGAGGTCAGGGCCTTTCCGTCGCGTTCGATCTGCCCACGCTGATGGGCTACGACAGCGATCATCCCTTCAGCGAAGGCGAAGTGGGCAAGTGCGGCGTCGCCATCGATTCGCTGGAAGACATGGAGATCCTCTTCGACGGCATCGACCTGGAGAAGACCACAGTCTCGATGACCATCAATTCGCCGGCGTCGATCCTGTGGGCGATGTATCTCGCG
>JBEKTC010000104.1:0-12917 GCA_049516475.1 Candidatus Korobacteraceae bacterium | reverse complement strand
GACACCCGTGCATGTCACCGTGACGTTCAGGAGATTGAGGACCAGATTTAACGCGGCCTCCAATTGCCCCGCCAGCAGGGCCACAGTCGTCTGAATCTGCGTGCCGTTGGGAATCACCTTAACTGGCACGGGTGTCGCCGAATACGCCGCAGGCAAGGTTACGTTGAGGTCGCAATCCTTGTCGGCATCAATCGTGCCCGGCCCCGGTGAGCCGCCCAGCGCTTCGTACACGCCAGTCGCCCCCGTGACCGTGATCGAACTCCCGACAACCAGCCCCGCCAGTGTGTCGTTGATGGCGGTTTCCAGGTCCGAGGCGATTCCCGCAAGCCCTCCTGGGGTCCCTGACGAAGGAATCGTCTCAGTCGTCGTGTAGACGACGACCGGCACTGCTGTAGGAATGATGGAAGGAAGATTGACCTCGAGCGTGCAATTCTCGTGCGGTGGCGACGCCCCTCCGAGGTCGGCAATGACACCCGCCACCGTCAACGCGCTGCCCACTAGTCCCGCCGTCAGCCCCAGCGCAGTCGCCGCATCGTTCACCGGGGGCGATGCCGGGGGGCTGCTAAAGCTGATCACCGCGTCCGGCATGTTGGGCAGCAGCACGTTCACCCGGATTCCGGTGGGTGGCGGCGGCGCGCCGCCGCTCCAGATCGGCGCCGCCACGCAACTCACCGACGCGCCCGTCATCTTCACCGCCAGCACACTACTGATGGCCGTCTGCAACTGCGATGCAAGTCCCTGCACGCTCTGCGGAATCGGCGCGCCCTTGCCGATGACTTTGATCGTCGGCAGCGGGGGAAACGAAGATGGCAGGTTCAAAACCAGCGAGCAGTCCGCATTCGCCGTCGTGGCCGTGCTGCCGCCCCCGAGGATCGCGTTCACGCTCTCTAGATAGTTCGTTGTCACGCCGCCCGTGGTTACCGGCGTCGACGCAAGCGCCGCTCCCACAACCCCGCTAACCGTCAGCGCTGGCGGCAACGTCGGCAACGTCGGCAGACCGGTTACATCCACGTTCACCAGCTGCGATCCGTTGTCCGGATCGTTGAGCACGTTGGCAATGAAGTTCTGCAAATTTCCATTCAGCGACAGCGCCGGGAAATACTCCGTCGTGTTCGTAGCCAAGTTGCTGACCGTTAGATTGAAGGCCAGCGGGTCACCCGGCGGAGACGTGGTGGTCGAAAGGTTTAATCCCTGCACGTCGATATCGATCAGAAGTTCGCCGTTGGCCCACGCCCCGCTGCTCAGGGCATTGAAGGTCAGATTGCCGAAGGCCACGTCGGCGTAGTGTCCCGAAAGAGAGTTATAGTGTCCGGGCGTTCGCACCACCCAGGCCTGCGATCCGCCATTCAGGAAGAACTGCTGCACCGCATAGCTGAGTTCGCTGTTCGACGCCAACCCTCCGAACAGCCGCTGATAGTCGGAGAAGCTGAAGATCATCTCCGCGCGATTGTCGATTCCGGTCGCCGTGTATCCAACGAAAGCGGCCACGGAGGTTGCAACGCCCGTAATCGGGTGCACCGGGCTGGGCAGTTCCTGAATGTAGACGCCAGGATAAGCATATGTACTGGACATGACACCTCTCTTTGGTCCTGCGGCCACTAAGTGCCGACATTAGGTTTGAGGCCGTGAGTCGTGTTAGGAAACCACACTTCTACTATTGGCAAAGGGAGCGAACGGCAAGAAAATCCAGCATTATCCCACGTGCAAAGAGAAAAAAGATGGCTGACTTTACGACCAGTTCGAGACGAAGTCAAGCACGAACGTGGTGAAAACCATTAATTATTTCTGTTATTAGTGACCAGTACTGATTTCCGGTACAACCGCCTCGTCACTCGCAAGCGTCACGTGCCCACTTTGTTGATTACCCGTTCGGCACAGAACCACCGAATTGCGAGAACAAGGTTGTTGTGTTTTCGGAGGCGCACCGGAGCGCGGGGCCTTGAAAGGTAGTTGCTGCAACGGCTGACCATGCCAGCGGCAGGCGCGAAGCAATTGTTGCCGTTGCTAACCGCGGTATCGAGCCAGGTCAGACGTCCTACCATCGAAGCGAGAGGGCAGTGTCACTGTACGTACCTAGCCGACGTGCTCGTCATCGTCCAAGTTGGAAGTGGAAGGAAAGGGCAAATGAAACCAAACCGATATTGTACTTGTACTGTCGCTTCAACTCCCGACGCACAAGGTAACTGACTAAATGCATTAGTACTTATGCACCCTGATTGTATGCAAACCGAACCCCGAGTATTAGAGATAGGACAGCTGCTAGTAAAATTGATGCCGTTTGAATTATTCTGCAGATAGGTAATTAACTGCGCACCCGTGGCCTGACATGATGATCCATCCGGATAAAGACAAAAGGCTCCACTTACCATGGCATAACGGGCGCCTATACGGGCTGTATTTGCCACCCAGACATAAGCAAAAATTGCTCTTCCAACATCGATAATCCCGAAAATTATGGTGAGCACCAAAACTATCGAAAGCGCAAACTCCACGAGAGCAACACCAGCCTCTCGATTTTGTCTTATCATTTTCGTACCCTCATAATTGCATTCCCGTTAGCTACAAATTGACTTGGAAGGCCTGGGTAGGGAAACAAGGGGTAAAAAGTTGCTGTCGTCTTAACCTGAACACATTCAACAACAATCCCGGACCCAGACGAACAAGAAAACTCAGCGCAACCTTCTGGGGGCATAGGATTACAGGAATTTTCTCCTCCCTGGTCGCAGGTGCAGCCAACAGTAGGTGTGATATTAGACTGAGTCAGAACACCTGTGGTGTTACAAATCGGGCGTAAACCACCAAAGACCACACCATCGGCATCGCATAGGGCCGCATTTTCTATACCTGTAAAATCTTGCGCTGTGGCAGGATTTTGAGCACCATATCCAGCACCAGCGGTAGCGCCATTCGTTACCTTAATGGTGATAAATATGGCTCGTCCCACCTCCAATATGCCCAGCATTAGGACCAGCATGAAGGGTAGTAACAGGGCACACTCTACCAGGCTTTGTCCGTCGGATTTACGTTTCATCATTGCACCAACGCAGCACTATGAATCGGGGATGGCCTAGAGGCCCCGGCATACTCAACAAAATTGGTGGTTCCTGTGATTGTAACCTGCCAAGCGACTATAAGAGTTGCCAACTCAGTTGCACTGGACCCTTTGTAAGTAAGAGCTGTAGTTGGAAAATAAAGAGCTCCTATGTACTTCTCACCAAGAGAGTTATCAATAGTAGAGGCAGGAGAACCAATCGGCACTGACCTATCTTGAAGAACTAAAACACCTGCGTAGGTACCAGTAGTAGGAGCAGACAAAACTCCGGAAGAGCCGGATAGCTGGATAGGGCCGTAGAGATGTGAACCCTGAGTATTATACAAAGTTACACCGGTACCATCTAACTTTGGTGTTCCTGCAACGGTGATGCCACCGCCAACTAAGTAGTATAGGCCGCCCGAGAAAGTGACCGTACAGCCGTTGCAGTTAATATTGATCCCTCCGCAGTACACGACCGGCTGCAGTGTCATCGTTCTATTTACAGGATAAGTGTTAGGGTAGGTGCAGGGAGGCACGGCGGGCATTGGAAGGCTCGCTAATGGATCTGTAAATGCCGGAATATTAATTGCCGGTGGATTAAAAGAACCAGAAGGAGTTCCAACGACACCAATTTCCGTCGCACTAACTGTGCCGCTAGCTGAGGCGTTAGAATTAACATAGATACCGCCGTCAGTGACGCTAAGGGAACCCACAGACGAAAATCCCGGATCCCCCGGAGTTGGATCTACGGCATAAACACTGCCAGAAGCATTTCCGACTGCAGAGCCTATTGCTGTATCAGAAACAGGTACTGTAGACCATCCACCAAGATGCATAAAAAAGACAGGAAAAGATTGTTGTACCTGTACCTGTACATAGTTGGAATTGCCAGCAAACGGACCACTGGTAGGAGGACTGACCGCTGTAACTGTCGCCTGTGAAAACCCATTAGCAGTAACGTCGGCGGTGGCGGAATCCGTTAACATGGCCTGGGTAGTATTTGTACCATAATTCAGCAGAACCGTAGCGGCAGCGAGCGCGCCTGCATCCGTGGCTTTCTGCATCTGCTGTTTTTCATAGCGCAGATAGCCGATATCAATAGCCAGTCCGGCCATTAAAGCTAATACAGTCATGCCAAGAGCTGCCAGGACAATAACCTGTCCGTCTTCATTTCGATGAAAGAGTTTCATACTTCCTCACTCCGCTTTACTTATTATTCTCGCACGACTTTACAGGCCAGGTTCGCTTATCCTTCAGGTACTACTCTATGGCACATTATCACCTTTCCAAGGCTTACGGTTCTGCGAGATTCGCCAGGAAAACCAAATAGTTCCCTTGTGGGTGGCGGCCGGATTCCTCACGTTCGCCCCATGCTTTTCAGATGTTGATTGGTATGATAAGAGTGCGGTGCCGTTCAGAGAAGCATCACCTAAGTTTTGAGCGGCGACAGGAACCTGTCCGCCATATATCAGCGCCGAGGCGCCGGCGTGAGCCGCCTTCCGCATTGCAAACAAATTCGTCACACTGGCACCTCTGCTTGCGCGCATATTCGGAGTTACTCGATTGGCCAACGTGATCCAGGACGCAACGGCAGCAGCCGAACGATCCTGGAGGCTGACAAATCTCTACTCAATCGCAGCAAGTTACTACTTACTCGGAACTAGAATGACCCCACAAAAAGTCATGACCTACGGCCCGGTGACGAATGGAGCGATGATGCAATTACGCTAGGCTAGCGTAGTACGTTTCTCGCTCGAAGTCTATAGCCTCTTCAGGTAAAAAATCATGACTAGAGAGGTGCTATAATGGTCATTCAAACTGGCACGTTAAGGCTGCAACAACTGACACTAATTGGCCGCAAGCGTAAACCACTATAGTGCCATACATAAACCTTGATGTCCTCTGCCAAAGGTGGTAAGTCGTTATTAATGAGCCTGCCCCCCTGTTTTTTGAAAATAGCCAAGGCTGGCCGGCTATGCGGGTTCTACCAAGGAGTTTGCGTTCATGGTCGCGCTTTTGTTTTCTGCCCGACGAGTTCGAGCTGCGAACGACCGCACAGCGGAGCGTCCCATATCCCAATAGCCACAACAATTGCGAAACCATGCCCATTCAAAATCTTCCGAACTTGGGGAACCGGATGAGCAGCAGCGCGACGATCAGGCCAGATATAATAGCAATCACCCATCCCTTGTTATCCGACACTGTCGTGCCGACATCAGGCCACAGGGAGAAGAGGACGCCGAGGACGCTGGGAAGGCCTAACTGGCGGCCCACTATGTCGTAACCCGTGAGCAACATCGCGACCACCAAGATCACGATGGCGGCGGTCACAAACACGCGTGACATGCTCGTAGTGTAGGGCGCTTTTCCCCGGAAATCAACTATTTCTTTTCTTTAGCGAAAAGTGATGACACGAAAAGGCGGCGGGAATTAAGATTGCAAATAGGCGGTTTAGGCTATATGAAATTGGAAATTAGTGGGGTTCACAGAGCTGCGGAAACTCCCGCAGTACTGATTTTCTTGCTCGCGGCGACCGCCTTGGGGTGGGGGCAGACCCCGGTCTCCGCTCCCGCGGCCTGCTCCAAGAACGTCTCCTTCGCCGTGGCTGAAGGCGGACAGCCGGTTCCGGCCATCCCCAAGTTCGCCGCGAAATGGATCGACAAGAAGTCACATCAGCCAGACTCCAAGGCCTTATGCTTCTCTCAGATACCGTCCTCGATCATGAGTAACTACCTGGTGATCTTTTCGACATCCGAAGCGATGTTCGAAGGGCTCACTCCCTCGGCCCACACCTACACCAGTACGAAAGCAGGTCCTGGCGATACCAACATGGTCAGTAGCTACGGAGGAACCTGGAGTTACTCGTACGTCGGCATGCCTCCGCCGAGCACGACCACTTCGCTTGATCTGAGGCGCGACGACAAGCCCAGATCGCTGTTTGTGCGTGTATACAATCAGCAAGGCCGGGTCATATCCAAATACAATCTGGGCGGATTTTTTTCCAAAGAGAAGGTCCTGGAGTACGTCTTTGCGAACATCCTCGGCGACACGACGTCTCCGCAGAGACAGAAGTCTGTGCCCGTGCCTCTCTCTGTTTACTACGTGAATTGCGATGTGGACAGCCCGCCCGTTGAGACGTCTGCTGAATATCCAGCGGCGCCTGCCGCATCTGCCACGACTGCCGCGTCAGCCCCTCCAGTCCCTGCTCTGAGGGATGCTCCCATACCAAGAGCAGCGCCAAAGGCTGTATTGGACATTTGGTCGCAGCCGGCGGGAGCCGACATATCGCTGGATGGCGGGTACGTCGGCAAAACACCATATTCCCTCACCGTCGCACCGGGCGAACATACGATCGCGCTACACAAGCAAGACTTCGGCTCCTGGCAGCGCAGAATGCAGGTGGATGGAGGCACGCACCAAGTCGGCGCCTACTTGGAACAGAAGACGCTGGCCTTGGATTTTGGGCCTGCTCCGCCCGGAACACCTGCGCCCAAGACATCCGAAACTGCGCGCCAGGAGTCAGCATCAGAGGCGGTATTGGAGTTTTGGTCGAGTCCGACGGGCGCTGATATTTTGATGGATGGTGAGCTCGTCGGTCAGACACCCTATTCACTTGCGGTCTCCCCAGGTGAACACACGATCGTCCTAAGTAAGAAGGATGTCGGAACTTGGCAAGGTAAAATCCGGGCGTCCCCCGGCAAGCATAGGGTGGGTGCAAATCTGCAACGAAAAACCAGCATCACACCACCTAGATAACTTTCCGTATAGCCGAGGTGAACACACGTTCAACCTGACTAAGAACGGCTTCGGAACGTGGCAGGGTAAAGTACGTGTCCGCCGGAAAGGGCAAAGTAGACGCCCGTCTGAGACGAAAATCCATGGCGCTGCAGTAACGGCGTGACGGTGGGTGAAGCTCAAACCGAGTCGGACCTAAAGTCTAATGAAGGTGTCTGATGGCCCGTCAGGCGATCCTGTTCACGACGAGCTAGGGCGGAGGTCAGGCATGAGTGACGAACACTAGAATATTGGAGGCGACGATGAGAGCGTAGACTCCGCACGCCGCCCACAGCCGTCTCCGACTCTTCGTCCGATAAACGAGCAGCGCAATAAATCCGAGCACGAGCAACTTCGCGGGCCACAGGCCCAACTCGCGCACCAACGGGTTGAGTTCCATAACTCCAGGTATTGTCAGGGCCATTCGGGTGGAGAACAGGTCCCCAGCTTGCAGCAGAGCTAGAACGAGAAACGGAACTATTTTTCCGTTTCGGTATATGGAACGAAGGGTACGGTTTTCAATCGCTGAAATGCTGGTATCCGACATGGGGCGATCCACCTTGTGTCCAGATTTTGTTATTTGCGGTGAGCGCCTCTTGGAGAGCACCCACTCCGAGAGTTACTTCGGCAGTCCGCGACGCGAGCTTTACAGCAATGCAGGCCGCCACCTGATAATTTTGATCAAAACTGACGTCTACAAATAAGGGGCCTAATGTGGTTGGCCTGATCGAGCCGTTAACCAGGGTCGGTTATTCCTCCCGAAAAAGGGCTCGGCAGTCAGATGATTATCTACCGGGTGCACTGCCTGCCACACCTCACTAACTCTCCGCAAGCCTAGACGACACTGCATGCTATGTCTGGTCAAATACGCTCATATGCCGCCAAATCCCGACCGAAATAGCCCTCGGGTCGCTAGGAAAATAGCCGTAACGGGTAAGAAGACGATTTCGACAGGATAGTTGGAGCTGTCTCTTACATCCGACCGGTACTTGGCCGGATCGACTGGTCGCGGGCAGTCGTAGACGGCAGCTCAATAAGGGCAATTTCTGGGGGGGCTGCAGGCAGGTCCTACTCCAGCGGACCGGGGCAAGCTGGGCAGCAAACGACATCTGGCCCGCGATGGTAGAGGCTTCTTCACCCTCTGGAAAGACTCTGATCCCGACATCCGAATCCTGAAGGAAGCGAAAGTAGAGCACGCGAAACTGCAATGAGCACCGCTAAGCTGCCGGAGTGGGATTTTGTTTCAAGCTTTTAGTTAAGGGTGTCTGCAGAGGTCGACAGGTCTTAACGAGAAGTGCATGTCGTCGGTTTCCACGCTCCAGAACATTCTGTTGGGATACGCCTGGCACAATTCTCTATCACTTTCTGTGCCCTTGGATCGCGCCCATAGAATCTTTTCTGTGTCGAAATCCGCTCCGTTGTGCACCAGTTCGTCTCCGGGATAATGGCGTTCGAGGTCGTAGGAAACCAAAACCAAACACTCACCCGTCTTACGCTCCAACTGTTGGGTGATCAGCTTGCGCGTATCGGGAAAGGCGAAGGTCGAATTGATGGCAGCACTTCCAGTCTGCCTGGTCAGCGAAGCCACAACAACCGTCATGCACACAGCTACGACAAAGGCCTGCTCCCCTTCCCTGCCCTGCTGCCAAAGATAACGTAGCCCTTCCGCTGCAAATAAATAGACGACGACCGCCGCCGGCGCGGCATAGTGCGGCATGGTATAGATACACAGCGCCAGGGCAAGAGCCATCGCCAGCGCGGCAAACACCACGATGCGCATGCGCGGTTGGATCGCGCTTGAAATCATGCCCAAAAATACCGGGAATGTTAGAGCCGGCCCGACGTAAAAAAACCAATCGGACAGAAATCGTGGGCCCACCAGACTGATTAGCCCGGAAATCGATTTCGTTTTCTGGTACCCATATTCCTCTTCCGTGAGTTTGAAGAATTTTGCAAAGACCGGGTCCCTAAATGTTGGATTGGGTTTGGGGCGTTGCCACAGGAACAACGGGAGTGGGGAATAGGTACGCTCGTTCAGAATATGAGGTAGTAAGACGGGGTTGCCAGTTGCGCGCTGATTATAGTATCCCATCATCAGCACGCCAGCCACTCCGATAACGGCCACCGGTATTACCGTGAAACGAAGCTTCCCTTCCCTGCAATGCGCGGCCCGCACTGCCTTGTAGGCGAAGTACACCAGAAGCGGGATCGAGAATGCGAAGCCTTCGTATGGCCGCGACGTAGCCAGAATCAACAAGGAGACCGCGAACAGTGACGCGAGTGCCAGACGGTTCCGGTCCGTTCGTTGCGGCTCGAAAAGACGGGTCACAGAGCCGAGAGCGAGCGCGCCGCCAAGCGCGGCCATGGATCCACCCCAATACGAGTTCATCCAATATGAGAAAAGAGCGATGCGAACTACAGCCAATAACCCGCCAACAAGCGCCCAGCCCGGAGGCACGAACGCTTGAAGCGTCCAACAGATGGCGCCGCATAAGACGGCGGTGCTTAGGTATACGCCGATCCACGGCTGATGGAAAAGGATATTCCCAACAGCCAAAACGAGCCCCTGTGAGACGGGATACTTCGAGTGATAGGTAGGAGTCAGGTTGACATGGAAGGTTTCAAAATGTTGCCATGCCGGAGGGGTTGGATTGGTAAGCCTGTGATGGGAGAAAGTGTCAGCCATTAGCAAATAGCTGTATTCGTCGTTGATGCGAGGTGCTGGAATTCCTACGAAAGGCAGCAGCAGAGCCCGGCCGACCAGTGCAAGGGCAATGACAAACAGCACAGACCGCGAATTCGCGGCGAGTATCCCGTTGAGCCATTTCGGCCGGCCTATCGATGGCAGAAAGCGTAGGCTGACAAGTCCGATAAGGAATGCGGCCAGGAGTATGCAACTCTCCACTGCCATCATCCGCAGACCGTGAATCGGCACATAATTCATAACGGGATATTTCCGCAGAGGTTCGCGTGCAAACCTTAAGGATAGCAGTGGAGACAGAATCGTGGTGCCCCTTCTAAAGAGGGCTTCTTGCAGCATACGTGAACTGGGGGAATGGCAACTCCTGCGCCAACGGCATCGCGCAATACGGGCAAAATGTGTTTATGCCCAGTGTCTTCTCCGACGGCACTGCCCCCTGAGATCCGGTGCCTCGCGGCTGGACCGATTCGTGACTCTGTGGTGTCGCAGCCGGCATAGGCCGCACCCGTACCCGCATAGGTCGGGCCGTACTGGCCCTCGCTTGAGCAAAGAAATGGGTTGTTTTCCAAAGGGGGCGGAAGCATAATCGCTCACGGCTTGGACAAATTGGAAATCCGGGCTTATGCTCCTGGAACGTAGTACGCGGGGCGCAGCACATGTTAATCAACCCATGTTCATCAATCGAAGGTCATTTGTCTTTGTCGTTGTTCTATTAATTGCCTTCTCCGCTTTTCTGGATATATTTGTCGCGTTGAAGATGTCCGGCACTACGGATGAGGGGAAGCATCTGCGGTACGGCGCGCACATTCTACACCTCCGGCCGGACCGCTCATTTGGGGGCTACTATGACAGCCAGATGCCAATTTCGGCATTGAACGCTGCGCCCCAGGTAATCACTCTGTCTTTTGAGAGACACCATTTGCGTCTCCCCTTCGCTGCGGCTCTCAGCAGTTTTCGAGTTTCCCGGTTTCCTACAATCCTGGCAACCCTGGCTCTGACCTTAATGGTTTGTTGGTGGGCATATGATCTTTACGGTGCGGGGCCCGCCTTGGCGGCTTGTCTTCTTTGTATGCTCTCGCCCAACCTCATCGCGCATGGCACCCTGGCAACCACAGACATGTATCACGCGCTCGGAGTGGTTGCATCGTTATTTTTCTTTCGCCGATTTCTTCTCCAGCCCACAGTCAGACATGCGCTCCTGAGCGGCTTGGCTCTGGGACTGGCACAAATCACTAAGCCCTTTGCGCTCTCTTTATATGTTGTGGTTTGCTTCACTATAGTGTTTGCGATCCTCAGACGTAGCCGACACCAATCTCTAACACCTAGACGTCTTCTTGCGTTTGCGGCAATCGCAGCCGCATCGTTCGTCGCCGTAATCAACATTGCGTATTCCTTTGACCGGACATTTACGTTTCTGGGGTCTTATAGTTTTCAGAGTACCGTGTTGACAGAGGTTAAAGAAACACCTGTCCTTCGTCAGATCCCTATTCCTCTTCCGTATCCCTTTCTACAGGGACTTGACATGATGAAGTACCGAGAAGAGACGGGCGATGGCATGGGCAATGTCTATCTGCTAGGCAATCTGGGCGACTCTCATAGCCAAGACTTCAACGGGTTTAAGTCCTATTATGTAGTCGCATGGTTTTACAAAGAACCCATTGCGCTTCAGCTTCTATTTCTCTTTGGTCTAGCCTGGATCTGGAAGAACCGCAGTCTTGACGATTTCGTTTTTGGAGAAGGCCTGTTGCTGGCGGCTGCCACCGTTTTGCTTTTTTGGCTCTCCTTTAGCAGAGCACAGTTTGGAATCAGAACTATGCTCCCGGCCTTAGCCATTGAGATCGTGATTGCTGCGGCAGCCTTTTCCGATTTCTCGTCGATGTCACGGACTAGGAAAGCTATCCTATCTATCTTGGTGTTGTGGTTGGTTGGTTCCGTCGCGAGCTACTATCCCCAGATGATACCGTATATGAACGAGTGGGTCCGGGACCGTCGTCTTTCCTACAAGGTTTTGGCGGACAGTAATCTAGATTGGGGACAGGATTCCGATGTGGTGGAAGAGTTTATGAGAAAGAATTCCGATGTGATTCTCAATCCGCCGGAGCCTGTGGCAGGTCGTATTCTCGTCAATGGCAACCGTCTGACCGGGGTCGATCGATGGTATCCTTCGTCGGTCTACCTGGCCAAACGATATCGGCCCGCGGCGCAAGTGGGATATGCGCACTTCCTGTTCGTCGTGCCTACAGAGGACCTACCTTCTTTGAAAGCCGAACCCGTTCCGCCCCACGATTATTGACCATGGGAGTAGTACGAGACTACCTCTGACGCAGAGGTTGAATCGAACAGGCGCAGCTATTCCGCACGAAGCGCGTTCACCGGATTAATTGACGCGGCCCTGCGCGCCGGAATGATGCTGGCGATGAGCGCGCACACCCCCAGCGCGGCGATAGACACCCCCAGCACAACCGGGTCCCACCCCTTGACCTGATAGAGCTGCGCGGCGATCAGGCGCGAGCAGGCGATAGAAATTGGAATCCCAATGGTAAGTCCGATGAGAATCTGCAAGAAAGCGCCCCGCAGGACCAGCCGAATCACACTGCTGCGGTCTGCGCCCAGGGCCATGCGCACCCCAATCTCGCTGGTGCGCCGCTCGACGGCGTAAGCCGTGACACCATACAGGCCGACTGCGGCTAGCAGCAGCGCGAGAATACCGAACATGCCTGTCATCTGGGCCACCGCGCGCTGCTGGTCGAATTCCGAATCGACCTGTTCCTGCAGGGTCTGAATCTTCAGCAGGGTCAGGTTAGGATCGACGTCACTGAGCACGCTGCGCACTTGCGGCTCCAGCCCGGCCGTGCTCCCGTGCAATTGCAAAACCGCGCCTTCGATGAAGTGACTGTCGTCTTCAACCGACTGCATCAGCGGCTCATCATAGTGGACGCGCTGAGCGAGCGGCACGAAGAAGATGGGACGAGGCGCTTCGGTGTTTGCCGCGTCGGTATATTTCGCGTTACGCACAATACCCACAATCTCGTAGGTGCTGCTGTATTTCGGCAAGTCCAGACCGAAATGTGCGCCTAATGGTTCTTCGCCGGGCTTGAAAAATCTGCGCACAAAACTCTCGTCGACTACGGCGACGGGTTGGGTTGAAGCCGTGTCCTGCTCGGTAATGCCGCGTCCGCGGAGAATCTGCTGACCCAGGGTTTCGAGATATCCAGGGGTAACATGGTCCCAGGAGGAGCCGATGTGGTCGTCATTCACATTCGGCATTCCCTGGCCCTGGCGAATGACGATTTCTCCCCAGTTATCCTGCAGCGGGGTATAGAGAGCGAGTGCGGCCCGCTGGACTCCCGGAAGATGCGCAAGCCGGTCCTGCAGCTCGCGATACATTGCGTCCAGCTTGGGCTGCGG
>JBEKTC010000103.1:0-12937 GCA_049516475.1 Candidatus Korobacteraceae bacterium | reverse complement strand
ACTAGCAACTAGCAACTAGCTTCAAGCCGCGAGCTTCGGGGCCGCGAGCCAGTAGCGCCGTAGGCGCGACACACGTTAGCCCAGCCGTTCACGGCTGGGTAGACATCTCGATTGTGAGCCGAGTGCCGTAGGCACGACACAGACCTGCTGTCCCTTAGCTCTTAGCTAGTTGCTCTTCCGCTCACCGAATCACCAGCACTTCCCGGATGTTGTCACGGCCGAGAAAAAACTTCTTGGAAGCGTATTCGTGGAAGAGGTTTTCGACGTGCCGGTTATTAAAGACGCGTTGTAGCCGGAAGCCGCGGACCGGTTGCAGCTCCAGAGTGTCCTTCGACATGATGTTGTAACGGTAAAACGGCGCCTCGGGGCCGGCATCTTTGGTGTGGAAGAAAGCCAGCATGATGCCTCCCGGCTTCATGGCGACCTGAATGCGCTCAATCACCGGCTTCACCAGCGGCTCCGCCAGGAAATCGGCGAGGTCCCAGAACATCACGGCATCGAATTCCTCGCGAGAAAAACACAGGTTCTCGCGCAGAAACCGCTCCTCATCGATGACCGAGCCTCCATCATCTTTGGGAACCAGCAGCGATTTGTCGCTGGACAGACGCAAAACATCTTCCTGATGGAAGCGGTGTCCAAGTCCCGTCATAAAGGTGATATTGGCAGGCGAGGTTGAGCCTAGATCCAGGATCTTCAGCCCCTCCTCGCGCGAGATGGCGCGAATGAACTCGCCGAAACCGGTGGAGCGACGACTTATCTTCTGGCCAGGGACGGCGTCCTCGTCCTCTGACTGCCGGCCAAAGCCGAATAATTTATGAAAGATGCCTGGGGCCACAAGGCACCATTGTAGGGGCTGACCGCCGAAGCGGCAATCTCTCTGGAGAGAGCACGGCTGGCGCACCTGCCGGAGAAGACAGCACGCCATGCCGCGGTGATCTTGCGTTACAGCTTCTTGGACTCCAGCAGCGATCCCTGGGTTGAAATCGGTGCGGCGACCGGAGCTGTGGTGACCGAAGCTTGCGGCTTGGCCTCGATCCTGGGAGCGGCCTCCGGCTTCTGAATATCAATGCCGCCCTTGAAGAACGCCCCGTCTTCGATGGAGATGCGTGCGGTTGAAATGTCGCCGGTGAGGGAAGCGCTCTTGCGCAGCTCAACCCGCTCGGTGGCATGAATATCGCCGTCCACCCGGCCATGCACAATCACATTCCGCGCTTCAATATGGGCGCGCACGCGGCCGTTCGGGCCTACCGTCAGACTCTGGCCACGCAGGGTGACCGAGCCTTCCACCTCGCCGTCCACAATCAAATCCTCGCTGCCCGAAAGCTCGCCCTTCACCACGACGGACTTCCCGATCGTGGCGACCTCGCTGCCTCGCGGACTATCGCTGCGCAGAGGCTCGGCGGGACGTGACGGCGTAGGGGTGGGGGTTACCGGCATGGATGAGGAGCCGGCAATGCCGGACTCGTGGGGACTGGTGTACTCGTCTTCTTTCCGCTTCCACATTATTTTATTAAGCTCCGTGAGACGGCCGCGCCAGCCAACAGGCGTCGAGCGGTAACGCCTCAATTATAGTGCAGTAACCACTCCGAAAGAGCATACTCAACCGCCCGCAACGCTGCAAACGATTTTCTGCACGAAATATGAATTTTAGGATGACTTTCGAGGTCACGGGGGGCGTCCAAAGTCCGGAAACGGATGGCCATCCGTCACAGATGCCGCTCGCTGCCTCCCGTATAATTAGCTGGTTTCATGACGCTCGCGCCTCGCATTCGCGAATCCCATGGGCGGCAGAGCAGGACTTTTATGACTGACATTGAACTGATTCTTGGCCGCGAGGTTCTTGATTCCCGCGGAAATCCTACCGTTGAAGCTGACGTGATCTTGTCCAGCGGAGCCCGTGGCCGCGCCGCCGTCCCCAGTGGAGCCTCAACCGGCGAACATGAAGCCCTGGAACTGCGCGACGGCGATAAGGGCCGCTACGCGGGCAAAGGCGTGCTCAAAGCGGTGAACAACATCAACGAAGTCATCGCCCCCGAACTCGAAGGTATCGACGCCAGCGAGCAGCGTGAACTCGACAATGCCATGCTTGCCCTCGACGGCACTCCCACAAAAAGCAAGCTGGGCGCAAATGCGATCCTGGCCGTCTCCATGGCCGCGGCCCGCGCCATGGCGGACCATCTCGGCATCGAGCTGTATCAGTATCTCGGCGGATTCACCGCCAGCCTGCTGCCCACGCCGATGATGAACATCCTGAACGGCGGTGCGCACGCCGATAACAACGTCGACTTCCAGGAATTCATGGTGATGCCGGTGGGCGCGACGTCGTTCAGCGAGGCGCTGCGCTGGGGTGTCGAGACCTTTCATGTGCTGAAGGGCGTGCTGAAGAAGCGCGGCTACAACACCTCGGTCGGCGACGAAGGCGGGTTTGCACCTTCGCTCAAGTCGAATGTCGAAGCCATCGAGGTGATACTGGAAGCGATCACGCAAGCCGGCTACAAGCCGGGCGAGCAGATTGCGATTGCGCTCGACCCCGCAGCCAGCGAGTTCTACGACAGCGCGAAGAAGAAGTACGTCTTCAAGAAGTCCGACAAGAGCGAACACTCCAGCGAGGACATGGTGAAGTTCTGGGCTGACTGGGTGCGGCAATATCCGATCGTTTCTCTCGAAGATGCCTTTGCCGAAGACGATTGGGACGGCTGGAAGCTGCAGACGGACGAGCTCGGCGGCAAAATCCAACTTGTCGGCGACGACATCTTCGTTACCAACATCGACATCTTCCAGCGCGGGATTGACGCAGGCGTGGCGAACTCGATCCTGATCAAGCTGAATCAGATTGGTTCGGTAAGCGAGACCCTTGACACCATCAACCTCGCGCGCCAGAACGGTTACACCACTGTTATCTCGCATCGCTCGGGCGAGACTGAAGATTCGTTCATCGCCGACTTCGCTGTCGCCACTGGCGCTGGGCAGATCAAGACCGGCTCGGCCTCGCGTAGCGACCGCATCGCCAAGTACAACCAGTTGTTGCGCATCGAAGAAGAGCTCGGCCCGGCAGCAAGGTTCCTGGGATTGAAGGCACTGAATTATCACGGCGAGCTGGGGAAGAAGGCAAAAGAATAATAGGCGCTGGGGATTGGAGGTTAGGGGTGGGGACTAGTTCCTAGTCTTGCAGCCGGCGCGCCTTTGACTCCGTCAGATGCTGCCATCTGGTGGAATTGTCATCCCGACCGAGGACTTCAGTCCGACTGGAGGGATCTGCGGTTCCGCCGTCATTGGGGGCTGCCAGCGGTTGTTATAATCGGGAATCAATGAGCGAGTCCGAAATCATTTTTGCAGTCGAGGAGTCGCCCGAAGGCGGCTACGAAGCGCACGCTCTGGGTCATGCCATCTTCACGCAGGCTGACTCCGTGGACGAGCTTCGAGAGATGGTGCGCGACGCGGTCCGTTGTTATTTCTACGAAGGTGCGGCCCCTGCCGTGATCCGACTTCACTTCGTTCACGACGAGGTTATCAGCGCTTGAAATTGCCGCGCGACCTCAGCGGTTCAGAACTTGCAAAGCTCCTTCGTCGCTACGGATATGAGGCCACTCGGCAGGGGGGCAGCCATATCGCCTCACGTCCACAATTCGTAGTACTCAACATCACGTCACAGTTCCCGCGCACAAAGAGCTTAGACTTGGTACTCTGGTTCGCATCCTTTCCGAGGTTGCGGCTTATTTGGAATTGCCTCGCACCGATTTGGAGCGCGAGCTTTTCGGGCACTAATCGGACCTGAAACTAAACGGGAACGCATACTTGTGACTCCTCCGCGTCCGCTCATCCTCATCATCCTCGATGGCTGGGGTTATGCTCCGCCGTCCGCTGCTAACGCCATCTCGCTGGCGCGCAAACCTAACTACGATCGCCTGCTCGCCGAATATCCCAACACGCTCATCCACACCAGCGGCCGCTACGTCGGCCTGCCGACCGGGCAGATGGG
This sequence comes from Candidatus Korobacteraceae bacterium, assembly GCA_049516475.1. GTDB lineage: Bacteria > Acidobacteriota > Terriglobia > Terriglobales > Acidobacteriaceae > Bog-257. The sequence continues at coordinate 8,958 of JBEKTC010000103.1, read as the reverse complement.
CAACAGCGAGGTCGGGCATCTCAACATTGGCGCCGGGCGCGTAGTTTACATGGACATCACCAAGATCGATCTCATGATCGAAAATGGCGAGTTCTTCACGAATCAGGCGTTGATTAGCGCGATGACCGCTGCCCGCGCAGGCGAGCGACGGCTGCACCTTTTCGGACTACTTTCCGACGGCGGCGTGCACTCGCACCAGAACCATCTCTACGCGCTGCTGCGCATGGCCAAGCAGAACGGTGTGGAGCGCGTCTTCGTGCACTGCTTCATGGATGGACGCGACACTCTGCCCACCAACGGCGCCGGCTACATTGAGCAGTTGCAGCAGAAGATGCGCGAGTACGGCGTCGGCAAGATTGCCACCGTGAGTGGGCGTTACTACGCGATGGACCGAGACCGCCGCTGGGAGCGCGAGAAGAAGGCTTTCGATGCGATGGTCTACGGCGACGCCGAGGGCGGCCGTTACACCGACGCGGTGCAGGGCGTGAAGGACTCCTACAACCGGGGAGTTACTGATGAGTTCATCATCCCGTTTGTGCTGACCGGCGAGCGTGGCGAGCCGCTGGGCAACATTCGCGATGGCGATGTCTGCCTCAACTTCAACTTTCGCGCTGACCGCGCGCGGCAGATCACGCGGTGCCTGGCGCGCAACAGCCACTTCACACCGCAGGATGGCCGCGAACTGGAAGGCGCCGAAGATCTTGACAGCACGATTCCGCGCAATCGCGCGCCCAAAGATCTGACTTACGTCTGCATGACGCAGTACGACAAACATTTCACGCTGCCGGTCGTCTCGCCACCGGTGTCGTTGACCAACATCCTGGCGAATGTAATGGCCGACCGCAACCTGCGCAACCTGCGCGTCGCCGAGACCGAGAAATACGCCCATGTCACCTACTTCTTCAATGGCGGTGTGGAGAAGCCTTTTTCTGGCGAAGATCGCGTGCTGGTACCGTCGCCCAGAGTCGCGACCTACGATCTGAAGCCGGAGATGTCGGCGCAGGGCATTGCCGACGCGGTGGTGAAGGCAATCAGGGAAAACACATTTGACGTGATGGTGGTGAACTTCGCCAACGCCGACATGGTGGGACACTCAGGCAAGATTCCGCCGACGATAACGGCAGTCGAGACGGTCGATGGCTGTCTGGGTCAGGTCTATAGTGCATTGCGACAGAGCGGCGGAGCGATGATCGTCACCGCAGACCACGGCAATGCCGAGCAGATGATCGATCCTGCGACCGGCGGCCCGCAGACCGCGCACACAACCAATCCTGTCCCGTTCATCGTCGCAGCTGAGCATGCCGTGACGATCCCGAACTTGAAGGGTGATCAGCGGCGCTTCACGCTACGTCCTGATGGCGCACTGCAAGACATCGCGCCGACGATGTTAGGGATTCTGGGCGTTCCGCAGCCGAAGGAGATGACCGGGCGGGATCTGCGGGTGATGGCAGAGCAGGCGAAAAGCTAGAGCAATTCCCGAATTGCTGTATCCCTGAGCTCGGGTAGAGCGGCGCTTCAGCGCCGCGTCAAACGGGGCTCTGTTCGTGCCAAAATGTCGGGGCGCAGCCTGGACGCGGACCTGAAGGTCCGCTCTACCCCGATACACCGACGCTGGAACCGCTATAGTTCGGCACTTAGCATGTAGACTTCGATTTAAACTAGCCTCTGGTCTTGTGCTGCGTACCAACTGCCGGCTCTGCGGCCCTTCTCGTCTTGCGAATCACGAACGGCATCACGCCCGGGAGGCGCAGCAGTTCGAATGCGGCGGCCTGGGCGAGAACGGGCAGCGACAGCAGCGAGCGCACTCGCGCCGCAGCCGACAATAACGGTGCGAATTGCCGTGAGTACTTGTTCTGATATAGCGCCCCCGCTTCACCTAATTCAATTTCGCCCGAAAGAAACTTGCCTGCACATTGCGCCGCCAGTTGCCCGCTGCGCAGTGCGATGGAGATGCCGTCGCCGACGAAGGGATCGATGAAGGCAGCGGCATCGCCTGCAAACATGATATTGCCGCGCACCGGCTGTCGGCTGCGATAAATCAATGGAGCGGTGCTGACCGGTTGGCTCACCGAAGTCCAACCGGCCGCTCGTTCCGCCAGCTTCGCGTGTAGCGTGAACACTTCCTGCAGCGACGTGCCGCGGTCAGAGCGCACCATGGCGCAGGCATTGATTACGTCTTGCGCCACCGGTTGAACGCCGCAATATCCATTCCCGAAAAAATAAAGGTCGGTTGAGGGATCGGGATTAGGTTCGCGAAAATGAGCCTTCACCCCAATCCACCTGGGGCCAGCTGGAACGGTCCGGTCGGACGTGAATTGTGACCACCGGCCTGCCGCGATGATCAGCGCTTTTGCGGAAAAGTTTCCACAAGAGGTCGTCAGCCTAAATGGTCCGCTGCCTTCAGCGGCTGTGACCTCGCAGTTGCTCCGGGTTTCAACACCGCCGGCTTGTGCGGCCATCCAAAGTTGAGCGTCGAGATCGTAGCGAGTGATGCTGAGCGCCGGTGGCGACACCGGGGCTTCGATCATTCGCGTGCCCAAGAATAGGCGTGTGCGCTGAATAGCGGGCGAAGCGTCGAGGAGCGCCCGGCCTGCAGGCACGTCCTGCAGCAGGCCGGCAAGCACATCCAGCGCCTCGGCTGATACGAATTCTCCGCACACTTTGTGACGTGGGAAGTTCCGAGCCTCGAGCAGAACAACGCTTGCCCCCAGGCGCGCGGCCGCAATGGCAGCAGAGCTTCCCGCCGGGCCGCCGCCAATGATTGCGAGATCGAATTGGTTGTTAGTTAGCAATTAGCAACTAGCAATTAGCAACTAGCTTTGGCCAAGGCAGCATACAATGGGGCCAAAAAGCCCAACGTTCACGTGCGATCAACTACGATTGCCCGCAATTACAGCATAGGTGTTGCTTATTACTAATTACTAATTGCTAATTGCTCTCTTTCCACACCAACACTCCCATTCGATAGAGATAATGCCGGGAAGCTGTAATGCGCCGTGCGGGCAGTCCTTCCAGCAGCCTTCTCATTTCGTGGATCGTGTACGCGTTTTGCACGGACGCCGGCGCGTCATGCCAGGTGATGCGGCTGTGAAAGAGCGGTAAGCCTGCATAGACCATCCACAGATGCAGGCGACTGCGAATCAAATCGTTAATCAGGAGCGCGCGCCGGCACACGCGCAGCCCTTCGCCGGCAAACAGGCGCAGCGAGTCAGGATCTAAGTGATGTGCGAACAGAGAGCAGCTCACCACGTCGAAAGCATCGTCGCGAAAGGGCAGATGGAGCGCATCGCCGCAGACGGAAGCCACGCCGTCGGCTGGCAGATGCGACGGTATGCGATCCAGCAGCGTCACGCGAAGCTCCGTTCCATCGCCGGCGAGGGCGCGTTGCGCGGCCAGCGGAACGTCCCCGGCACCGGCTGCGACCTCCAGCAGCGATAGCTTGCGACAATCGGACTCAGCAGCGATGCGCCGCAATAGTGCAATAGTTGTCCGCGTGCCGCCGAACCAGAGGTTGATGTGACGCAGGTCGGTCAACGACGATGCCACTTCCGCGGGCGTTCCCAGGTCCTGGTCAAGCAGCTCGGAAATGACCTTGCGTTGCATAGTCGTTGCAGTTTCCGCCAGACTGCCGGCAAGCGCTCTTCTGACGGCCTTCTCCCGATAGTAGCAAGGCGCAACTGAAGCCGCGCCCCATCAACGCACGACGACACGAACTTTCTCGTAACCTGTCAAGGCTCGCCTAGCCGATCAGCAAGCCGCCGTGACGATTTCTACTCCCTCTAAGTGATATTCATCGCACCTTGCAAAGGCCAGCCTTCCGGTAGCATTGTCTCTGCGTGGCTTCAAGAAATGCAGCGCCCAGCCAGTGGCGTCCGGCCGAAAACGATCTTCAGAAAAGCGACGAATAGCGCGTTCCACGCGTCTAACTAAATGGCAAGTTAAACTCCGAAGGGATTTTGTGGAATCACGTCGCAATAGTATCTCGTGGGTCTTGGCGGCAACATTGGCCGTCCTTCTGGCTAATGGGATCATCTCCGCGCAGCAAAAACCAGTTCCCACGCAGCAAGCCGTTGCTTCCGCGCAGCAAAGACCAGAGATTGATCCGCTCGAGTTGGTGCGGCGCGCGTCGCGGAACGAGATCAAGGCCAGTGACGTGCAGTATTACTGCATGTTCAAGGACACTACCGAATACAAAGACCATTCCATCGCGAAAGAATTTCTTCGCACTCCACAGGGCGGATTGTCCAGCACATTGCTGATCAATGGCCATCCGCTGACCGCTGAAGAGCGCCAGAAGGAAGACGAAAAGCTTCAGAAGTTCGCAAATAATCCGGACGCGCGGCGGAAGCGGAGCGAGGCCAGCGCTGCTGACGATAAACGCTCCGAGGAGATGTTGACCAGCCTTCCTGACGCCTTTCTCTATACCTACGCCGGCACCGACCACGGCCCTAACGGTGAGGAACTGGTTCACTTGAAGTTCCGGCCCAATCCTGGCTTCAATCCGCCGAACCACGAGACCATGGTGTACCTCGGAATGGAAGGCGACATGATCATCGATCGCAAGGCCATGCGTATCGCCAAGATCGACGGAACGCTCTTTAAGGACGTCGACTTCGGCTGGGGAATTTTGGGCAAACTGTATAAGGGTGGCAAGTTCATCATTGTGCAGCAGGACGTCGGCGGCGGCGATTGGGAAGAGGTACAGGAAACCCTGCAATTCTATGGCAAGATCCTGCTGGTGAAGTCGCTGACGATTTGGTCAACGGAGACCATGACTGATTTTCGCCCCGTGCCCTCCAACCTGACCACCGCTCAGGCCCTCGATCTTCTGCACAAGAGCACCGATGTAGTCGCGGCAAACGGCAGCGCAGTGAATCAGGCGCAGAACAATCACAAGTAGCTTGAAGGTTGGGTTTGAAAGGGCAGGCCTTCACGGGCTGCTGAAAAAATCGAAGCACAGGGCCGGTTCGGGTAGTGCGGCGCTTCAGCGCCGCGTCGGGCGCTAACCATTCAAGCAGCCTTTAGGCTCTGAGGTACTTTCCGGGAAATCGCGAAACCCCGCTCTTCTAGCGGGTTGGAAGGAAGTACCTCAGCGGCTAAAGCCGAATCGTGCTGACAGCGCCAACGCGGACCTAAAGGTCCGCACTACCCGAGCCAGGCGTCAGATCGACTTTTTTAGCAGCCTGTTCAGGCGTGCCGCTAAAGCCATGCCCCTTCAAGGCCCGATGAGTCCCTACCTTAGCTCTTCCTTTCGCACCGTCAATGCCTCGATCAGGTCTTTCCTCAGCTCATATCCGCGGCCCGGCTGGTCGGTGACCGTGATTGTTCCCTCGGCTGAGACTTCGACTTCGGGCTCGATGATGTCCTCTTTCCAGTAGCGCTTTGACGCCGACACATCTCCTGGCAACTTGAAATTAGCCAGAGTAGAAAGTGCCACATTGTGGGAGCGGCCAATTCCGGACTCCAGCATCCCTCCGCACCACACGGGAACGCCGAAGCGCTGCGCAACATCATGAATGGCGAGCGCTTCGGAAAAGCCGCCGACGCGCCCGACTTTGACGTTGACGATGCGGCATGCGCCCAACTCCAGTGAGGCTTCGGCATCGCGGGCGCTGCGAATCGCTTCGTCCAGACAGAGCGCCGTCTGCAATTGCTTCTGCAAGCGCGCGTGGAAATAGAAGTCGTCGCTCCACAGCGGTTGCTCAATCATCAACAGCTTGAAGGTGTCGAAGGTCTTCAGATGCTGCTCGTCGGCCAGCGTGTAGGCAGAATTTGCGTCGCAGCTCAGAAGAATGTCGGGCCATCGCGCCCGGATCTTCTCCAGCACTTCGACATCCCAGCCCGGCTTGACCTTGATCTTGATCCGCTGATAACCAGCCGCCAGCTCAGTCTCGACTTTCCGCAACAGCTGTTCGTGCGAGTCCTGAATGCCAATGCTGACGCCGCAGGCGATTTCGCCGCGTGTGCCGCCGAGCAGCTTCCACAGCGGAATGCCTTTTTCCTGCGCCTCGGCATCCCACGCGGCATTCTCCAGAGCGGCTTTGGCCATGCGATGCTCGCGCACCGGTGCCAGCAGCGCGGGAACCTCGCGCCCGGATTGCAGCGTCTTGCCCAACAGCGCCGGGCCGAGGTAGCGCACGATGACATCCCACGCGCCGTCGATGTACTCCTCGCTGTAGTAAGGATTCTCGCCGGCAACACACTCGCCCCAGCCCTCAAGGCCATCACTATGCAATGTGACCAGCAGAACGCGACGCGTGTACGTGCGTCCGAAGCTCGTCTCAAAAAAGTGGACGAGGGGGATTTTCAGCTCGCGGAGGGTGATAGCGTCAATTCGCATGTGATTCTTTAGAGGGACCTCAATTTGTGCCGCCGACTCCGATTTGTGTTCGAGCTAGAACTAAATGTGCTTCGTAGTTGGCCTTGTATCAGGGCACGACTTTAGTCGTGCCGAACAGGCGCACAAAAAAGACTCGGGCTTCAGCCCCTGTCTTCAGCGGCTAAAGCCGCTACCTTGGGCTGTAGTGTCGGCACGACTGAAGTCGTGCCCTGACACAAAGCGTCACCCGCGACCATCCTTATCACACACTCTAGCTGCAGTCTTGCCCAACGACCAGTTATACTGCCCGCCATGCATGAACTCCAGCCTGAAATCGAGCGGCTGTACGCGATGGGCGCGGACGCATCGCATGATCCCAAGGCATTCGAAGTTTTCGTGCGCTTCCGCGATGCGCTGACCGCAGGCGAGATTCGAGCGGCGGAAAAGATCGACGGTCATTGGCAAACTAACGCGTGGGTGAAGCAGGGAATCCTGCTTGGCTTCCGCATCGGCAAGCTGGTGGAGAGCGGCGATCGCCATGTGCTCTCGTTCGTCGACAAGGGCACCTATCCGACGCGTCACTTCGCCGCCCGCGAAGAGATACGCGTCATTCCCGGCGGCTCGTCGGTACGCAGCGGGGCTTATGTTGCAAAGTCAGTGGTCTGCATGCCGCCGATGTTCATCAACGTGGGCGCGTATGTTGACGAAGGCACGATGGTCGATTCGCACGCACTGGTAGGCTCGTGCGCGCAGGTGGGGAAGCGAGTCCACATCAGCGCCGCGGCGCAAGTAGGCGGCGTGCTGGAGCCGATCAACGCATCGCCGGTCATCATTGAAGACGACGTGCTGATCGGCGGCAATTGTGGCGTGTATGAAGGAACGCAGGTGGGCGCGCGTGCGGTGCTGGGAGCCGGAGTGATTCTGACGCGATCCACGCCGCTGTTTGATACCGTGAAGGGCGAGATCTATCGTGCCACCGCAACCGAAGGACTTCGCGTTCCGGAGGACGCGGTCGTTGTGCCCGGCGCGCGCTCCATCACCAAGGGCAAAACTGTGGACTGGGGACTGTCACTGTACACGCCGGTAATCATCAAGTATCGCGACGAGCGCACCGACCGCGGCGTGGAGCTGGAAGATTTGCTGCGGTGAATGGTGCGTGCCATCCATCATGGAAGAAAAGGTGTCATCCCGAGCGAAGTCGAGGGACCTGTTTTTTCTAGGGTTACGCGAGAGCTGCCGGAAAGCAGGTCCTTCGACTGCGCGCCCGACCAACGCGCAACATCGCGGGTTGGAAAAACTCGGCGGGCGCTTCGCTCAGGATGACAGCGGGGATAAACGCTGGAGTTAATGACCAACCGCCGCCAGAACATCGCGCTTGTGATCGCCGCCATTGCCGCGGTCGCGGCGCTGATGTGCTCGCGCTTCGACGGACAAGCAACGGCGATGCTCTTTCCCGCTCTGCGCTGGATTGCGCTGGCCGCCCTCGTCATTTATGGATGCTTGCGCCGCACGCTCACCGCGTGGATCTTCATTGCCATGCTGCTGGGCGCGGAGATTGGGCACGATTTTCCCAATGTCGCCGTCCACCTGCGCGTTCTCGCGCTCATCTTCCTGCGGCTGATCAAGACCATCATCGCGCCGCTGCTGTTCGGAACGCTGGTAGTCGGCATCGCCGGACACTCCAACTTGCGCCAGGTCGGCCGGCTCGGCCTCCGCTCGATCATCTTTTTTGAAGTAGTCACGACCATCGCAATCTTCCTCGGGCTCGGGGCCATCAACCTGAGCAAGGCCGGCGTCGGTGTTCAACTTCCCGCGCCGACCACGGCCGATACCAGCTCCGTTAGCAAGCTGAGCGCGGAAGACACTATCCTGCACGTGTTTCCGGAGAACATTGCCAAGGCTGTGGCCGATGGCGCAGTGCTGCAGGTGGTGGTCTTTAGCCTGATCTTTGCAGTTGCGCTGGCCATGTTGAGCGAGGCCAAACGGCGGCCCATGCTGGCCTTCTGCGAGAGCCTGAGCGAGGTAATGTTCAAGTTCACCAATATCGTGATGTACATGGCGCCGCTCGGCGTTGGCGCAGCCGTGGCCTACACTGTGGGACACACCGGGCTCGGCGTGCTTGGCAGCCTGCTGAAGTTGTTGCTCACGCTTTATGCGACGCTGATCGTTTTCATCCTCGGCGTTCTGTTGCCGATCGCGTTGATGTTCCGGGTGCCGCTACGGGCATTCATCAAAGCTGTAGCCGAGCCGGTCACAATCGCCTTCGGTACGGCAAGCTCCGAGGCGGCGCTGCCGCGAGCCATGGAAGCGATGGAAGCCATAGGCGTGCCGCGCCAGATCGTCGCGTTCGTCATTCCCACCGGCTACAGCTTTAACCTGACTGGCAGCTCGCTCTATCTTTCTGTCGCCGCGATCTTCGTCGCGCAGGTCTCCGGCATTCATCTGTCGCTGGGGCAGCAGTTGATGATCATGTTGACGCTGATGCTGACCAGCAAAGGCGTGGCTGGAGTTTCGCGAGCCGCGCTGGTCATCCTGCTGGCAACGGCAAGTTCCACCGGGCTGCCGACTGAGCCGGTGTTTCTGCTGCTAGGCGTTGACCAGTTGCTCGACATGGGTCGAACCGCTGTGAATGTGCTGGG